>NZ_JDSS02000020.1:93285-114923 GCF_000584955.1 Candidatus Accumulibacter vicinus
GCCCCCGGTGGCCTGCCGCAAGGCAGCGGCAATCGGATGCTCCGACGCCTGCTCGAGAGCTGCCGCCAGCGCCAGACTGTCTTGCTGATCGAGTCTGCCAAGGGGCAGTATTTCAAGCACCTGCATCTCGCCGGTGGTCAAGGTCCCGGTCTTGTCGAAGACGAAATGGCTGGCCTGCGCAAGGGATTCGACGGCGTGACTGTGCGTCACCAGCAGACCGATCCTGGCCATTGCTCCACTGGCCACCGTCAGTGCTACCGGGGTGGCCAGCGATAAGGCACAGGGACAGGTGACGACCAGCACCGAAACTGTGATCCACAGCATCTGCCGAGGGTCGATGAACCACCAGGCGAGAGCCACCGCCGCAGCGAGAAACAGCAGCGTGACGATGAAGTGGCTGGCAATGCGGTCCGCCAGTTCAACGATACGCGGTTTCTCGGTTGCTGCACGCTCCATCAGACGGACAATCGCCGACAGTCGGGTCGCATCGCCGACCTGCGTCACCTCGACCAGCAGCGGGCTCTCGATATTGACCGCCCCAGCCGTGACCGGCCCCCCCGGGCGCTTCCGTACCGGCGCGCTCTCCCCAGTCAGCAGCGCCTCGTTGGTACTACTCTCGCCTTCAATGACCTGCCCGTCCGCCGGAATCGTCTCGCCAGGTCTGACCAGAACGACATCGCCACGCCGCAGATCGGCGGCCATCACCTGTTCGCAGTCACGACTCGCCGGGTACGCCGATACTCGCGCCGCGACCGCCGGCATCAGCCGGGCCAGTGCCTCGGTGACGCTGACCGCGCGCTGGCGGGCGGTCATTTCCAAAAATCGACCGCTCAACAGAAAGAAGACGAACATCGTCACCGAATCGAAATAGACCTCGCCACTGGCAGTCAGCGTCGCCCAGACGCTGGCTGCAAAGGCAGCGCCAATCCCCAGTGCCACCGGCACATCCATTCCCGCACGGCGCAGTCGGAGATCGCGCCAGGCATTGCGAAAGAAGGGCGCGGCCGAATAGCAGACCACCGGCACCGTCAGGACCAGACTGGCCCAGCGCAACAATTGTTCGACCGCCGGCGTCATCTCGCCGGTACTCGCGAAATAGACCGGCACGGCATACATCATCACCTGCATCATGCCGAAACCGGCGACGAACACCCGCCACAGCGCGCTGCGCCGTTCCTGGCGCGCCAGTTCCTCGCTTCTCGCGGTATCGTAGGGATAAGCGCGATAGCCGATCGCCGAGATCGCCGCGAGAATGTCCGACAGCTTGATCCGCCGCCCGTCCCAGCGCACCCGTGCACGCCGTGTCGCGTAATTGATATCGACTGCAGTCACCCCGGCGAGGCGGCAAAGCTGCTGCTCGTTGAGCCAGATGCACGCCGAACAGGTGATCCCCTCGAGAATCAGCGAGGCTTCGCGCTCGTTACCGTCAGGACCGTCGCCGAGAACCCGCACGAAGCTTTTCTGGAAATCGGCGTGATCGTAGAATCGCAGGCCCTCGATGATCGCCGGCAGAGCTTCGTGTGGCGGATTCGGCAAGGCATCGCGATGACGGTAGTAGTCGGCTAGCCCGTTGTCGACAATGGCCTGTGTCACCGCCTGGCATCCACCGCAGCACATGGCGCGCGGCTGCCCGTCGATGCTGACCGCAAGATCGACCGAAGTGGGTATGGGCTGACCGCAATGGTAGCAATTGCTGACCTTCATCGCCGACCTTAAACAAGGAAAAGAAGACGAAACTGGTTATAATCGCATGTTTTGTCCGTCCTCACTCGCTCCCGATGCTCGTCTATCGCGGTTTTTCACAGACAGCGCCGAGTGCCACCGTTCTGACCGTTGGCAACTTCGACGGCGTGCACCTTGGCCATCGCGCCCTGCTTGCTCGTCTGACGACGGCTGCTAGCAGCATCGGCCTACCGACGGCAGTGCTCACCTTCGAACCGCATCCGCGCGAATTCTTTGCACCTGAATCGGCGCCATCAAGGTTGTCCACACTGCGGGAAAAACTTGAATTGCTCGCCGATGACGGCGTCAACCTGGCCTACGTCTGCCACTTCAATGCCCGTTTCGCCGCCTTAAGCGCCAAAGAATTCATTGAACGGGTGCTGGTTGAGGCGCTGCGCGTCCGGCATCTGATCGTCGGCGACGATTTTCGCTTCGGCGCTGGGCGCGCCGGCGATTTTGCAACGCTGCGCGACGCCGGCGCCAGGCTCGGTTTTCAGGTCGAGGCCATGGAAAGCATCACGCTCGATGGCGAGCGCGCTTCGAGTTCGGCCGTTCGCGATGCCCTGCAGTCCGGGCGACTCGAACACGCAGCGCGTCTGCTCGGCCGTCCCTATTCGATCGACGGACGCGTCATGCGCGGCGATCAGATCGGACGACAACTCGGTTTTCACACTGCGAACATTCGCATCAAACACGAACGACCACCGCTGCAAGGGGTCTTTGCGGTCGAAGTCAAAGGCCTGCCAGGTGGCCCACACCGAGGCGCCGCCAACCTCGGCTACCGGCCGAGTGCCCAGCCAGTGGTACGGCCGCTGCTTGAAGTGCATCTGCTTGATTTCTGCGCCGACATCTATGGCGCCCATCTGAACGTTCGCTTCCTGCACAAGTTGCGGGATGAAATGAAATTTCCTGACTATGGCGCTCTCAAGGCGCAGATCGCCAGCGATGTTGCCGCCGTGAAACAGTACTTCCAGTTGTGAGAACCACCATGGCCGACTACAAGAAAACCCTCAATCTCACCGATACGCCCTTCCCGATGCGGGGCGACCTTGCCCGCCGCGAACCGCAGTGGGTTGCCGCCTGGCAACAGACCCGGCTCTACGAGCGCATCCGCGAGGCCTCGCAGGGGCGCCCGCGCTTCATCCTGCACGACGGCCCCCCCTACGCCAACGGCGACATTCACATTGGCCATGCGGTCAACAAGATCCTCAAGGACATTATCGTCCGTGCCAGGACGCTGGCCGGTTTCGACGCGCCCTATGTCCCGGGCTGGGACTGCCACGGCCTGCCAATCGAACACCAGATCGAAAAACTGCACGGCAAGCATGTCCCAGCCGACCGCGTACGCGAGCTGTGCAGGGCCTTCGCCAATGAACAGATCGAGCGCCAGAAGAAGGATTTCATCCGCCTGGGCATTCTCGGAGAATGGGACAAGCCCTATCTGACGATGAACTTCAAGACCGAGGCCGACGAAATTCGCGCGCTCGGCCGGATTCTCGAAAAGGGCTATCTTTACCAGGGTCTCAAGCCGGTCAACTGGTGTCTCGATTGCGGTTCCGCACTGGCCGAAGCCGAGGTCGAATACGAAGACAAGACTTCGGCAGCGATCGACGTCGCCTTCGAAGTCCATCCGAATCATTCTGACAAGGTGGCCAGGGCTTTCGGCCTGACGCACCTGCGCGGGCCGGCGTTTGCGATGATCTGGACAACGACGCCATGGACGCTGCCGGCCAACGAGGCTGTCTGCGCGCACCCGGAATTCGACTACCAGTTGATCGATACCCAAAAAGGTGCGCTGATCCTCGTGCGCGAACTCGCCGAGGCCTGCCTGCAGCGTTATGCGCTGACCGGCACGGTGATCGGCGCGGCGAAGGGCGTTGCGCTCGAGCAGGTGCTGCTCAAACACCCATTCCAGCCGCGCGACGTGGCCATCATCTGCGGCCTGCATGTCACCGTCGAGGCCGGCACCGGCCTGGTACACACCGCACCGGCGCACGGCACCGACGACTACCTGATCGGCAAGGTCTACGGTCTGCCGGTCAACAATCCGGTCGGCGATGATGGACGCTTCGTTGCCGGCACGCCAGCGCTGACCGTCGGCGAACTGGCCGGCAAGACGGTCTGGGAGGCCAACCCGCTGGTCCTGCAGGAACTCGCCAGCAACGGTCGCCTGCTCAAGTCCGAAAAAATCCAGCACAGCTACCCACATTGCTGGCGCCACAAGACTCCGATCATCTTCCGTGCCACAACCCAGTGGTTCATCGGCATGGAGCACCGCCCCAAATCGCCCGGCGCGACATCGACACCGCCTGGCGACGAGCAGCCGACACTACGCTGGTGCGCCGAGCGCGCGGTCGACGAAACGCGGTTCTTCCCGGCCTGGGGTCGTGCGCGCCTCGAAGCCATGATGCGCACGCGCCCCGACTGGTGCGTTTCACGGCAGCGCAACTGGGGGGTTCCCCTGCCCTTCTTCCTGCATCGCGAGACGGCGGCGCTGCATCCACGCACCGGCGAGCTCATCGAAGCCGTCGCGCAACGCGTCGAAAAAGCCGGTATCGAAGCCTGGTTCGCGCTCGACGCCAGCGAACTGCTCGGCGCCGAAGCCAGCGAGTATCGCAAGATGAGCGACACCCTCGACGTCTGGTTTGACTCCGGGTCGACGCACTCGAGCGTCCTGCGCGGCTCGCATCGCAGCCAACTGTCCTATCCGGCCGACCTCTATCTGGAAGGCTCGGATCAGCATCGCGGCTGGTTTCAGAGCTCGCTGCTGATCGGCTGCGCGATGGATGGCCGCGCACCATACAAGGCCTTGCTGACGCACGGCTTCGTTGTGGACGGCAAGGGCCTGAAGATGTCGAAATCAAAAGGCAATGTAATCGCACCACAGAAGATTGCCGATACCCTCGGCGCCGAGATCCTTCGCCTGTGGGTTGCGGCCACCGACTACTCGGGCGAACTGTCGATCTCCGACGAGATTCTCAAGCGCGTCGTCGAAGCCTACCGCCGCATTCGCAATACACTGCGCTTTCTGCTCGCCAATACCTCGGACTTCGACGCCAGCCGCGACGGACTACCGATTGAGGAATGGCTGGAGATCGACCGCTACGCGCTGGCCATGACCAGGCAAATGCAGGCGCAATGCGAGGCCGACTACGAACGCTTCGAGTTCCACCGTGTCGTGCAGTCGCTACAGACCTTCTGTTCCGAAGATCTCGGCGGCTTCTACCTCGACATCCTCAAGGACCGCCTATACACCACGGCCGCCGCTTCCCCGGCGCGCCGCTCGGCGCAGAGCGCACTGTGGCAGATCCTGCACAGCCTGACCAAGGCGATGGCACCGATTCTCTGCTTCACTGCCGAAGAGATCTGGCAACTGCAGACCGGCGACCGCGAACAGTCGGTGATGCTGCACACCTGGCAGGCGCTGCCGGCCCCGGCGTCTGAAGGCGAACTGCTCGAAAAATGGTACAAAATCCGCAGTTATCGCGCCGAAGTCATGCGCGCCCTCGAGGAACTGCGCATCGCGGGCAGCATCGGCTCACCGTTGCAGGCCGAGGTGAGCCTCTACTGCGATGGCGAGAAGTACGAGATTCTCTCTTCGCTGGGGGACGATCTGCGCTTTGTCCTGATCTGCTCGCAGACCCAAGTGATTCGCGACGCCAACGACCGGCTGCTCTGTGCGCCACTGACCCATGCCAAATGCGAGCGCTGCTGGCACCTGCGCCCGGATGTCGGGGTGCACCCCGATCACCCTGGCCTCTGCGGTCGCTGCATCGAAAACCTGTACGGCGAGGGTGAGACCCGTGCCTTCGCGTAATGTCGACCGCTGGCTGTGGCTGGCCGGCATCATCGTCGGTGCCGACCAGATCAGCAAGTGGCTGGTTCTCGCCTGGCTGCAACCTGGCGACTCGATCTACGTCGCACCTTTCTTCAACTGGGTACTGACCTTCAACCCCGGCGCCGCCTTCAGTTTCCTGTCCGACGCCAGCGGTTGGCAGCGCTGGTTTTTCACGGTCCTGGCGCTGTGCATCTCGGTCTGGATCGTCAGCATCCTGCCGCGCCACAGCGGTGAGTTCAGACTCTCGCTGGCCCTCACCCTGATCCTCGGCGGTGCGCTGGGCAACGTCATCGACCGCCTGCGCTTCGGCGCCGTGATCGACTTCATTCAATGGCACGCTGCGGGTTTCTACTGGCCAGCCTTCAACATCGCCGACTCGGCCATCTGTATCGGCGCGCTGCTGATGGCCTGGGACCAGTTTGCCCGCAAACCGGACACGCCCGACCCCATGCAGACCAGCCACCGGGAGCCGTCTTGATTGACACGCCGAATGCCAGCCTACCGCCTGCTGCCGTCGCCACGGTGAGGTCCGACAGCTTCCTGACGCTGCACTACCGCCTCTCTGCCGATGACGGCAGCGATTACGTCAGCACTTTCGACCTCTCGCCGGCCACCCTCCAGATGGGCAGTGGCCAGCTTGCCGACTCGCTCGAAAACTGCCTGCTCGGCCTCGCCGCCGGCAAGCGTCACGTTTTCCATCTTGCCGGTCTGGACGCCTTTGGACCCCACAACCCGCGCCTCGTCGAACGCATCGCCCGCAGTGCGCTGCCGCCGGGAATCGAACTGCGGGTCAACTCACTGATCGAGTTCAGCTCTCCGGACGGTGCGGCCAGCTTTGCCGGTTTTCTGCGCGAGCTGACCGACAGCAGCGCGCTCTTCGATTTCAACCATCCACTCGCCGGCAAACCGATCCGTTTCGAAGTCGAAGTCATCGCCATCATGTGAGGCCCCGCATGCAGGTCATTCTTGCCAATCCACGTGGTTTCTGCGCTGGTGTCGAGCGCGCCATCGCCATCGTCGAACGTGCCATCGAAACCCTCGGCGCACCGATCTACGTCCGCCATGAAGTGGTGCATAACCAGTTCGTCTGTGACGATCTGCGTGCCAAGGGCGCCATCTTCATCGACGAACTGGCTCAGGCACCAGCCGGCAGTACGGTCATATTCAGTGCCCACGGGGTCTCGAAGGCAGTCCGTGAAGAGGCCGCAGCGCTCGGCCTCAAGGTCTTCGATGCCACCTGTCCACTGGTCACCAAGGTGCATGTCGAAGTCGCCAAGATGCGCAAGGAGGGTCGCGAGATCGTGATGATCGGCCACAAGGGGCATCCTGAAGTCGAGGGAACCATGGGACAAAGCCCTGATGGCATGTATCTCGTCGAGACTGTCGCCGACGCACACCAGTTGCAGGTCAGCGCGCCGGCCCGCCTGGCGTACGTCACGCAGACCACCTTGTCGGTCGACGACGCCGCCCAGGTAGTGGCGGCCTTGAAGGCACGCTTTCCCGAGATCATCGGCCCGAAGAAGGACGACATCTGCTACGCCACGCAGAATCGGCAGGATTCGGTCAAGCAGCTAGCCAGGACCACCGAAGTCATACTCGTCGTGGGCAGTCAGTCGAGTTCCAATTCCAACCGCCTGCGTGAAGTCGCCGAACTGATTGGCAGCCGCGCTTATCTCATCGATCAGGCCGAGCAGATCGACCCGACCTGGCTCGCTGGCGCCAGCCGGGTGGGCGTCACCGCCGGCGCTTCTGCCCCGGAAGTGCTGGTCCAGGAGGTCGTCGATCGCCTGTCGGGTGGCGACCCGGCCAGGATAGGCCAACTCGACGGCGCTGAAGAAAACGTCACCTTCGCCCTGCCGCGCGAACTTCAGTAGTCGTCACCCCGGGCGAACCACCACCCGGTGGTTTGCCCATTCGCATGGTGGCTGCCGATTCGCTGGCCGTCGAACACGATCTCGGAAAGTGCCTGGCTTGACCATTGCCAGCCCTTCGATCTCACCCGAACGGATACACCCCGCACCACTCGTCTCCCGCAAGCTGCCGTATATCGTGCCGGGCTTGCTCGCAACCGCCTCTCGACTATCATGAGCTGTGTTCTGTGCCTTGCCCGACCCGCTTGAGGCCATGATGCCCAACACTTCACCTCCCAGGCGAAATGATGATGAATCATCAAAGAGAACCACAGAGTTCCGGCTTTACGCTGATTGAATTAATGATGGTTGTGGCGATCATCAGCATTTTGCTGGCGATTGCCGTGCCGGCTTACAATGAGTATGTCAATCGAGCCCACCGTGCCGCCGCCCAGCAATTCTTGATGGATGTTGCGCAGCGTCAGGAGCAATATCTGCTTGACAATCGGCAGTATGCAACAGCGCTGGGTGTCGGAGCTGGGGGACTGGGCATGAGCACTCCGGCAGACGTCGCCGCAGACTACGCTGACCCGGATTTTACGGGCGTGAATAACGCGGCCACGCCTCCTGCCTTCCTGCTGTTCATGGCCCCGAAGGTTGGCGCCAGAATGGTGGGTGACGGGAATCTGGTGATCAACAACAGAACCCTGAAGTGGCGAGACACCGATGGAGATAATGTCTACACGGCAGGCACGGACAAACCATGGTAATGGCCAGCAGACCAAATCACGGCTTCAGCCTGATTGAACTGATCGTCGTCATTGTCATCCTCGGTATTCTGATGAGCATGGCCACACTCCCCTTTCAGGAAATGATCGCCAATCAACGCCTCAGGACAGTGACCTCGGACCTCACGGCTGACCTGGCTCTGGCGCGCATCGAAGCGATCAAGCGCGGCACCCGCGTCGGCATCACGCGTACCACGACCCAGTGGATTGGTGGCTGGCAGGTCTTTGACGATGCCGACCGCGACGGGGTGTGGGATGCCGGTGAAAGTGTCCTCGTCTCCCGACCGGCCCTCGACAATACCGTCAGAATCTGCAGCGTTGGTACGAATGTCGACAATTCGATCGACGTTCTGAGCTTTGGGGGAGACGGCCGGGTGCGCACCTATAACGCCGGCGCCGAAAGAACGGGGATTCGGGGGATTACGGTCAGTTCCACGCTCACTTCCCCGAGCGTACCGGCACGCCTGCTGGAGTTCAGCCCGACAGGTCGCATCACGACCGTCAGCGGCGTTGCCGGTTGCCCTTGAGGAGACGCCATGAAATTCTTGCAGCAGGCCATGCGCGGATTCACCCTTCTCGAGGTGCTGATTTCCCTGCTGATCCTCATGATTGCATTGCTCGGCATTGCGGCCCTCATGCTCAAGGGGCAGCGCGCCGGATTCGAGGCCTACCAACGCCAGCAGGCGCTGGCCATGGCTCAGGAAATGGCCGAAAAAATCCGCGCCAATCAGGGCGGGGCGCCATTCTACGTGACCGGGGTCACCGAAGGGACTGGCATGCCTGGACGGGGAGGCTTGTTCGCCACTTACAAGGCGCTTGCCAGCGACGCCAAGTGCTTGAGCGGTCCCAATTGCACCAGTGAGCAGATTGCGCAGAATCATCTCGCCACCTGGGACGGCGTGCTCGCCGGCGGATCGGAAATCAAGGATGCTGCGACCAATCGTGTCGGCGGCATCATCGGCGCCCGGGGATGTATCGAAAGACCCGCCGCCACCGAACCGGTATTCCTGGTCAGCGTGGCGTGGCAGGGCGAGAGCGATACCTTCGCCCCGGACGCCACAACGGCCTCGGCATGCGGTGCAGGGCTTTACGGAAGTCCTGCGCGCCGCCGCCTGGTCACCCTCGCGGTTGTCACCTGCCAGTTGAATGCCGCCGCACCCTGGGGATGTTCATGATGATCATGCGCGCGCACACTCGGTCAGCAGCACACGCGCGGCAACGCGGCATGACCTTGGTGGAAGTCATGGTCGCCATGACGATCGGCATCATCCTGCTGCTCGCCCTGGGCGGTCTGTTCGCCAATTCCACCCGCGTGTTCAAGGTCAATGACGAATTCTCCCGCATGCAGGAGAACGGCGCCTATGCACTCAATACCATTGGCGCCGACCTGCGTATGGCGGGCTTCTATGGCCAGATGGCCACGAACGACCTTGCCATTCCGGTGGCCATCGCCATTACCAACGATTGTGGCACCAACTGGGCCATCAATTTCGCGCAAACGCTGGGTACGGCCACTCTTGCGAGCATGTCCTGCATCGATGCCGCCAACTTCCTCGGTGGCAGCTTCATGCTCGTGGTGCGCGGAGCGACTGGAATCGCGGTGCCGCCTGCCGCTCTGAACGCCGGGACACTGTATGTCCAGTCGGACCCGAGCGGCGGGATCCTGTTCCGGGGCGACCAATATGCCGGTTTTGGGACACCGCCCAGACGACTTTTTCTGGGTGGAGCCGAAGCGCCAATATATCCCTATCAGGCCAGGGCATACTATCTTCGCCCCTGCAGTCGCCCTACCGGAACGGGCGGTGTCTGTCTTGCCACCGATGACCACAACCAGCCGATTCCCACATTGGTACGGCAGGAACTTGTCGGCACGACCATGACCGAGGTCGCTATCGCGGAAGGCATCGAGGCGGTACGGATTCTCTACGGTCTGGGCACCGGCGGCACGGGTGCGCCGGTGACCTACACCGAGACACCAACGGCCGTACAGTTTGCGGAGCGGGTGGTAACGGCGAGAATCTCCCTGCTGGTTCGCTCGCCCAAGCCGAGCAACGACTATGACGATCGCAGCCGATCCTACGATCTGGATGGTGACGGGACCGCCGAATTGAACTGCCAGGAGGACGGTCTGCCCTGCAACTATCATCGACATGTATTCACGCAATCCTTTCAGGTTCGCAACCTCGCCCAACGGCTTGAATCTTTACCCTCATCATGAAAACAACCGCTCAATCGCAAGCCGGCGTGGTGCTGATGTTCAGCCTGATCATGATGGTGATCATGACGCTGCTGGTCATCTCCATGCTGCGCACCGGCGTCATCGAACTGAGAATCGGGGGCGCCAGCCAGATTTCTGCCCAGAATCTGGCCAATGCGGAGGCCGCCATCTGGGATTTCATGAACAAGAACCGGGAAAATTTCTCACATCGCGCCATACCGTTGAAATTGCTGGACTTCAATCTGAGCGATGACTACGATTTCACTTCCCGACCATTCAGCCACCTGACGAATGTCACCTTGACTGCCAACGAAGTGGCGTGCACCGACTTTGCCGGGGTGGGCAGCGGCAACATGCTGGGTCCAAAAGCCATGCAAGCCGCCTATTTCCAAGTTCAGGCAGATGCCAGAGACCCGGTTTTTGCCGGCAGAACCATTGTCAATCAGGGGATTCGCCGCGTCTTGCCGGCTGGTGGTTGCTCCTGATCATGAAACAGATGACGATAAGCGAGGCCCGATCATGTTAACCCCCAAGCCGACCCAGAATTCCCTCAAGCCCTGGCAACGACGCGTCGCGTGGACCCTGATTGCAGCACTGGCCAACCCGTTGAGCGTACTGCCGCTATCCTTGTACTCCGGCGCTGCCTCGGCACGAGATACGGACATCTATCTGTCGACGACTTACGCCGGCAGCACCGCGGAACCCGCGGTGCTGCTGATTCTCGACACCTCGGACTCGATGAACACCCCGGAAGGATGGCGCGAATATCCCGGCGCCTACGATTCGCATGTGGAGTATCTGTGGAACGACTCCAACATGATTGATCACCAAATATCCGATACCGTACTGGATCCCGGCAACGCGAACGCCAAATACGGATACTGGGCAGGAGGGGATACGGCTGAGCGTCATAAACAGAAGGATGCCGCTTCGGCTTACTCCAAAGCCACCGAAACAGGCGATCCCGGAGCACGCAATGTCTATCGCAACTACAAAAACGCCGGATGGATCTACTGGCTGCCAGCCGATACCCCGGAGACGGACGGGCGGCTGTGGTCGAATTCCTTCAATCGTTGGCTGGGCGGTGTGGCGCAGAGCGGTTTTCCTGCAAACGTGCGTGCGGGGATCGACTATGGGCCGCTCGCCGATTCACGTAACTACAACCAATGTAACGACTCGCTGGAGAAGCTTCTCCCCTCCACGGTCTTTGCGCCGACCCCCTATCCGCGCAATACGGGGAAATACGCAAAGCAGCCATGGCAACGCTGGGAACCCTATCTGGACCTGATCAACGGGCGTGTGATGAATGGCGACAGCACCTACCCCAACACCCTCGGTGGCACCCGGACGGCTACCGTGGAGATCGTGCCCGGCAGCGTGGTGGGCACGGTCGGCAGCAGAATCCGCGCATACACTGAGTTTCTGGGCACCGCGGGTGGTGGACCCACCTACCCGGTACGCGACAGTTACCCGCGGGCGGCTCCGTTTGGCGGTGTCCCCGATATCGGCGAGCAGGGGCAACCCATTCGTACCCAAGGCACCTCCTCGCGTTCGGGCTGGACCGATCTCAAGGCCGACATGGGGGGGTTCAATTTCCAGAATTTTGCAGGAGAGTCGCCCACGAATTCGGTCGTGGTCGAATTGCTGAAACTTTATGATATCAGCGCCGATACGACGACGGCCCTGCACAAGGCCTGGAAAGGCAATCGCGATGCCTCGACGCCACCGGCCTTCGGCCAGATGACAGGCACCCCTGCCTATTACGATCAGCCGGGGACCCTGCTCAGGCTAAGTGCGACTGGCGCAATGACCACCACGCTGTGCACGCGCACCTGTGTGCTCGATGCCGATCCAGGAACGGACGGTAACCAGGGCGCTTACTCGGCGCATGATTCGGGCACCCCCCCGCAGGATGGCACCGGCACCATCAAGTATTGGGTCAAGAATGGCGCCACCTGCCAAAGCACCGGCACCAGCGGTAGCGACTGCAGCACGGAGCCTGCCGCTTGCGGCACCCCACAGAACCTGAACAATTCCTACACGTCCGCCAACCCCTATGGCTGCAGTTGGTCTGGCCGAAGCTCGATCCTGGTTGAGGGCACCGGCACCTATTATTATGGCGGCACCTGCAGCGGTTCTTGCAATGGTCAGGGCAACGTCCTGGGCGCCAGCGCCTGTGCATCTGGCGGAAGCAGCCCCAACTACTGCGACATGACTTTGGGTAATATCACCATCGGTTCCACGGTCTATCCCAATGCCGCACTCAACAGCGGGAATGGCACCAGCGTCGGGTGCACCAGCAAATCCGATACCACCACCACCTGCGAAGTCCGTGAAGGCTCTCTCGCATGTCGCTACCTCTCCAACCCCACCGGTGCCTGCACCAATCAGACCATATCTTCCACCACTCCAGGCGATTCAGCCGATTACATCGTCTATCCGTTTGCTGCCGGGACAAACCATCTTGTTCACGACTGCAAGGCCGATAACGGCACGACGGGCAATCCCGGCAACGGTTTCATGACTGCGGCCATCGACCGCACTTTTGGCCAGGACTGGAACGTCACCAACTCCGCGACAGGAACCACGGCGGCCTATACGCCAACCGACCCGTCGGCGAGCTACCCCAATGCGGTCGACATGTACTCGGTCAATTACCTCAACTGGAAATACGGAGCGAAAGGGGCAACAGGTGCCCCGATCGGGCGCAAGACACGCTTGCAGATCGCCAAGGATGCCTTGACTGACCTGGTCAACAAAACGAACGGCATCCGCTTCGGCCTGATGGTTTACAACAAACTGCCCAACGACATCACCATTCGTAACACTCAAGGCAGCCAGGGAGGCAATATCGTCTATCCGATCCGTCGCATGGGGTCCAGCGAAACGGACTCCGATTACGTCAATCGCGCGAGCATCTTGCGTGCAATCAACAGTGTGGTGGCCACCGGCACGACCCCGCTGACGGAAGTGATGTACGAAGCCTACCTGTACTTTCGCGGAGAACCCCCCCTGTTCGGAACCGATGCCACCCCCGCCGTCGGCGGCGGCACGGTATCGGCCGGCAGTGACCCCTCAGCCATTGTCGCAGGAAGATACGATTCGCCCATGATGAGCAACCCGAATCGCACGACCCCTGCGGTTTGCCAGAAAAACTATGTGGTTCTGATTTCGGATGGCGGCCCCGAGAACGACAATCAGGCGGATGCCCTCGTTCAAGCACTCACCCAGGGCCCTCCTTTCCGGGCGGACACCATCAAGACGCTGCAAGGCACCCCCTCAACACAGTTCGAAAATGCCGGCCTACCGTATGGCCCAACGGACATCGCTTACCCCAGCAATTATGTCTGGCTGGACGAACTGACCCATTTCATGGCCAAAGGCGACATGTCTCCCGGTGGTGGCACAGCCACTGACTCGCTTACAGGCGTTCAGTCAGTCTCCACCTACACGGTGGGTTTTGCCGGTGGCTCCTCGCCGGTCCTTGAAAAAGCCGCCACGAACGGTGGCGGCGCGTTCTACGAGGCCAAAGACAGTGGCGAACTGTCGACGGCACTGGCCAAAGCGATCGATACGATCCGCGACTGGAATCCGACGCTTGCTGCGCCGACGGTGCCCATCTCGGCCACCAACCGCTCTGAGAGTTCGGACGACATTTTTCTTGCCTTCTTCCGTCCCAGCCTGCAACAGTCCTGGGAGGGTACGGTCAAGAAGTTCAAGCTCAGCAGCAATGCCGCGGCCTGCGGGCTTGACGTCGACAACGTGCAAATCCCGCTGTGCCTGACCGGCCAGACGACCTTCACGGCAGGCGGCCTGAAAAACATCGAGGAATTCGACAGAATCTTGAAAATCGCCAGGGTGCGGGACGAAGCCGTGAGTTACTGGAGTGACCCGGCCGCTCCGGACGGTAGCAAACCCAATCAGGGAGGAACCGGATATGTCTTGAAGACGGCGTCCGGATCCACGCCGGCTTCGCGTAAGCTTTACACGCATCTCTCCGGCAGCAGCGAGCCACTCCTGACCAACGCCAGCAACGCCATGTCGGAAGTCAATTCGACGATCACCAAGGACTTGCTGGGCGACGCCTCGATGACTGATGCAATGCGGGCAACCATCCTCAACCATGCCCGTGGAGGTGATCCAGTCAACGCAGGATGCAAGGATGCCGATTCCGCAACCGTTTGCTCTACATGGCGAACCTGGCCGCATGGGGACGTGCTGCATTCCAGTCCGGCCGTTCTGACTTACGACGGTACGACCGTTCCTCCGGTCTCCGATATGTTCTACATGTCCAATGATGGCCTGTTGCATGCCGTGGATACGGCGACGGGCAAGGAGCAATGGGCCTTCATGCCGGAAGAATACATCCCGAAACTCAAGTCGATGTATGAAAACCCGGTCGGCGAGCATCTCATCACAGGCGATGGCAGCCCGAGGATTTACCTTGAGGATGTTGATGAGGACGGCAAGATCACCTCGAGCGACAAGGCTTATCTGGTCTTCGGCATGCGCCGTGGTGGCCGTGCAGTTTACGTCCTCGACATTTCCGAGCGGGCGGCGCCCAAGTTCATGTGGAAGGTCGACAATAGTACTTCCGGGTTTAATGAACTGGGTGAAACCTGGTCCACACCGGCCTTCACCAGGATGCGTACAAGTTCCGACCCAGTGCTGATTTTTGGTGCCGGTTATGATCCGGTCGCCAATGACCAGATCTCGGTGACGATCACTCGATCGGGAACGACGGCAACGGCCACCACCCCCGTGGATCATGGTTTCACCACGGGTGATTCGGTGCAGGTCTCGGGCGCGACGCCGGATGGCTATAACGGCGCCAAAACCATCACGGTCACAAGTGCCCGAAGCTTTACCTATACGGTCAGTGATTCATTACACACGCCCCCGACGGGCACGGTGAAGGTCGAAAGTATCACGAGCACGAGCACGCCCATGGGCCGCGGCGTATTTTTTGTGAACGGCAGAACCGGCGAACTGATCAGGAGCTTCACGCCGGCGGCCAGTGCCGGCGCCAACACCCAGGTGTCCGGGATGCTGTTCAGCATTCCTTCGGAGGCGGCTCCTCTAAACACCGATCTCGATTCAAACGGCTATACCGATCGTTTGTATCTTGGTGACCTGGGTGGAAACGTCTGGCGTTTCGATGTCGACAGTGCCACGCCATCAAGCTGGACCGCCACCAAGTTTGCCGATCTGACCAATGGTGCAACACCTCGGCGAAGGATTTTCTTCCCTCCCGCCGTAGTGAAACAGAAATACCAGGGACAGCGCTTTGACGCGGTATACGTCGGGACAGGAGACAAGGAAAATCCCTTGCGCACCGATAACAATGATCTGATGTTCATGATCAAGGATCTCGATACGGGTTTGGCGACGACCGGGAGGTCTCTCATCCAATACTCCTCTGACCCAAGCACGAGTGACTTCTATGACCTGACGGACAATCTGATACAGTTCGGTACCACCATTCAGCAGACGGCAGCGCAAACTGCACTTGTCGGCAAACTGGGCTGGGTGATGAGACTTGAAACTGGCGGCGTGGATGGAGAGAAGGTGGTCAATGCCCCATCGGTGTTCTTCAACGTACTGCGTTTCGGAACCTATAGCCCGCTTGCTTCGGCGTCTGTCTGCCTGCCGCCCGGAAAAGGAACGACATATGCCATGAACGCACTTGATGGCAGCGTGGTGATTGATACCGACCACAGCGGCAGTATCACCAGCAGCGATTCGCGCGTTTCCTCCAATTTCGCGATACGGGGCTTCCCATCGGACATCGTCACCATCTTCCATGACAAGAAGATTTTTAGCGAATCCTGCAGTGACGCCAACTGCAACCCCGATCTGCTCGGTGCACCTGGTGTGGTTCAGCGCATCTACTGGTTCCAGGAACCCGAGAGATGATTGGTAACCTGCTCCGCTCTCGGAGGCGCCTCTGCCGATGACACGGCAACTGGCAGTCTGGTTGTTGCTGTCAGCCTTGCTGCATGCCGAAATGCTATCCATCCTGGGGCCCGCGAGGGCCCCGACCCTGTTCACAGCACCCGTTCGTCTGGAGATCCGAATCGAGAATTCCCCGAAGACGGGGATCAGCGAGCCAACGCTACCCTTTGAAACAGCAGCCCCGCCCTTGGCTCCGTTCACAATCGCCGAAGCCAACGGTCAGTGGCTATCCGGCCCGCCCGGTGCGTCTCCGGAGACTCAGCGTCAGTTTCCAGCGCCACTCACTGCAACAGAGGCCAACGACCCGCTATCGACCCCGCAGCAGGAAACAGCTCAGGCCAGCAATCAGGATTCCTCCAGCTCACCCAATACCTCCCCGACGATTCAGCTCCCAATCAAGGAATATTTCTTCAAATCATCCGAACTGGACGAACAACCGTATCCCTTGATCTCCGTGGTACCCGCCTATCCACCGCACGCCCAAGTCCATGGCCTGGAAGGTTGGGTTCGCTTATTGTTATTGATCGATGAAAGTGGCCGGTTGCGCCATCTGGAGATCCTGGAGGCCAGCCCTCCCGGCATTTTCGAAGAATCGGCCCGGGCGGCCTTCCGCATCACGCCGTTTTCTCCTGGGCGACGTGGAGGAGAGGCCGTCAACTGTCGGATGATCGTCAAGATTGACTTCACCCTCACGGGAATCGAAGGAGCAAGACTCGAATAGTCTTCGTCGATGCATGGATCATGACTGCGGGCCGTGAACCAGGGTCCTGGTCGCTTCAGCCTTCGCTAGCGGCAAGGTCAGGGTGAATCGGGCGCCACCCTCCTCCCTGTTGGCCGCTTCGAGTCGCCCACCGTGACGTTCGACAATGCCGTAGCTGATCGACAGGCCAAGCCCGGTGCCCTGCCCGATCGGCTTGGTCGTGAAAAAGGGATCAAACAGCCGCGACAGATTCTCGGGTGTGATTCCTGGCCCGTTGTCGGCGAAGTGCACCCTGATCATGCCATCGCATTGCTCGGCGCTGATCTCGAGGCTGGGTGATTCGCCGCTGCTGCAGGCGTCACGGGCGTTCTGCACGAGATTCATCAGCACCTGCTGCATCTGGCCGGAAGAACCCACGACCGGCAACTCCTGCGGCAGGTCGATCGTCACCCGAAAATTGCGCGGATCCGCGCGTGCCACCCAGCGTACCGCACGCGCAACGACTTCAGCGAGGTTGAAGGGTTCGGCAGCGCTACGATCGATGGCCGTAAAGCGCTTCAGTCCATCGACGATGTCGCGCGTACGCTCGGCCCCTTCGCTCATGCCGTCGAGCAGCGGCGGCAGGTCGGCCAGGATGCGGTCAATGCGCAGTTCCTGGCGCAGGTCCTCGAGTTGCGTCGAGCGCGTGCAGAGGTCTGAGTGTATCGCTTGCAGGTAGGTCTGCAGACGTGCAGTGTAACGCCGAAGAGCCAGAACATTGCCGAGAACAAAGCTGATCGGATTGTTCAGCTCATGCGCGACACCAGCCACCAGACGTCCGAGTGAAGCCATTTTCTCGGCCTGCAGAAGCTGTTGCTGGGTGCGCTTGAGATCGTCGTGTGCCTGCCGCAGTGCGTGATAGGCACGCCGCAACTCGCCGACCGGGCGACCGGTGAGCACCATGCCAACCAGCTTGCCGGTTCCTGAAAGGCGCGGCGTGCAATTCAGCGAGACCGGTAGCGGACTGCCATCACGGCCGCAGATCAGCAGCTCGCAATCCTGGACGGTTGCCGGGCGTGCCGGCGAGAAGAAATCGCGGGCACGCTGCTGCGACGCGGTATCGGCGAAGAGATCGCAGAGTGCTTGCCCGCGCAAGACCGTCTCGTCCTGCCCGATAAAGCGGCACAGCGAATCGTTAACCTCCTGAATCGCACCGTGCCGGTTACAGACGATCAGGATGTCCGACATCGACGCCAGAACGCTCTCGATGAACTGCTGCGAGTCCTCGAGCGCGGCATTCTTCTGCTCGAGGACCACCTCGTATTGCAGAAGATCGTTGTAAACCTCGTCCATCTTGCGGATCACCTCGACCCAGACCGTCTCGTCCACGCCCTCAATGGCGGAAGACAACTCCGGCAGGGAGTCAGGGGCGAGCAAGGGACGCCGCAGAGGTCGTTTGGCGGGTGACTCGGGGTTGGACATGGCGAGATCGTAGAGCCAATCGACGCTTGCTGCAACGATCAGGCTCGGCGGATGGCGCTCTACGGTCTTGGGCTGCAGCCCCTTGCGCTGCAGGGAACGGGTAGTTGCGATCAAAATTTGCTGCGAACAAGGCTTCCATCTTAAGATGACCTCCTGGTTCGACCAGTCGTTGGAGCGGACGCCTCCGTGCTCCGCACTCTGGCGCAGCTCAACGGCACGTTAGGCACCCCCGATCATGAAAGTCATGACCCTTTCCCTCCCTTGCACGCCGGAATCGTTCGCTGGGCGCAGCGCATGCTCTGCGAATTCCCCCCTCTCATCCCCCCGACCCCTCCGACGGCCCGCGCTGCATCGCGGGCCGGCTGCGGCGGCGCACAGCAGTGCTCCGCGAAACCCCGCCTTCGTTCCCACGAGTGAGGCGGGGAGATTCATGAGTCGCTGACGCGACTTTCACACTGATGCCTGAATCCAGCCATCTCGCCCTGTTGTTGATCGGTCTGCTGGGAGGTACGCACTGTGTCGGCATGTGCGGCGGCATCGTCGGCGCGCTGTCGATGGGTGCCCCTGCAAGCTTTGCCCTGCATCTGGCGTACAACACCGGACGCATCGTCAGCTATGCCACCGCCGGTGCCGTGGCCGGTGCGCTCGGTGAAGCCAGCATGGCCTTGTCCGGTCAATGGCCGGTTCGTACCGTCCTTTATCTGCTTGCCAACGGGATGTTGATCGCACTGGGTCTCTACCTGATGGGCGTCACCCGGGCGCTGGCATTCAGCGAGCGCTGCGGCCAGAAGCTGTGGCGGCATCTGCAACCGCTGGGCCGCCGCTATCTGCCTGCACACACCATGGCGCAGGCCTTTCCGCTCGGTCTGCTATGGGGTTGGCTGCCCTGCGGTCTGGTCTATAGTGCCCTGGCAACCGCCCTCACCAGCGGTTCTGCGGTGCATGGGACCGGCCTGATGCTGGCCTTCGGTGTCGGCACCCTGCCCAATCTGCTGCTCGCCGGTCTGCTCGCCGCCCGCCTCCAGGCCTATGCCATCAAACCAGGGGTTCGCCTGGCTTGCGGCCTGCTGATTCTCGGTTTTGGCATCTGGGGACTGCTCGGGGTGCTGGAACTGGCACCACAGGTACTCCGCAGCGGATGAGCGAATCAGGCCCCGATTCTCGGCTGCCCCTCGACCTGCCGCCGCAGACTCTTGAGCTGGCCATCACCGGCATGAGCTGCGCAGCTTGCTCGGCACGGCTCGAAAAAATGCTCAACCGTCTGCCGGGGGTAGACGCGGTGGTCAATCTGGCGACCGAGCGAGCGACAGTTCGTTACCTTCCCGGCGTCGTCGCACCAGCGCTGCTGATCGCCACCGTCGAGCGTGCCGGTTTTACCGGCCGGTTGGCCGATGATCGTTCTCAGGCCGACGAAAAGGCAAGAAAACGCACCAGCGAGCGGGCCGAATTGCGTCGTTTCTGGATCTCTGCCGCGCTCACGCTGCCGCTGGCCGCACCCATGCTGGGCATGTTCAACCCCGGCGCAGACGCTCACCCGGATCTCCTGCCCCGCTGGCTGCAATTGCTGCTGGCGACACCGGTGCAATTCTGGATCGGCTGGCGTTTTTACGATGGCGCCTGGAAAGCCCTGCGCAGTGGCGGTGCCAACATGGACGTGCTGGTTGCGCTCGGTACCAGCATGGCTTACGGCTTCAGCCTGGTCGTCACCCTGTCGCTTGCTGCCGACCTGCATGTCTATTTTGAAGCCTCGGCGGCAGTGATCACGCTGGTGCTGCTCGGCAAGCTGCTTGAAGCGCGTGCCAAGGCAAAGACCAGCGAGGCCATCGAGGCGCTGATCCGCCTACAACCGAGAACGGCCCGTGTCGAACGCGACGGACGACTGCTCGACATCGACGCCGTCCTGCTGGTGCCAGGAGACATCTTCATTGTCCGTCCCGGCGAAAACCTGCCGGTCGACGGCGAGGTGATCGACGGTTCGTCGAACGTCAATGAAGCCATGCTGACCGGTGAGAGCATGCCGCTGGCCAAGCGCCGCGGCGACCGCGTCTTTGCGGCCACCGCCAACGGCGAGGGAATGCTGCGTTGCCGGGCCACCGGCGTCGGCGAGCATACCCTGCTCGCCGGAATCATCCGCATGGTGGCCGAAGCGCAGGGGTCGAAAGCGCCGGTGCAGAGACTGGCTGACCGGGTTTCGGCAATTTTTGTACCGGTCGTCTGCGCCATCGCCCTGCTTACCTTGATCGCCTGGTGGGCTTTTTCCGGTGTATTCAGCAGTGCGCTGGTCAATGCCGTGGCAGTGCTGGTGATTGCCTGTCCCTGCGCCCTCGGGCTGGCCACGCCGACGGCGATCATGGTCGCCAGCGGTCGGGGCGCCGCAGCTGGCATTCTGGTCAGGAATGCCGAGGCGCTCGAGCGCGCCGAGAAGGTCAGCATACTGGCGATCGACAAGACCGGCACCCTGACGCGCGGCGAACCGGTCGTCACCGATCTCGTCCCTTTGGCGGCGTCGGCCGAGGAAGCGCTGGCGCTGGCTGCTGGCCTGGAACAGGGATCGGAACATCCGCTGGGGCGGGCCATCCTGCAGCACGCACAGACCGCCGGGACGGTCTTGCCGGAACTTGGCGAGTTTCAGGCGATTCCCGGTCGCGGCGTCGAAGGCCGGGTCGCCGGGCGCTGGCTGCGGCTGGCTGCACCGGACGGCTGCCACGGCCTGGCCTTGCCCGAGGATCTGATCAACACCCTGCAGCGCGCCGGCAAGACCGTCGTGGTCCTGACGGAACAGCGCAACACCCCATCTGCCGGGGACGATGGCTCCCTGGCCCTGGCGCTCCTGGCCATCGCCGACCCGCTGCGCGAGACCTCGCGTGCCGCCGTGGCCCGCCTCAAGGGCATGGGAATCCGCGTCGTGATGCTGACCGGTGACCATCTCGGAACGGCCATGGCGATTGCCCAGGAAACCGGTATCGATGATTTCCAGGCCGGCATCCTGCCCGCGGACAAGGCGGCGGCGGTCAATGCGCTGAAGACCGGCCAGGCGGTGGTGGCGATGGTCGGCGACGGAATCAACGACGCGCCGGCGCTGGCGGCTGCCGACGTCAGCTTCGCC
>NZ_JDSS02000020.1:114948-119874 GCF_000584955.1 Candidatus Accumulibacter vicinus
TTTCGCGTGCGACGCTACGGAAAATCAGGCAGAATCTGTTCTGCGCATTCATTTACAATGTGCTTGGCATTCCTCTGGCGGCGCTGGGAATGCTCAGCCCGGTGATCGCAGGCGCTGCGATGGCAATGAGTTCGGTCTCGGTGGTGTCCAACTCGCTGCTCCTCAAACGCTGGCGCGCCGGTGGCAAGTAAGGCCCGGCGCCGGACTCTCTGATGGGAAGGTCTGATGGAAAAAATCGTGATTGCGGTAGCCGGGATGAGTTGCCAGGGTTGCGTGCAGAATGTCACTGCGGCCCTCCAGGCGCTGCCCGGTGTCGAGCAGGTGGAGGTTTCTCTCGCTTCGGGGCAGGCCAGCATTGCCTGTGACCCCGCTTTGGTGAGCGCCGCCGAGTTGCGGCAGGCAGTTGAAGAAGCGGGTTTCGACGCCAGTTAGAACGTTTCGCGTAGCGATCGCACATTCGCCCTGCATGGTTAAGAAAAATGTCCAGAAAAAAAACCGGAACCAACGAAGCTGCTGCACCGCAAGACCCCTCGACCGCCGGGATCAGACTGACGCAGTTCTCGCACGGCGGCGGCTGCGGATGCAAGATCGCTCCCGGCGTACTCGAACAGATCCTCGCCAAGACCTCGTCAGCGATCGTGCCTCGGCAACTGCTGGTGGGTATCGAGACCAGCGATGACGCCGCCGTCTATCAACTCAACGCCGAGCAGGCGCTGGTGGCGACTACCGATTTTTTCATGCCGATCGTCGATGATCCTTTCGATTTCGGCTGCATCGCCGCGACCAACGCGCTCTCCGATGTCTATGCCATGGGGGGCGTGCCGCTGCTGGCCCTGGCAATCGTCGGCATGCCGGTCAACAAGCTGCCGCTGGTCACCATCAAACGGATTCTCGAAGGCGGCGAGTCCATCTGCACCAGGGCAGGCATTCCGATTGCCGGCGGACATACCATCGACTCGGTCGAGCCGATCTACGGCCTCGTCGCCATCGGCCTGGTGCATCCGGACAATCTCAAACGTAATTCCGGCGCCCGCCCCGGCGACAAGCTGATTCTCGGCAAGGCACTCGGGGTGGGCTTCTTCAGCGCGGCGCTGAAGAAAGGATTGTTGTCGCACGCCTGCTACACCGCGATGATCGCCGCAACGACGCAGCTCAACACGCCGGGCCGCGCGCTCGCCTGCCTGTCCGGCGTGCACGCGATGACCGACGTCACCGGTTTTGGTCTGCTCGGCCACCTGGTTGAAATCTGCAAGGCCTCGGGCGTTTCGGCAAAGATCGATTACACGGCCCTGCCCTTGCTGCCGAATGCGCTCGACTACGCAGCAAAAGGCTGTATCACCGGCGCTTCCGGGCGCAACTGGGCGAGTTATGGCGAGCACATCAGTCTCCAGAAGAAACCATTCAGCGACCTGGAACAAGCGCTGCTGACCGACCCGCAGACCAGCGGTGGCCTGCTGGTCGCCTGTGCGCCCGAAGTGGTCACAGAAGTCCTGGCGATTTTCCTGCAGGAGGGATTCGACCATGCCACGGTGATCGGAGAGATCTGCGAAGGCAAGCCGCAGGTATCTGTGCTCAAGAGCCAGGCCGACTAAAAAATGGGGACACCTTGCAGTGTCCCCCTTACAACCCTTCGACTTCAGCCGAAGGAAAAACGCCCGCGGTATTCTCCCGAACTTTTGTCCGCTTGAAGGCAGCCGGCCTACGCGCCGGCAACTTGTGCAGGAACCGCTTACGCCAACAGCCACCCAGCGTCGACCGACGTTTGGCTGCCGGTGGCGTTCAGCAATTCGGCGATCCCGGTCAGCGTGACGCCAGCAGCCGCAGCGTCCTCAGCCGACACGTTGAAGTACACGTCGGTCATGTCCACCGTCTGCCCGTCGGACATCGTCGCGCTGCTGCGCTCGAGGTGAACATTGCCCTGACGGTCCATGAACGGCAGCTCGGTGTAGGCCGTAACCAGTTCACTTACCCCGGCCTCGGCCAGCGTCATCAGTTCCCCATCATCGGTCTGGTGGTTGCCGTTGGCGTCACGCCAGATCCTCAAATCGGCAAAGGCTGTGTCGGTGGCATTGACCAGACCATCGCCATTGCTGTCGTATTCGGCCAGTTGCGCAAAGCCCGCGCCCTTGGCCGTGCCGCCGAACAGTTCGCTGATACTGTCGATCCTGCCATTGCCGTTCTTGTCAATCGCCAGGAAACCGTCGCCACCCGAGATCCACCCCGAAGTCACCGCGCCACCGTTGCCGAAGAGGTCGAAACTGCCACCGGAAGCGGCGCGGCTGACGGTCCGGATGCCGTTGCCATCGAGGTCGATGACGATCGGTGTGATGCCGGCGTCGCGGGTCAGGTCATTCTGGCCGGAAACCAACGTAAAGGCGCTGGTCTTGGTAACGTTGGTAGTGGCTATGGCGTCACCGGCGACATCGGAGTCGATTGTGTCATTGTTCCCCGCATCCTTGACCGCCCACTTCCAGTTACTCATGTTGTTCCACTGCCCGTAGTTGTAGTGCTGGACATTGGTCTTGTCGAACTGGAGGACGTAGGTACCTGGATTGAGGTTGCTGAACAGATAGTTACCGCTGCTGTTGGTGGTGGTCGTGGCCAGTACTGTGGTGCCGGCGGCATTCATCAGCTTGACGGTGATGCCCTTGATACCGGGTTCACTGGCATCCTGGACATTGTCGTGATCCATGTCGTCCCAGACCTTGTCGCCAACCGAAGCCTTCCGGTAGAGGCCCGCATCCCAGCTCATGTCGTTTTCGCCGCTGATCAGTGTCGTGAGAACGGTCTTTCCGGTTGCCGGATCGATGTCGGAGTCTGCCGAATCGTTCCCGCCCTGATCCTTCGGCGAAACGTAGTAACCCGTCGGCGCGACAACCTGTACCTTGTAGTCACCCGGAGTGAGGTTGCTGAAGAGGTAATTGCCGCTGGCGTTGGTCGTCGTCGTTGCGACAGTGCCATCCAACGAGTTGAGCAACTTGACGGTCACCCCACTGATCCCGTTCTCGCCCGTATCCTGAACCCCGTTGGCGTTGAGGTCTTCCCAGACGCGGTCGCCGAGCGAAGCCAGCACGGGTTGCACAACCGGATTCTTGTAATGGCTGAGGTCGGAGTCGGAAGAGGCGCCTGGAGCGGTCACCGTCGCCTTGTTCTCATAGACCCCCGAGACCGGCTGGACCGTCAGCTTCTCGATCTTGAACCGATCTTCCGGCGTGGTATCGCCCGTCCAGCCGGAAATCACCAGCACGTTGCCGGACACATTGCCCGCGTTCAGGTCGGCGAGCCGGGTCGTGCTGAGGTCGGTCAGATTGACCTCGGTGAACCCCAGCGCGGTAAGATCGGCGTCGCTGAGCATCGTGTCATGGTTATTGAACGGGTCGCTGCGCGTACCGATCCACACCGACAGGTCGCTATCGCCGACGACATAGCCCAGGAAGGCCGAGTCGACAACCACATTCTGATTGAACTCGAACAGCACGTAGTTGTCACGCCCGCCCAGGTTGTCCACCGTATGCGTATCGCCACTGCCGCTCTCGCTGCTGTCGGTCACGCCGAGTCCGCCGCCGTAGCTGCCGAGGTAGGCTTGCGCCCAGGCTCCGGTGCTTTGATCGCGGCTGAAGGCGCTGGTCTTGACTGACAGGGCGCCAGAGGTGAATGTGCGAACGTTGCCGTCGCTCCCGTCCGTAGCGCTGCTACCCGAAAAGTCGAAGGTGGTTGCGGCGCCCGCAGTCGTCAGATTCTGGACGGTGCCGGTCGCCTTGTATAGCCAGGCCTCGCCCGGGTCCAGCAGATTATTGGTGTTGCTGTCGCCCGACTGGTAGGTGATCTTGCCGTTGGCCACCGAGAGGTCGTCCGCGGCATTCCCGGTCGTGCCGTTGTCGTCGACGACCGCCACATCATTTTTCGCAAACGCCACGTTGCCCGTGTTGGTCACCTTGTAGGTCCAGGTGACGCTCGAACCGGGGGTCAGGATCGGCACCCCAGCGCCGTTGGCGGCATCCTCGTTGTCGTAGTCGGGTGCAGTCGAATTGCTGTTGCTCGGCCCATTGGTGGTCTTCTCGATGTCGATCTTCGGCGTCACCAGGATCACGCCCGCATCCAGCGTCGGGTTATGCTCGCCCGACCCCAGCGTGACGATCTGCGTCTTGCCCGTGGTGGTGTCGGCGTCGGAGTCGCTCGTGTCGTTGCCGAGGTTCTGACCGGTGAACACGGTGCCCGCCGGGGCGGCAAACTGTACCTGGTATTCCACGCCTGGGGTCAGGCCCGTGAATTGATAGAAACCGTCCGTGCCGGTGGTGGTGGTCGCCGTGGTGTTGTCGCCCACCGTGGCGATCTTGCCGTCGGCACCGCCGCCGATCAGGGTCACGGTCTTGCCGCTGATGCCGGTCGCGCCGTCGTCCTGCTGGCCGTTGGCGTTGCTATCCACCCACAGCCGGTCTCCCAGGCTGGCGGGAGGAATCACTACACCCGCATCCAGCGTCGGGTTGTGCTCGCCCGACGCCAGCGTGACGATCTGCGTCTTGCCCGTCGTGGTGTCGGCGTCGGAGTCGCTCGTGTCGTTGCCGAGGTTCTGACCGGTGAACACGGTGCCCGCCGGGGCGGCAAACTGTACCTGGTATTCCACGCCTGGGGTCAGGCCCGTGAATTCGTAGAAACCGTCCGTGCCGGTGGTGGTGGTCGCCGTGGTGTCGCTCACGCCGTTGATCAGGCCATCGGCACCGCCGCCGATCAGGGTCACGGTCTGGCCGCTGATGCCGGTTGCGCCGTCGTCCTGCTGGCCGTTGGCGTTGCTGTCGAGCCACAGCCGGTCTCCCAGGCTGGCGGGGGCATAGACGCCCGCATCCAGCGTCGGGTTATGCTCGCCCGACGCCAGCGTGACAATCTGCGTCTTGCCCGTCGTGGTGTCGGCGTCGGAGTCGGAAGCGT
>NZ_JDSS02000020.1:119884-119964 GCF_000584955.1 Candidatus Accumulibacter vicinus
AACATAGACGCCCGCATCCAGCGTCGGGTTGTGTTCGCCCGATGCCAGCGTGACGATCTGCGTCTTGCCCGTCGTGGTGT
>NZ_JDSS02000020.1:119974-125977 GCF_000584955.1 Candidatus Accumulibacter vicinus
AGGCTGGACCAGCCCTGCGTCGAGGGTCTGATTCGACCCTCCTGGCGGAAGCGTAACGACCTGACTGAAACCAGAGGTCACATTTGCATCGCTGTCGGCAGCATCCTGGGCATTGCCGTTTGCATCCTGCGTGGTGAACTGATATGAGGTCGGCGCAATGAATTTCACCTGATAGTTACCCGCCTTGAGGCCAGTGAACTGGTAGAAACCATGCTCGACCGCTGCAGTACTGAAGTCGTCACCAGTCGTGGTGCTCCTGATGAAGTTGCCGCTGCCGTCGTACAACTCGACGACCACATTGTCGACGCCAGCCTCATTGAGATCCTGGAGGCCGTTGCCGTTGCCATCGAGCCAGACGTAGTCGCCGAGTTTGGCGCTCTGCAGCTGGATGATCAGCGGCTGTACGTTGCCCGTCGGGTCAATGAATGTCGTGAAGAACGCATCGGTTGGCAATACGCCGTTGCCGCTGGCGATGGCGATGGCTGATTGAGACATCAGGAAGTCGATGTCAGCGGAGCTGACAACGTTATTGCCGCCGTCGTTCAGGAAGGGAGTCTGGCCTGCAGCAAGAATCTGGGCGTCAGTAAAGCCGATGATCTTCCAGATCGCCGTCTGAACCTCACCGTAGTTGAATTGGCCACCGAACTTGGGATCGGAAGTCAGATTCTGCGCCAGTAGCCAGTTGATTCGGTCGATCTGTAGCTGCGTCAACACCAGCGAACCGGATGGATCAAACAACGGGACCGTGTTGCCAGGGTAGTTCGTCGTGCCAGGATAGGTTGTCGGCGACAAGTGGATGTCGATCAAGGGGGTAAGGCAATAGGCGTCATACACGCCATTGGGAAGCAACGGGTCTGTGCTGTTCGTGACGATCAGGTCCAGGAAACTTGGCGCACCCTGGTCCGGCTGCTGGGTTGCCGGATTGAATGAAGTGCCGGCCGCGTTGGTCGCTGGAGAGGTGACACGGATGGTGAATGTGCTCATGGCTTGGGTCTCTGGGTCAAAGATAATTAGTCAGAACAGCCATATTGCAACCCGCTGCGAATTTTCCACGGACCTCTTCCACAGACTCTGCAAGATGATGGCAGTCGGCTTGATGATCGGCACCTAACGCCAAAAACGCCAGGAATCAAGGGGCAGGAATCGAAACGCCCCCTTCTCCAGGCGTGAGTGACTCGGCTTTACTTCTTTTTACGCCGGGCTACCAGCATCGCGACAGCTGCTGCGGCTACCAGCGCCAGCGACTCCGGCTCCGGAACGTTCAGCACAGGGGCCGCAACAGCAGAAATTGCAGTAGCCATCAGAACAGCCACAGAGAGTAGTGCACGCATGAGAAAACTCCTCTTGAAAACAGTTGATCATTGATTAATAACACCTTCACTGCCGACTTATTGAGCGGCAGCCAAGGCGCACGAAGCATCAATCGTGCCAACTCATTCAAGAATCTGGTTTAACGATGAGTTCCATCGTCGGCGAGAGTGCCGTCCCATCGCACTGTAAGAAATTCCGACACCTGACCCACACCCCCGACAGGTATCGCTGACACGGACAAAAAGGTTGCTCCGATATATCGACCATCCCCTTGATTCGCACCCGAGGCCGCCTCCTCTGCAGTGGTGCGGTCTGGCCTCAGCGCTCAGCAGTCAAACCCCCCGGCAGATCAGCACCACCGCCTCGGTGGCGATGCCCTCACCACGGCCGACAAAGCCCAGCCGTTCGGCGGTCTTGGCCTTGACATTGATACAGCTTGTGGGCACCTGCAGGTCGGCGGCGATATTGGCGACCATCTGCGGCAGGTGTGGTGCCATCTTCGGCTGCTCCGCGAGGATCGTCGCGTCGACATTGCCCACCCGCCAGCCGGCCTGCGTCAGCAGCGCAAGCGTCGCGCGCAGCAACTGCCGACTGTCGGCACCCCGATAGCGGGCGTCGGTATCGGGAAAATGACGACCGATGTCGCCCAGCGCAGCGGCGCCGAGCAGTGCGTCGGTGATCGCGTGCAACAGCGCATCCGCGTCGGAATGGCCAAGCAGACCACAGGCATGCGGAATGTCGACGCCGCCGAGGATCAGCTTGCGTCCCGGAACCAGCGCGTGAATATCGCAACCTTGTCCGATGCGAATCATGGCTCTCCCTGCATTCTCCTCGCCAGCAGGATCAGTTCCGCCAGTCGCAGATCGACCGGATAGGTGACCTTGAGGTTGCTGGCGTCACTCTGCACCAGCTTCGGCCTGAAACCGGCGGCTTCGACGGCCGACGCCTCATCGGTGCCGGCGAAATGTTCGACCAAGACTCGGGCCAACAGGCCGTAACGAAACATCTGCGGCGTCTGCGCCTGCCACAGGCCGTCGCGCGGCTCGGTACCCGCCACGCGACGCTCGGCGTCGGCGCGTTTCAGTGTGTCCGCCACAGGCACCGCGAGAAGGCCGCCGACGGGATCGTCGGCAAGTTCGTCGCAAAGGGCCGTCAACATCGCCTGCGCAAGACAGGGACGTGCGGCGTCATGCACCAGTACCCAGTCTTCGTCGTCGGCAGCCGTCGCCGCAGCTTCGAGGCCATTGCGGACACTGGCGGATCGCGTCGCGCCCCCACAGAAAATGGTTTCGAGTTTATAACCTAGACTTGTCCAATCATGTTGCCGCCACCATCTATCCTCTGACGACAGCACCACCCAGACACGCTCGATGCGCGGATGGCGACAAAGGACCGCGAGACTGTGATAGATCAATGGCTGACCGGCAAGCATCTGATATTGTTTGGGCATCGCGCCGCCAAAGCGCGATCCCGAACCGGCCGCGGGGACGATTGCATAGTAATTTGGCATGGCGTAATTTTAACCGGTTATACGCACAGGGATGGCGAAATGAATCTGCAGTGTTGCGGCCAGACGATCACTTGCACGCCCATCCCGTGGTCACGGCGGCCTTCTGGTCGAGCCGCCCTTCATCAAGGAGCAAGCACGTGACGCACTCAACCCAGCAAATCCGTCCGGCCGCAGTCGCCGGCATGTTCTACCCCGGCTCCCCTTCAGCGCTGGCGCGCGACCTCCAGCAAATGCTGAGCCACACGCCACCGGCGCCAGGCATGCGCGCGAAGGCGATCATTGCCCCGCATGCCGGCTATGTCTATTCAGGTCCCATCGCGGCCAGCGTCTATGCGCCGCTCGCGGAGCTGCGCGAGCGCATTTGCCGCGTGATCCTGCTCGGACCGACCCACCGGGTCGCGGTCGATGGGCTGGCGCTGCCCTCCTCCCGCGCCTTCGCCACCCCGCTCGGCGTCGTCGAGCTCGACCAGGAAGCCATGGCCAGCATCGAACCATTGCCGCAGGTCATCGTCAGCGACGCCGCGCATGCCCTCGAACACTCGCTGGAAGTGCAGCTTCCTTTCCTGCAGACGGTGCTTGCCGAGTTCACGCTGTTGCCGCTCGCGGTCGGCCGCGCTTCGGCAGCAGCGGTGGCTGAAGTGCTCGAATGCCTGTGGGGAGGAGACGAGACGCTGATCGTGATCAGCTCCGATCTTTCGCACTACCTGCCCTACGCGCTGGCCCGTGAGACCGACAGCAACACCGCGCGCCACATTATCGCGCTCGATGCGCACCTCGACCATCAACAGGCGTGTGGCGCGACACCGGTCAATGGCCTGTTGCTGGCTGCGCGTCGGCACGGATTGCAGGCCAGACTGATCGATCTGCGCAATTCCGGCGACACCGCCGGCGACCGGTCGCGTGTCGTCGGCTATGGCGCCTTCAGTTTCAGCGCGGAGCCCGAACATGCCCACTGACGCCCTGGGCAGCGCTTTGCTGTCGATCGCCCGCAACGCCATCGCCAAGCGTTTCGGACTCGCCGTACAGGCCGTCGATCCGCTCCCGGAACTTGCCGAACCGGCAGCGACGTTCGTCACCCTCACCCAGGATGGTCAGTTGCGCGGTTGCATCGGCAGCCTCGAAGCGCACCGGCCACTTGCCAGCGATGTCGCTGAAAACGCCGTCGCCGCGGCCTTTCGTGATTCGCGCTTTGCGCCCCTGAGTCCGGCGGAGTTTGCCCGCACGCGCGTCGAGGTCTCGCTACTGACGCCGCCCGAGCCCTTCGCCGTGACCAGCGAGGCCGACGCGCTGGCGCGTCTGCGACCCGGCATCGACGGTCTGGTCATCAGTTACGGCAGGCGGCGCGCGACCTTCCTGCCGCAGGTCTGGGAATCGCTCCCTGAGCCACGCCAGTTCCTGGCGCAACTCAAACTCAAGGCCGGGCTGCCCGCCGACTTCTGGCACGAGCAGCTCGCCCTTGCGCGTTATGGAGTACGAAAATGGAAAGAGAATTAAACCATTCACCCAAGGTGCCGGAATCGGCCCATCCGGGTCGCTGGTGGCACGCCATCGAAGACGAACGCATTCAGTGCGACCTCTGTCCGCGTGACTGCAGACTGCATGAGGGGCAGCGCGGCGCCTGCTTCGTTCGCCAGAACCTCGGCGGACAGATGGTGCTGACCACCTACGGGCGTTCGTCGGGCTTCTGCATCGACCCGATCGAGAAAAAGCCGCTCAACCACTTCTATCCCGGCTCGTCGATCCTCTCCTTCGGCACTGCCGGTTGCAATCTCGCCTGCAAATTCTGTCAGAACTGGGACATCTCGAAGTCGAAAGACATGGACCGCCTGCTCGACGCCGCGACTCCCGAGGGCATCGCCGCCGCAGCGGTCGCCTACGGCGCCCAGTCGGTGGCCTTCACCTACAACGACCCGGTCATCTTCGCCGAATACGCGATCGACACTGCGCGGGCCTGCCATGAACACGACGTCAGGACGGTGGCGGTCACGGCCGGCTACATCCATCCCGAACCGGCGCGCGAGTTCTACGCCGTTCTGGACGCCGCCAACGTCGATCTCAAGGCCTTCACCGACGATTTCTACTTCAGGCTCTGCGGTGGCCACCTGCAACCGGTACTCGACATCCTCGCCTACATCCATCATGAAACGAAGTGCTGGCTCGAAATCACCACCCTGCTGATCCCGGGCAAGAACGATTCCGCCGGCGAAATCAAGGCACTCGCCGACTGGGTGGCGCGCGAACTGGGGCCGGAAGTCCCGCTGCACTTCACCGCCTTCCATCCCGACTGGAAAATGAACGACCTGCCCCCGACCCCGCCATCGACGCTGACACGGGCACGGCACATCGCCATCGACGCCGGCCTGCACTACGTGTACACCGGCAATGTGCACGACAGCGAAGGCGGGACCACCTTCTGCCCGTCTTGCCAGGCCGCGCTGATCGAGCGCGACTGGTACAACATCCGGCACTACGACCTGCCGAGCGATGGCCACTGTCCCCACTGCGGAACGTTGATTGCCGGCCACTTCACCCGTTTCGGCAAGCCTTTCGGACCGCGTCGCGTGCCGGTGCGGCTGGAGCGGCGGTGAACGAAGTCATTAGTTTTCCGGGAGATACGCCGATCTCCATCCCCACCGGGCAGGCTCTACTGCAAGGCTTGCTGACCCTGCCGGCGCGCTTGTCGGCCCTGGTCGTGCTGACGCATGCCGGCGAGAATTCCGAAGCGCGCGACGACGCTCTCGCCGCGGTCCTTCAGCACGCCGGCATCGGCACGCTGACGCTCGACCTGCTGACGCATGCCGAAGAACGCTTCGCCGACATTCACCACAACGTCTCGTTGCTCGCCAGGCGCCTGCTCGACGCGCTCGCACTGCTCAAGCAACGGATGCTGCTGGGTGAATTGCCGACGCTGCCGATCGGCCTCTGCGCCGCGGGTGACTGTTCGCCGGTGGCGCTGCGCGTTGCCGCCCTGCGCGACCATGACATTTTTGCCATCGTCTGCCGCGGCGGACTGATCGATCTGGCCGGCATGCTCTACCTGCGCTCGCTCAGCGCGCCATTGCTGGTTCTCGTCGGCGAGGACGACGAGCGCGTGACGGCAAGCAATCGGCGCGCCCTGCACGAGTTGAGCGGCCATCAGGAACTGAAACTGCTGCCGACCGTGTCCCCCGATTCGGCCGCCG
>NZ_JDSS02000020.1:126350-137865 GCF_000584955.1 Candidatus Accumulibacter vicinus
TTTGTCCAGCACCGGCCCACGCTGGCCTGATCGGGCGGATCAGCCCGCGGGGCGTGCCCCGACCGATCAGATCCGGCCCGGTGCTACCCGGAAACTGAAAAATCGTATATATTGCACCGCAACAGACGCACCGGCAGGGCCAGCACTGACTCGGCATCCCGCCTTTATCCCACATCTCCTCTCGCCACTCGCTTATGAAACCAGCCCATCCTTCCCTGCTGAGCAGGATCTCCCTCGCCTTTGGCACCTTCTTCTCGATCCTTTCCGATGGCCAGTTTGCCGCGCGCGTTCAGGCGCTGCGCTCCGGAGAACAGCGCGCCGAACCTTCGGCACCGGCGCCGGCCCCCAAACCGGTCGTCGTGCCGTTCCGGGAAGCCGCTCCCGACGGCGCACTGCAACTCCTTGGCCTGCTGCAGCGAGAGGCACGCTTCATCGACTTCATTCAGGAGGATGTCGCCGCCTATGCCGACGCCGACATCGGCGCTGCAGTGCGCGTCGTGCATGAAGGCTGTCGCAAGGTGCTGCACGACAACTTCACGATCAGCCCGGTCCGCGATGAAGCCGAAGGCAGCCGGATCACGCTGCCGGCAGGCTTCGACGCAGCAGCGATTCGCGTCACCGGCAACGTCGTCGGCCAGCCGCCCTTCCACGGCAGCATCACTCACCGCGGCTGGCGGGTGGTCGAAACCCGCCTGCCCAGGCTGAGCGGCAGTCATCAACTGAACATCGTTGCCCCCGCGGAGGTGGAACTATGAGCGAGCCAAAATTTTCGATCGGCATCGATCTGGGCACCACGCACTGCGCCCTTTCCTACGTCGATATCGGCGCCTGCGACGGCGAACAGGTCGTGCAGGAGGTGCTGCGGGTACCACAGTTGACCGCACCCGGCTCGGTCGAAGCGCTCGGCCTGCTGCCGTCGTTCATCTACCTGCCGCACCCGAGCGAGTTCGCTGCCGGCGATCTGGACCTTCCGTGGACCAATGAACAGGACCATGCCGTCGGTGAAATGGCGCGCAGCCGCGGTGCCGCAACGCCGATTCGCCTGGTGTCGAGCGCCAAGAGCTGGCTCTGCCACGCTGGCGTCGATCGGCGTGCAGCGATCCTGCCCAACGACGCGCCGCCGGAAGTGACGCGCCTGTCGCCGCTCGAAGCCTCGCTGCGCTATCTCGGCCACCTGCGCGCCGCCTGGGATCAGGCGCAGCCGGACGCCCCTTTCGTCGAACAGGAGATCGTCGTCACGATTCCTGCCTCCTTCGACCCGGCGGCCCGCGAACTGACCGCCGAAGCGGCGCGTGCCGCCGGCTGCGAGCGCATGACCCTGCTCGAAGAACCGCAAGCAGCGCTCTACAGCTGGATTCAGCAGAGCGCCGGCGGCTGGCGCAAACAGGTACGGCCCGGCGACATCATCCTGGTCGTCGATGTCGGCGGCGGCACCAGCGACTTTTCGCTGATCGCCGTGCTCGAACGCGAAGGCAACCTCGAACTGCATCGCGTCGCCGTCGGCGAGCACATCCTGCTCGGCGGAGACAACATGGACCTGGCGCTGGCCTATGCCGTCGCCGGCAAGCTGTCCGCACAGGGCAGCAAGCTCGACGCCTGGCAACTGCGGGCGCTGACGCACGCCTGCCGGGGTGCCAAGGAATCGCTGCTCAACGATCCCGATCTGGCTGCCGTGCCGCTGGTGATCGCCAGTCGCGGCGCCAAGCTGATCGGCGGATCGATCCGCAGCGAACTGACGCGTGCAGAACTCAGCGCGACGCTGCTCGAAGGTTTCTTTCCGCCCGCGGCCATCGCCGATCGCCCACAGGGCCGTGGACGCGGCGGTCTGACGCAGCTCGGCCTGCCCTATGCACAGGACGCCGCCGTCACCCGTCACCTGGCCGCTTTTCTCGCCCGCCAGGTCGCTGCGACCGCCGATCTCGAGGGTTTTACCGGCACGTTGCCTGAAGACGCGACCTTTCTGCATCCGACCGCCGTGCTCTTCAACGGCGGGGTCTTCAAGTCCGAACTGCTCGCCGGGCGTACCCTGGCGACGGTCAATTCCTGGCTCAGCGCCGAGGCTGCCCCGACGGCTCGCCTGCTCGAAGGCGCCGACCTTGACCTCGCCGTTGCGCGCGGGGCCGCCTATTACGGCTATGTCCGGCGCGGCCAGGGCGTGCGCATCCGTGGCGGCACGGCGCAGGCGTACTACGTCGCGGTCGAATCGGTGATGCCCGCGGTACCCGGCCTGCAGCCGCCGGTGCAGGCGCTGTGCCTGGCGCCATTCGGCATGGAGGAAGGCAGCGAGGCCGCCTTGTCGGAGCAGGAATTCGGCCTGGTCGTCGGCGAACAGGTGCGCTTTCGCTTCTTTGGCTCTTCGGTCCGCCGCCAGGACCAGGTGGGCACCCTGCTCGACGATTGGGAACCCGAAGAACTTCAGGAACTCGACGAAATCCAGACCACGCTGCCGAGCGAAGGCCGTGCCGCTGGCGAAGTGGTGCGCGTCAGGCTGCATGCGCGCATCACCGAAGCCGGCACGCTCGAACTCGAAGCCCTGCCGCACGACGGTCCGCAACACTGGAAAGTCGAGTTCGACGTGCGCGCCGGCGGCAGCGACTGAGTGCTGATGGATGGCCTCTCGCACATGCTCCGAACGAAGGCGAAGGGCCTTATACTTGGTGGAATCTTTTGCTCTCCTTGTACTCGCGATGATCGCCTGCCTGGTCCACTCCCTCCGCCGTCTTGCCGGATGGCTATTGATCGTTCCACTGCTGTGCCCGGCCATCGCCGCGCATGCCGGGCTGGCGATCGCCCTCAATTCGGCAGACGGCACGATCAGCCTGATCGATACCGAAACCTATCAGGTCACCGGCAAGGTGGCCGTCTGCAAGGAGCCGCACCACCTGATGCCGACGCCCGACGACAAGTCGCTGATTGTGGCCTGCGCCGCTTCCAACCAACTGGTCTTCTTCGATCCGAACACCGGTCAGGAGCAGAAACGCATCCGCAACATTTCGGACCCCTATCAACTGGGCTTTTCGCCGAACCGCAAATGGTTCGTCGCCACTTCCTTGCGCCTTGACCGCGTCGACCTCTACGACCCCGTCGACTTCCGACTGGTCGCCCGCCTGCCCGCGCCGAAGACACCGTCACACATGGCTTTTGACAACGACAGCCAGTTTGTCTTCGTGACCCTCCAGGACTCCAACGAAATCATGGCCATCAGTCTCGGCACGCAGACCATCGCCTGGGTCATCCCGGTCGCCGCGACGCCGGCCGGGATCGTGATGGCCCCCGACAACCGCCATCTCCTGGTGGCCTGCATGGGCGCAGGCGTCGTCGAGGTCATCGAATGGCGCACTCGCAAGAGCGTGATGAAGATCGCCACCGGTACTGCGGCCCACAATCTGCAGCCCAAAGGCGACGGACGCCATTACTATGTTTCCAACCGTACGATCGATGGCAGCATTTCGCTGCTCGATACGCAGACGATGACGGTGGTGGAAAAATACGAGGTCCCTGGTGGACCGGACGACATGATCGTGCGCGCCGACGGCAAGGAACTCTGGGCAACCGCACGCTTTGCCCGCAAAGTGCAGGTTCTCGACCTGGTCACCAAGAAAATCAAACAGTCGATCACAGTCGGCAGTTCGCCGCACGGCGTTTTCTTTACCAACCACGCCGGCCTGAGATGAAACCCGACCTTCACCGCCTGCTTCCGGTCCTGCTGACAATCCTGCCGGCGCTGACCGTTCCCGCCGCGCACGCCGCTGACGCCTGCAAGGGGACGCTCTACCTGACCTTTGACACCGGCAATATGCGCCACGCCGAATTGATCGCCGAGACCCTGGCCAGACACGGGGTCAAGGCGACCTTCTTTCTGGCTCAGGAAGCCACCAGCCGAGGCGATCACGCCCTCGATGCCAGTTGGGCTCCCTACTGGCAGGCACGCGTCGCAGAAGGCCACGCCTTCGGCAGCCACACCTGGCGACACGGAAGTTTTCGTGGCGACAGCGGCGAGCAGGTGCGCTACCGGCTGCCGGATGGCCTCACCGAGAACCTCGACGCGCGCGCCATCTGCAAGGAATTGCAAGGTCCCGATCAGCGCTTCCAGGAACTCACCGGTCGTCGACTCGACCCCCTCTGGCGTGCTCCGGGAGGCCGCACCACACCGAACACGCTGTCCGCCGCACGAGCCTGTGGCTACCAGCATGTCGGCTGGGCGCCGGCGGGCTTTCTCGGCGACGAGCTGCCCTCCGACACCTACCCCAACCCGGTATTGCTGCAGCGCGCCCTCGACCGTCTCAAGGATGGCGACATCGTCATGGCCCACCTCGGCATCTGGTCACGCAAGGATCCCTTTGCACCGATGCTGGACCCCCTGATCTCCGGCCTCAAGAACAAGGGCTTCTGTTTTGCCACGCGGCGGGCATCATGATCAACGCCTGCATCGAAGCGTTTGTCGAGCTGCAGGGCTGGCTGCTGGCGCATCTGCTGCAACCCGTGCTGCTGGCCACGGGCATGGGCAGCTATCTGGAAATGGCTTTCGACGGCATCGAGTTCTTCCTCTGCGGGGTATTGCAGATCACCGCCGCTTTCCTGCTGCTGCGCCCCCTGGAGGCGCTGCGACCGATCGAGGTCTGGCCGGACCGCAAGGCGGTGCGGGTGGACGTGCTGTATTCCTTTCTGGACCGCCTGGGAATCGTTCCGCTGCTTGTTTTCGCCCTGCTGGCCCCGCTGTTCGGCAGCCTCGAAAGCTGGCTGCGCTTCAACGACATCATCCCGCCGCAACTCGAGGATCTGTTCCCCGCCCTGGAAGCCCGGCCATTGCTCAGTTTCCTGGTCTATCTGTGCATCCTGGACTTTACCGAGTACTGGCGCCATCGCCTTTCGCACACCTTCCGCTGGTGGTGGGCACTGCACGCCATCCACCACAGCCAGCGCCAGATGACGCTGTGGACGGACAGCCGCAACCATCTCCTCGACGACCTGGTGGGCGGTGCCTGGTTCGCCATCGTGGCATTGCTGGTCGGCGTCCCCCCGGGCCACTTCGTTGGCCTGCTGATCGTCGTCAAGACCATCGAAAACCTGTCGCATGTCAATGCCCGGCTGTCGTTCGGACGCTTTGGCGAACTCCTGCTGGTCAGCCCGCGCTATCATCGCTGGCATCATGCCATCGACCTGCCGGCCGGCCGGCAATACCGCTTTGGCTGCAATTTCGCAATCCTCCTGCCCATCTGGGATCAGCTCTTCGGCACCCAGTATCGCGGCCAGACGATGCCACCCTGTGGCCTCAGGCCAGGGCCGCTGCCGGAATCGGCCGCGCAGAGCGGCTTCTGGCGACAGCAGTGGGAAGGATTGTGCGCCCTCGCGGTCTCGTTCTTCCCGGCCAACGGTCATGGCAAAGAACGCCAACGCGAATGATGAAACCCGCTCATGCTCGATGAAGCCCGCTCTTTTGCGCTGACTGCGCACGCTAACCAGATGTACGGCGACCGGCCATACGCCTTCCATCTCGAAGCCGTTGTCGGTCTGTTGTCGCCCTACGGTGCCGAAGCCCAGATCGTCGGCTATCTCCACGATGTTGTCGAGGATACCAAGATCAGCGAAAGCGATATACGCGAGCGCTTCGGGTCCCTGATTGCCGACTGCGTCAGCCTGCTGACCGATGCTCCCGGTGCCAACCGTGCCGAGCGCAAGGCCAGCACCTACGCCAGACTGGCAACGGTCAGCGGCGCCACCGAACTGGCACTGGTGGTCAAGACTGCCGACCGACTGGCCAACGTCAGAAGCTGCATCGCCGATCAGCGGCACCGTCTGTGGGAGGTCTACCGTAAAGAGCACCCAGATTTCCGGCGAGCCGCTTTCCGTGACGGCCTCTGTGATCCCCTGTGGGCGGAACTCGACGCTTTGCTGGAGGTTTCATCTCTCATCCCCCCAAAGCAATCGACCCGTGTTTGAAATCCAGATTCTCCACCAGACCGGCCTGGTACTGGTTGCCAACGCGGTCGCGCGCAGACTGCGGTCGCTGCCCCTGGTACGCAAGCTGGCAACCCGCCTGGCAGGCACCGCACTGCTCGGTTTCGGCGTCAAGCTGACGCTCGACAATCGCTGAAAAACAGACTGCACCGCACCCCCAAGCCAGAAGCAGCGGCGCCTCGGCAGCCGCTGAGGTACAATATTGCCCTTTTGCAACCTGATGATTTTACCGAGGTTTATTCGTGCTCGTCGCCAACAACATTACCATGCAGTTCGGGGCCAAACCCCTTTTTGAAAACGTCTCGATCAAGTTCGGCGAGGGCTATCGCTACGGGCTGATCGGCGCCAATGGCGCCGGCAAGTCGACCTTCATGAAAATCCTGGCCGGCGAACTCGAACCGACTGCCGGCAACGTCTCCAAGGATCTGCACGAACGCATGGCCTATCTGCGCCAGGACCAGTTCGCCTTTGAAACGCAGCGCGTGATCGACGTGGTGATGATGGGTCACGAGCAGATGTGGGCCTGCATGCTCGAAAAGGATGCCATCTACGCCAACCCGGAAGCGAGCGAGGAAGACTATATGCACGCCGCCGACCTCGAGGCCAGATTCGCCGAGTACGGCGGCTACACGGCCGAAGCGCGCGCCGGCGAACTGCTGCTGGGCGTCGGCATCCCGGCCGAACAGCACTTTGGCCCGATGAGCGATGTTGCTCCCGGCTGGAAGCTGCGCGTCCTGTTGATCCAGGCGCTGTTTGCCGACCCGGACATCCTGTTGCTCGACGAACCGACCAACAACCTCGACATTGCCACCATCCGCTGGCTGGAAAACGCGATCAACGAGCGCAACAGCACGATGGTCATCATTTCCCATGATCGGCACTTCCTCAACCAGGTCTGTACACATATGGCCGACCTGGATTACGGCAAGATCTCCGTCTATCCGGGCAACTACGACGACTTCATGGAAGCCTCGACACAGGCCCGCGAGCGCCAGCAGAGCGCCAACGCCAAGGCCAAGGAGCGCATCGCCGAACTGCAGAATTTCGTTCGCCGCTTCTCGGCCAACGCTTCCAAGGCCAAACAGGCGACTTCCCGCCTGAAGCTGATCGACAAGCTCAAACCGGAAGACGTCAAACCTTCATCGCGCCAGTATCCGTGGATCCGCTTCGAGTTTGACGAGAAAGAGAAGCTGCACCGGCAGGCCGTCGAAATCCAGAACCTGAGCTTCGGCTATCACGACAGCGAGCGAAAGATCTTCAACAAGCTCGACCTGACACTCAACGGCGGCGACCGTCTGGCCATCATCGGCGAAAACGGCGTCGGCAAAACCACCCTGCTGAAGTTGCTGATGGGCGAGTTGCCACCCCAGCGCGGCAGCATCAAATGGGCGGAGAAAGCTCGCCCCGGCTACTATGCGCAGGATCACGCCAACGAATTCAACAGCGACCTCAGCCTGACCGCCTGGATCACCGGCTATGCACGCAGCAGCGCCGGCGACGGCGATGACCTGTCGACGCTGGTTCGCGGCACGCTCGGACGCTTGCTGTTTTCGGGCAACGAAGTGCAGAAAGCGGTCAAGGTGATCTCGGGCGGAGAGCAGGGACGGATGATCTTCGGCAAATTGATGCTCATGCGACCGAACGTGCTGGTCCTCGATGAACCCACCAACCACCTCGACATGGAATCGATCGAGTCGCTCAACAGTGCGCTCGAGAAGTTCAAGGGAACATTGATCTTCGTCTCGCATGACCGCGAGTTCGTGTCATCGCTCGCCACCCGCATCCTCGAAGTACGTATCGACGGCAAGGTGATCAACTACCTCGGCAACTACGAAGAGTATCTGGCCAGCCAGGGCATCGCCTGAGAGATGGTGAAGAAATCGTCGCGAGCAGGCCAAGATGCAAGGATCGGTCGCGCCACCTCGTCTCAGTCGGCGGCGGCCCCGCCGGTCCCGCCGGCTGGCTTGCCCGCCTCCCTGGCGGCCTGCCTGGCCTCGCGCTCGGTCTCCTGCTGCGCCCGCTTCTCGAGTTTGGCCTGTCTCTTGGCCTGCCGGGCCGCCTCTTTGCGGCGCCCTTCTTCGGCCTTGGCCGCCTTGGCGGCCAGCTTCTGCTCGCGTGCAGCGGTCTGCGCCGCCTCCTCGGCACGAAAGCGCTCGGCGCTCTCCTGCTGCCCGGCTTCGCGGCGAGGCTGATCGGCGAGCCGCTGTGCTTCCTTGGCCTCGACTTCCTGCCTCTTCGCCGCGCGCTCGAAGTCACGAGCCGGTTGATCGAGCTGGCGAGCCTCGATGATCGTTGCCGTATAACGCTTCTTGGCAGCCGCGAGACAATCGTTGACCAGAAACCTGGTATAGCAATTCTTTTGCTCGGCCTCGTGGCGACGTTCTGCCTCGGCGCGCATCGACGCGGCTTTCTGCCGCTGTGCACCAGCCTCTTCGAGCGTTTGCGGCAGCGGCGGCGAGACCTCGGCCCAGACCGTGCAACTGATCGATAATGAAACCACCAGCCATCTGCCAGCACGCATTGCATCCTCCTGTCCGGCAGCCGAGTGCCACCAACGGCCGCGCCCGCCAGACTGCCAAGTGGTGCACTATAATCGGCGCGGGCGCCTCTTGGCTAACGGTCGTGACTTTTCCAGGCACCCCCGATCATGAATTGGAGGAATCGCCTTGACCGAACCTACGCAAGCTGTACTGGAGCGCATGCGCATCGACAAATGGTTGTGGGCGGCACGCTTCTACAAGACGCGCTCGCTGGCAGCGCAGGCGATCGCCGCCGGCCATGTCAAGATGGACGGTCACACCGTCAAGGCGGCGCGCGAGCTGCGCTGTACCGACCGCCTCGAAATCGCCATCGGCAACGTCGTCTGGCACATCGTCGTGTCTGGCCTCAACACCCAGCGCCGCCCGGCAAGCGAAGCGCAGCAACTCTACGAGGAAAGCGCCGAGAGCAGCGCGCGGCGCGCGGCGGCCCGGGAAGCCCGGCAACTGGCGCCGGTTCCCGGCAGCGAGCTGCGTGGTCGGCCGACCAAGAAGGCGCGGCGGCAGATCAGGGGCTTCAACGAGAATGCCGCATGAGCGATCGATTCCTGGCAGACGCCCTTGTCCTGGTCCTTTTCGGAGGCTTGCCGGTACTGCGCTGGCGCACCTCCCGGCCGTCTGCTGGGGAACCCTGGTCGAGTTGACCGGCAACGACTGTCCGCGGACGCCGCGGAAAAATCACTGGCGACAGCCAGCCGGGCGAAGCGGGCTATCGCGGCAGCTTCCTCGAGCATTACCGGCTGCCGACAGCAGCGTTCACGCTTCCGCGTGTCGCGGGGCATCGGCCTGCACATGCGCGAGCTGTTTGCGGCGCATCGGTTCGGCCAACTTGAGCACCTGCCGGATCAGCTCCTTGCCGTCGGCATCGAGCCGCCGGGTCTGCCGGTAGTCCAGCAGGAAGCGCAACCGCTCGGTGCGCCGGAAGAACCACGGTGCCGGCGCATCCAGCGCCGCGAGGTCTGCCGCCCGCGCCGCGACGCGCAGTTCCCGCAGATGCTGTCGTCCGCGCGGCATGTCGATCAGCGAGAGCTGCGCCGGATCGTTGTCCGCGATCACCAGGTTTCGCCAGTACAGGTCGCCATGCGTGAACTGTCGCGCATGCAGCACGCGCGTGAGCCGGGCCACCTGGCGCAGCAACTCGCGACGACCTGATCGCCCTGCGGCACCAGGCAGGCGTGGCAGCACGTCCCGGATGAACGCGTCCACGGACATTGGCTCGGGGATGCCCGTGGTGATCAGGAACGATCGCCACAACCAGCCGACCCGTCGCTCCTCGCCGAAGGCCACGGGCGTCGCCTCGGTAAGCTGCCACGTGTGCAGCCGCTCCAGATTGGCAAACTCCCGCCGCACCTGCGAAGCACCGAAGAACATCCCGCGAAACACCCGGCTACGCAGTTGCGCCCAGCGCGTCACCCAGGATTTCTTCAGGAACAACACCTGGCGCGCACCCGCAACCTCAATCTCCACGCGCCGCACCTCGCTGCTGCCGCTGCGGCGCACGACCGTTCCCTGCTCGCACAGGAACGCCGGTTCAAACGTCTCCAGGCTGGCGGCGCGCAACCGGGCTTCCCAGCCCGGCGCAAAATGGAGGTATTGGCTGCGGAGCACGCTGCCCCTGGGGTGGCGGCGACTCAAGCCGATACGCGTTCAAACACCGCCAGGTGAAGGTTATTGGTCAAATCGAGCGGAAAGTTTTTCACCAGCCTGAAACCATTGGCCTTGAAGTAGTCCATGACCTCAGCCAGCGGCGTGTTGAAGACGGACAGCTTCTTGCCCCGCCAACGGCGCAGCTTCTGTTCCAGCGCACGCAGCGTTTTCGGGTTGAAGTAGGACATCACCACATGCTTGCGCGCGACCCGGCAGAGCTCGCCCACGACCTTGCGGCGCAATTCCTCGTTAGGCAGATGGTGAAAGAAACGGAAACAGACGATCGCATCAAAACTCGCGTCGGCCTGCGAAAGCTTCTCGATGTCCTCCTCGAACACCGGAACGTTCAGTCCTTTCGCAGCGGTGGTCTCGCGGGTGATTTGGCGCATCGGCTCCGAGTAGTCGGCCGCGCTCATCTCGTACCCGAGCTGGCTCAGCAGCACGGTCACCCGGCCGCCGCCACAGGGAACGTCGAGGACGGAGGCCGGCCTGGGAATGAGCTGGAAGGCGCGCTCGACCAGCTTCAATTCCGGCACGTTGCGCCGTGCGTCGCGGTTGGCATAGCCGCGAGCCTTGTCCTCGGTGTAATTGGTCTTGGCGCGGTACGTCGCAAAGGGAGTATCGTTCATATTCGTCACCAATTTAACGGGATGATGATGCGCTCGCGACGCCTGAACACTTCGCTGAGCGACGGCGACTGGCAGAATCAAATCTTACCATCTTAGCCTGAAGCCCACCTTAACCCCTATTTGACGTGCGCCGCGCCAAGGCCCGGTCGACGTGCAACGCTTGGGGCAGCCGATGTGCTCGCTTACGCTCACCGATCAAAGAAGCTGACGATCTTGCTGATCCGCTTGCGGTCGTCGTCGGTCACCCGCGCGTGCCCTGCATAGTCAAGATAGAAGCGCAGTCGCTGCGTGCGCGACAACAGACGCCGGGCAGGCTTGTCGAGGCACGCGAGGTCCTTGGCGATGCGGTACTGAAGAACTGCGCCACGGTAGAAGGCGCCACTGGGGCAATCGATCAGATACGCCGTTGGCAAGGGTCCGCCATCGATCAGCAGGTTGCGCCACTTCAGATCGTTGTGCGCGAAGCCGTGGTCGTGCAGGGTGCGCGCCATGTCGGCGATCTGCCGCGCGACATGGGCAACCCAGCGACGATCGTGCAGGCGCGAATCGTTGGCGCGGGCCAGTTGCGCCAGATCGCAGGTGGCAGGGATCTCGTCGGTCACCACGGCACCTCGCGTGAAACCGCCAAAGCGACGCTCGAGGCCGTAGGCAACCAGCGTCGCCGTCGGAATTCCCCAGTCCCGGAAAGCCTGCAGGTTCCGCCACTCGGCGCGCACTCGCGGCAAACCCAGCCAGCGCCGCAGG
>NZ_JDSS02000020.1:138202-144113 GCF_000584955.1 Candidatus Accumulibacter vicinus
GCGCTGGAGATTCTTGCCCGTGCCACTGTAGCGCTTGACGTAGTAGCGCTTGCCACCGGCACTGACGCGTAGCACGCGGCAGAGCGAATCGCTGGTAATCAACTCGCCGTCGAGCGAAAAGACGCGGTCGATGTCGCCAAACAGTTCTGCCACTTCGCTTGCCGGGTGCTGCCGGTTGACCCACCAGAACCTCACCTCATTCGTCCTCTCGCCCACACTGATACTTCCCGGTGGCGCCAACAAGCCGCGTGCAACCCGGAACGCCAGAGTATTTGCGAAAGCGACATCGGCCGTCAAGCGCAAACGAACGCATCCGTTACCAGGTAGTGCGGATGCTGTGCGCCGGCGTCATTGACGGCGACCTCTCCGAATACAGCATCCTTGTCGGCGAAGGCGGGCCGGTCATCATCGACCTGCCGCAAGCCGTCGACGCCGCCGAAATGTTCGGGCGAGGTGAAAGCCCGACAGGCTGCCAGGCGGGCGCAGCCCCTTGGTTCGCGCGCTTGAAACCCGTATAGTGGCGCATCGGTCGGAGGTGGGTCCGGGCCACGTGCCGCGACGCGCGGACGACAGCTAATTCGGGGGGAGAGCTTGGCGGTGAATGACGACGACCTGATCAGGGCACTGGCACGGGACGGCGTGATCCGAATGACGGCGCTACTGTCGCTGCTGATGCCCGCAAGTTCGGGCGTCGGGTTTGGCATCAAGGGGCTGGACGGACGTTATCGACTGTTCAACCGGGAGATGGCTCGACTGCTCGGTGACGGCATCGAGCGCCTCGACGGGAAGTCCGAAGACGAATTGCTGCCCCCGGCCGTGGGCAAGCAACTCGCGAGTTGCGAGCGCCGGCTGCTCGACGGCGCACCGGCCGCCTACGAAGAAGTCGATCTGCCCGTGCGCGGCCAGACCAACCGCTATCTGTGGCTCAAGCTGCCGGTCGTCGGGCTCGACGAGAAACTGCAGTCGATCGTCTCGATCGTGCACGAAGTCGCCCCACCGCCGGCCAGCCCGGCCATGCAGCAGACCCTCGATCGCCTGCAGCGGGCCAACCAGGAACTGCGGCGGACCGTCGTCGAACTCGAGCAGGTGGCCGGCACCGACAAGCTGACCGGCGCCTGGAACCGGCGCCGACTCGAGGAGTGCGTACGTAGCGAGATGGATCGGCTGAACCGCTACGAACAGCCGCTCAGCCTGCTGATCATCGATATCGATCACTTCAAGCCCATCAACGACCAGCATGGCCACGTCGTCGGCGACCAGGTTCTGCAGGCGCTGACCCGTCTGCTGCAGAGCCGGCTGCGTGGCACCGACGTGCTGGCGCGCTGGGGTGGCGAGGAGTTCATCGTGCTTTGTCCCAACACCGACCGGTCGACAGCGGCGATGCTTGCCGAACGCCTGCGCCACCAGATCGAACGCGCCAGCTTTCCGGTCATCGGACAACTGACGGTCAGCATCGGCGCCGCCGAATGCCACGCTGGCGACACCTGGGAGGAGTGGTTTCAGCGCGCCGACGAAGCACTCTACCGGGCGAAAGCCGGCGGCCGGAACCAGGCCCAACTGGCGCCGGACGCGATCGGGCCAGCCAGCACACTGGAATATATCGTCGCCGACTTCGTTCAGCTCGTCTGGCACCCGGCCTACGAATGCGGCAACGAGCTGGTCGATCGCGGCCATCGGCAGCTTTTCGCCGACGCCAATGAACTGCTGGCGGCAATCCTTTCCGGCGGCACCGCCGACGAGGTCGGAGTGATCGTCAGCCGGCTGATTGCCGATGTCCTCCAGCACTTTGCCGACGAGGAACAGGCGATCGTCGCCGCCGGCTTTCCCGGCGCCACGGCGCATGTCGTTCTGCACCAGGAATTGGCCAACCAGGCGCGGCATCTGGCGGCCAACTACGGCAATGGCCGTCAAGGCGTCGGCGATGTCTTCCAGTTCCTCGCCTACGATGTCGTCACCCGGCACATGCTGGGCGCCGACCGCGAGTTCTTTGCCCACCTGCAAAACCACGCGCCCGTTCGCAAGAACCGACCACCGGCGGAACGAAACCGCCGCCCGCCGAGGCCGAGGGTCCGGTGAACCGCCGGTTTGCCGCGTGACATCCGGCCTACTTGCTGACTGCTTCCTTGGCTTTGTCGGCCGCTTCCTTGGTCGCATCGGCGGCCTTGACGACCATCTCCTTGCCGGCTTCCTTGGTCGCCTCGACCGCTTCCTTGGTCTTGTCCTTGACTTCCGTACCGGCACTGACGACCTTCTCCTTGGCCGCCGCGCCGGCATCCTTGACGGCCTCCTTGGTCGCGTCGGCGGCCGCACCCACGGCCGCACCGGCTTTCTGGGCCGATTCCTTGGCCAGCCTGGCCGCCTCGGTCTTGGCGGCATCTTCCTTTTGGCCACAAGCGGCAACGGCGACGGTCAGTACGGCGGACAGAACGAACAGGCGGATTTTCATGATTTCGAGCTCCGGTTTTTGAGATGGATCGGTGGATGAAAAAGGCGGCGCGCTGGCGACAAGCTCGGCGGAACCGCCTTTGCGGGTTTGCCGGGCGGCGCCCGACTTCGCGAATTGCCATTATCGCAGCACATTCTCTGCCGCGAGTATAACCCGGTACCCGGGGCTGGCGGCCAGGCAGGTCGCTCTCGCGCTCACTGAAAGGTTCCCGCGACCTCCTGGACCTTTGCGCATGGCGACTTCCTGCCCGCGCCTACCAGGCGATACGCTGGTCGAATTCGTACTCCGGCGCCGGTTGATCGTGACCGCGCTCGGCGCATCGGGCGCGGGTCAGGTATGTGCAGCCGGGCGCTGCGCCGGGCAACGGCAGCGTCGACGGCCAGAATACGGCCATCGAACGCCGGCAGGACGTGATTGTCCAGCCATGAGCGGAACAGGGCTCCCTGCGCGGGGTCACGGCGTTCGGCAAGCACAACGCCGATTTCAAGCTCCTGTAGAGGTCGTTGGTGTCGACGCTGTCGGCCCATGCCGCCACGCAGGCATTTGCCTTGCCACTGCGAATTGTCCGCATTTCGGAAACGACATTGGTGTCAAGCAGGAACATCAACGCAAATCCGCTGCTTGTGCGAGATCGCGTAGCGGCGAGATATCAAGCTCAATGGCTTCAATGCCGGGCATGGCCAGCAGATCGGCGATTTTCTTGTAGTCGTCAAAGGTCAGCAGCACATGCGCCGGATGGCATTCTCCTCGATGGCCAGCTTGACCTGCAGGAGAACGGCGTCGACGTCGGCCGGCTCCTCGTCGAGCACCACTTGACCGGTCAGGGCCAGTTCCGGCGACAACAGGCCGCTCTCGTAATGCGCCCAGATTTCCTTGCCGTACTGGCTGTCCTTGAGGGTCGGCGCGAAGGCGCTGAAGTAGGTGCGCAGATTGAGCACGTCACGCTCGAACATTTCGGCGGCGTCGCTGTTGCCGGCCGCGTCGACGGCTTGTGGCAGGTCGATGATGACCGGCCCGCCTTCGCCGACGAGGATGTTGTATTCCGAGAGGTCGCCGTGGATGACGCCAGCGCACAGCATGCGCACCACCTGGTTCATCAGCAGCGCGTGATACGCCAGCGCCAGTTCCTCGCTGAGTTCGACGTCGTTCAGGCGCGGCGCCGCGTGGCCGTCGGCATCGAGAACCAGATCCATCAGCAACACGCCGGCGAAGCAGATATGCGGCTGCGGCACCCGCACGCCGGCGGCGGCCAACCGATACAGGGCATCGACCTCGGCGCTCTGCCAGACCTCCTCCTGCATCCGGCGCCCATAGCGGCTGCCTTTCGCCATGGCGCGCGCCTGCCGGCTGTTCTTGACCTTGCGGCCTTCCTGGTAGGAGGCGTTCTTGTGGAAGCTGCGTTGATTGGCCTCCTTGTAGACCTTGGCGCAGCGAATCGCGTCGCCGCAGCGAACGACGTAGACGGTGGCCTCCTTGCCGCTCATCAATTGGCCAATCACCTCATCGACGAGGCCTTCTTCGACGAGTGCGGTGAGTCTTTGCGGGGTTTTCATGGTGGCCATGGGTGGTGGGGGTTGGCTGGGTGCTTCCGCCACGTGCCGCGAGGCGGTGGGGAGCAGGTAGGTCGTCCAGCGTAACGCAAACGGACGCTCGTCGTGCAAACAATCGGGAATTGACGCTGCTCGATGGGGGCTCCTATACTCGTGTAGGCAGTGCTGGATTCCCTGCCCCCGGCCAGCCCGGCGGTCAGCCAGCCGCCGCGCGGCGGCGCGCAGCGAAGCCCGCGGCTTTCCGCCACTGCTCGCCACCGCCCGCCACCGCTGTCTTTTCCGTGAACGGTCCCCACCATGCAGACGTCGCACGCGACGCAGGAACTCCGCCTCCTCTTCCCGCCCGCGGCGGCCGACAGCCGGCGCGTCGCGCTCACCGACGGCGACGGTCGGCGACTCGGCGTCGAGCAGTCCTTCACTCCCTTGCTGAGCGACGCGGACTACGACGACCTCCGCTGGTATCTCGAGGAGTACATGGACTTGCCCGACGGCGGCGCCGTCGTCCGCGCGGCGCGTGTCAAGGCCAGGCTCGAGGAATGGGGCCGGCAACTGCACGACGCGATCTTTTCCGCACCGGAAAACCACGCCGCACTCGAGGCACTGCTCGCCGCGCCGGAGCCGCGCGAGCTGACCGTCGCCACCGACGACGCCGAACTGCTGCGTCTGCCGTGGGAACTCATGGCCGACGCCGCCGGCAAGCTCGCGCTACGCGTCTCGCTGCGCCGCCAACTCGCCCTCCCGGAGCAGGTCGCCGCCCGCACGGGCGAACTGCCGCTGCGCATCCTCTACGTCGTCAGCCGCCCCGACGATACCGGCTTCATCGACCCGCGCATGACGACGCAAGCGCTGCTAGCGGCGATCGACCCGCTCGGCGAAGCGGTCCAGCTCGACTTCTGCCGCCCGCCGACGCTCGCGCGCCTCGGGGAAATGCTGCGCGCGGCGCAGCAGGCCGGCGACGACTACGACGTCGTCCATTTCGACGGCCACGGGACCTTCCTGCCGCAGATGCAGATCGGCGCCCTCTGCTTCGAGAAGAGCGACGACGGCAGCGGCGAGTCGCAGACCGACCTCGTCGCCGCCGACCGGCTCGGCGACCTGCTCGCCCAGTACCGGATTCCGCTCGTCGTCCTCGAAGCCTGCCGCAGCGCGACGCTCGGCAAAACGCTGGTTTTCCGCTCGGTCGCCCCGCGCCTGATCCAGGCCGGCGTCGGCAGCGTGCTTTCGATGGGGCACGCCGTGCATGTCGAGGCGGCGAGGATCCTCCTCGACCGCTTCTACCGCGAACTGGCCAGCGGCACCGCCATCGGCCATGCGGTGGCGCAGGGGCGCAGCGCGCTCGTCGCCTCGCCCGCGCGCTGGCTCGAACAGGGCCCGGCGGCGCGCACGCTCAATCTCGAAGACTGGTTCCTGCCGCAGCTCTACCAGCGCGGCAGCGACGAACCGCTGCTGCCGGCCGACCTCGCCGGCCAGCAGTCGCTGCGCCAGTTCGATCTCTTCCTCAGTCACAACCACAACGACTCGGCGCGGGTCGAAGCGCTGGCCCGCACGCTCAGCGAAAGACACGGCCTGCGCGTCTGGCTCGACAAGTGGGAGTGTGGCCCCGGCAAGCTCGAACCGCAGTGCGCCGCCGGCATCCGCAACAGCCGCTTCACCGTCGTCGCCGGCTCGACCTCGGCGCTGAACTCGCAATGGGTCAGGTGGGAGATCGACAAGCACCGCGAAATCCATCCCGATTCCGGCGACGAGCACCTGCTGCCGCTCAAGCTCGAGCCGCTGCAACTGCCGCCCGATCTCGACGCCCTGCTCTGGGTCGATTTCTCCGACCCCGGGCACGATGGCGATAATGCGGCCCTCCTCGCCCGCCTGATCCGCAGCAGCGACGCCGCCGACGCGCGCCGTCGCCGCGGCTTCCGTC
>NZ_JDSS02000020.1:144163-149285 GCF_000584955.1 Candidatus Accumulibacter vicinus
GAGTGGTGGACGCGCAGCGGACTCTTCCGCGACGGCGCGTGCTTCGTGAGCTTCGAGCAATTCACCAGCGCCGAGCGCGTCGTGCAGGTCTTCGGCTGTTACCTCGCCGGCGAGAACTTCAACCAGTTCCCGCCCAGCGAGCAGCGGCGGCGCGCGATCGAGTTCATCCAGCAGCAGCAGGTGCTGCTCGTCTGGGACAACTTCGAGAGCACGCTGCCGCAGTTCAACGACGCCGCCAGCCCCTACACCGACGACGAACGCCGCCGCCTCGCCGAGCTCTTCGCCGATCTCACGCGCGGGCCGGGGCGCGGCGCGCTGCTCGTCACCTGCCGTCCCGGCGAGACCGGCCTGCCCGGCGCCCGCCGCCACGAACTGCACGGTCTCGCCCGCGCCGACAGCCTGTGGCTGCTCGCCGGAATCCTGCAGCGCCACGACCTCAAGCTCAGCGATCCCCGCCTCGGCCGCGAGAGGCTGGACCCGCTGCTCGACGACCTCGCCGATCACCCGCTGTCGATCGAACTCGTCGGCCCGCACCTGAAGACGCTCACCCCCGAGGCCATCCGCGCCGACTTCGCCAGCCTCCTCGCCCGCTTCGAGCAGGCAGCCCCGGCCGCTCCCGACGGCGGCAAGGGCCGCAACTCGTCGCTGCTCGCCTCGCTCGAATTCTCGCGCCGCCACCTCAGCGCCGCCGCGCGTGCCGCGCTGCCGTGGCTCGGCCTGTTCCGCGGCGGCGTCTTCGAGGCCGTCCTGCTCGACGTCAGCCAGCTCCGCCCCGAAGACTGGCAGCCGATCCGCGCCGAGTTGCAGGGAATCGCCCTCGTTCGCGTCGAGGACGAGATTCAGATCGCGAACCGCCCGTTCCTGCGCTTCCACCCGACGCTCGCCGCCTCCACGGCCGACGACCGCCTCGCGCAGCAGCCGGAGACGCGGCGGCGCTTCATCGACGTCTATGGGGCCGTGATGCAGATGCTGAACAAGATGCTGCGCGGCTCGCAGTCGCGCGCCGCGCTGGCGATTCTCGAGCGCGAGGAGGCCAACTACCGCTGCGCGGTCCGCTGGGCGATCGGCGATGGGCGGATCCGCGAGGCCGCCCTCCTCGGGGAGACGTTCCGCCACTATCTCGAAAGGTCCAACCGGCTGCGCGAGCGCGACGCCTGGGTGACGATGCTCCGGGATGCGACGCGGCAGGGCGCTTTCACGGAGGATGCGGCGGTCTACGAGAGACAGGCTGCTTGGACACGTCTCCAGCAGGGCGATCCGCAGGGCGCGGTGGAACAGCTTCAGGCGCTGATCGAGCGGCTCCGCTCGACGACGGAATTCGATCCGGCGTTTCAGTTGGCGCTGGCCGTACCGTACCTGGGCAGGGTGCTCCACGCTGCGGGCGCTTCGAGCCAGGCGATCCCGATTCTTCGCGAAGCCGTCGGGCTCTGGGAAGCGCTGGTCGAAAAGGCGGCTGGCGAGCCGTGGCAAGCGCTGCTGACCACGGGCGAAGCCGCCAGGGCGGCCAACACGCTGGCTAACCTCGCGGCGACCCTCGGCGATCTGGCGAACGCGCTGAGCGGCACAGGCCGACGCGACGAGGCGCTGGCGGTCGCGGAAACCGGCCTTCGCATCCATGCGGTACTCGGCAACCAGCGCGAGCTTGCCGCGGGTCATGGCCAATGCGCCAGCGTCCTCACGGCCGCCGGCCGTTACGACGACGCCGATGCGCGCTACGACCTCGCCCTCGCCGCCTCCCGCGACGCCGGCGACCAAGAACTGGAGGGAGCGCTTCTCCAGCATCAGGGCAGCCTCGCCGATGATCGCGGCCAGTGCCCCCGGGCCGTCACCCTCTACCAGCAGGCGCTAAAGCGCTTTCAGGCGGCGGGCAATCAAGGTTCGATGATGCGGACCTACAACCTCCTCGGCGTCGTCGAACAGGACGCTGGCCGTCTGCCCGAGGCGCGCGCCTGGTACGAGAAATCCCGGCAACTCGCCGTCGCCTTGCAAGACCAGCGCAGCCTCGGCCGCGCCGCCCAGAACCACGGCATCGTCTGCCGGCTCGAAGGCGAAGCCGCACGCGCGCAGGGCGACGAGCCCGCCGCGCGGCGCAGCTTCGAGGCCGCCCTCGCGTCCGTCGAGGAATCGCTGCGGATCGACCCAGCGCTCGGCAACCCACCCGACGAAGCCGGATCCCTGGGCCAGCTCGCCATCATCCACCTCCGCCTCGGCGACCTCGCCGCCGCCGAGCGCCACGCCGAGGCAGCGCGCGAGTTCCACGAATCGCTCGGCCTGAACGACGTCTGGAGAGACTACAACACCCTCTCCGAGATCGCCGCCGCCCGCCAGGACCCCGCCGCAGCTGCCGGCTGGGCGCAGAAGCGCGACGCCAAGCTCGCCGAGATCGAACGCCTTGCCGGTGGCGGTGATGGCGTACCGAACCGGATGCTGTAGGCCCTGCAAGCCCTCACCCTGGCTTGCGCCCAGGCCGCCTTCGGCGGCCAGTCGATCGACCCCGATGCGGTAGAAGCCCTGCGCACCCTCGACGGCTACCCGGCGCCCTTCCCGATCTTCGCCGCCGCGCTTGGTCAGCTCGCCGCCGGCCAGCTCCCCGCGATCCCCACCACGCTGCCGGACGAACTACGGGAGATCCTGACCGCAATCGTCGAAGCCATCCGCCAGGCTCGGTCCGGCAACTGAAGCGGCAAGGTTCAGATCGCCCCCGCCTGACGCAGGCGGCCGATCGCCGCCGCCTCCCAGCCGAGTTCGCCGAAGACCGCGCGCTGTGCTGCCCGCGCGCAGGCACCGCGTCCATGCGCGGCGTGAAGGCTTCGACGGCGCCGGGCGGCGGCAGCGCCGGAATGTCGCCGGCCGGCGTCGCCACCTCGGCCCACCGCCCGCGCGCGCAGTGGCGGGGCGAGAAGCTTTTTCCCGATCTGCGATGGGCGCCTCCCGGACAGCACCTTCGCGGACCGAGCCTGCGCGCGTCGTCCCGGCGATCGGCGTCGCTGTGGCATAATGCCGGCCTTTCCCGTGCCGCCACACGGCGCCGCTGCGCCGCCGGGTGCCGGCGCCAGACCACCTGCCAGTGCCCATGCAAACAGAGACCAGACTCCCCGAAAGCGCCCAGCGCGTGGCCGATCTGCTGCGAACGATCGGCCACGGCCAGCCGGTCGTCCTGTTGCCGGCGAGCGGCCGGACTTCCGCCGAGGCGGCGGCCGGCCTCGGTTGCCGCGTCGCCGAGATCGCCAAGTCGATCATCTTCCGCCGCCTTGCCGACGATACCGCCGTGATGGTCGTCGCCAGCGGCGCGAACCGGGTCGACGAAGCGAAGGTTGCCGCCCTGGTCGGGCCGCTCGGCAAGGCCGACGCTGCCTTCGTCCGCGCACACACCGGTTACGCCATCGGCGGCGTCTGCCCGATCGGGCACCTCAGGGACACGCTCGTACTCGTCGATGAGGATCTGCTTGGTTTCGCCAGGATCTGGGCGGCCGCCGGCCATCCGCATGCCGTTTTCGCGCTGTCGCCACAGGAACTGCTGGCGATGACGGGAGCGCCGGCGGTCGAGGTCGCCTCGCGCGACTCGGCCAGCCGAACACCCGCCTGACCTGGCAAACCGGAGCAGCGCTCGAACTTCGCGAGCCGCCATCACCGGCGACGAGAAGCACGACCAGGGCGAGATCGTCATCGTGTGCTGGCTGTTCGCCGGCGATGCGCGCGTTCATCTCGCAATCTCGACAGGTTGACTGTGTCCTGGCGGCTAATACTTGAAGAGCCGGCCACCGACGCCACTTTCGCAGTAAGATCGCCCGGTCGCCCGCGTTCCCCTCGCCATGAACTACACCTTTGCCTCGGCCACCATCCTGCTGCTGCTGATCACTGACCCGATCGGCAACATCCCGATCTTCGCCAACGCGCTGCGCCACGTCCCCCCCGAGCGGCGCGCCTGGGTGATCCTGCGCGAAGTGTTGATCGCCTTCGTCCTGCTGCTCACCTTCATGTTCGTCGGCGAGGGATTCCTCCGCCTGATGAACCTCAGCGAGCTGTCGCTGCAGATCGGCGGCGGCGTGATCCTCTTTCTCATCGCGCTGCGCATGATCTTCCCGCCGCCGAGCGGCGAGACGCCGGACAGCGTCGGCGAACCACTGATCGTGCCGCTGGCGATTCCGGCGATCGCCGGCCCTTCGGCGCTGGCCACCGTGCTGCTGCTGGTTTCACAGGCGCCCGACCGGCGCCTGGAGTGGATCGCCGCGCTGGGCATCACGATGGCGGTCAGCGCCGTCGTCCTGGTGCTCGCCGAGCGGATTCAGCGCGCCGTCGGCGATCGCTTCGTGGTCGCCCTCGAACGCCTGATGGGCCTCGTTCTGGTCGCGATGTCGATCGAAATGATGCTGCGCGGCATCAAGACCTTCGCCAGCCAGCTCGCGCGTCTCTGAAGCGCAGCGCCAGACACCGGTCAGAGCGAGGCCGCCGCCGGGCCGGCGCTACGCCGTGGCACCGCGCCAGGCGCAGCGCCGCGACTTGCCGGCGACGCTCAATTCCAGGATGCCTTCGCGGCGCCGCGAGCAGCAAACCGCAGGCGGTGCAGGGCGCCGGCCCATAGGTAGGCGCGTCCGCCGGGGCGCTGGCCCGGACCAGCTGCCGATGGCAATCGCGCCCGGGTTTCGCTGCCGAGCATCGCTAGCGGGCGCTGGTGGTCGGCGCGCCCGCCGTCGGACGATGATTCGCATCTCACCGCCGCAGCGTGGGCAGACGAGCGGAAAAACCTCATAGATCCAGATCCGCGGAGCAGCAGCGCCCAGGCGTAACGGGCGACGCGACGGGGAATGGTTTCCTCTGCCCCATCCTTGCTCCTTACTGCCAGACGAGGCGCTCGGGACCGTGATTTGCGCAGCGGTCGCCGCGATTGGCTCAGTCTCAGTCGCTGTGGCAAGCGGCGCGGTCGGACTCTCTGGCACGCCAGCGAGCGCGAGGTGACCTGTGCGCGTAGCGGTGCTCCAGCGCGAAAGGCGAGCGAGCGCAGCAGCCGTTCCAGGCCCGGACGGTCGGCTCCTTCGACGCGCACGCTGGCGTCGAGCGAGAAGCCGCCCCCGTGATCCCAGTTCGCCATCGTCTCGGCGTCTTCCGGCTCGAGCACACCGCG
>NZ_JDSS02000020.1:149310-151207 GCF_000584955.1 Candidatus Accumulibacter vicinus
GCCGGGTCAGCGCGCGCAGCAGACGGCGGCGGACCTTGGCCTGCACTTTGCGTTACGGCGCTGACGCCTACGACATCTACGGCCGCCGTTTTCTTTCCGCCCGCCGCGGCGTATGCTGTCGACCTATGCCCGCACGCTTGGCGTGGCGACTGCCCCCAACCCGGAGAGAGTGTCCATGAACCTGGAAAAAGTGGTTTTCGGTTTCTTCATCGTCCTTGCCGCGACACTCAACTTCGGCTTCTTCATCGGCGACATCGATCAGCCGATGCATCACCACATCTACGAGCTGTTTGCCGCCATCGTCGTCAACCTGATCGCCACCGTGCTCAAGTTCGGCGACCGCACGCAGATCGGCGCCGTGCACCTGTCGACCAGCCTGGTCGCCGACCTCCAGCTCGTTGCCGCCGCCTGCGTCTGGGCCTACGCGGTGCACGTCGGCGGCGAGGGAATGTCGCCCGAAGTTACCACCAGCGTCGTCTCGCTGAGCGGTGGCGCGCTGTTCGCCAACGTCGTCTCGGTCGTCCTGCTGATTGCCGAAACCGTGATGCTGCGGCGCTAACGGCGGCGCCGCGATGAACACCGGCGTCCTGTTTCTCGCCTTGCGGCGCATGCGCGCGCCGCTGATCGTCCTGATCGTCATCTACGCGGTGTCGACGCTCGGCCTGACGCTGGTGCCCGGGGTCGACGCCGAAGGCCGGCCGGCGCCGCCGATGAGCTTCTTCCACGCCTTCTACTTCGTCAGCTACACGGCGACGACGATCGGTTTCGGCGAGTTGCCGAACGCCTTTTCCGATGCCCAGCGGATGTGGGTGACGGCGTCGATCTACCTCTCGGTCATCGGCTGGTCGTACTCGATCGTCAGCCTGCTGGCGCTGGTGCAGGACAAGGGCTTCCAGCAGGTGCTGCTGACCAGCCGCTTCGCGCGCCGCGTCAGCCAGCTCGGCGAAGCCTTCTACATCGTCTGCGGCTGTGGCGAGACCGGCCTGCTGATCGCCAGGGCGCTGGACCACGACGGAATTCGCGTCGTCGCCGTCGAGCGCTCCGAGGCGCGCGTCCAGGAACTCGAACTGGAGGACTTCTCGGCCGACATCCTCGTCCTGTGCGCCGACGCGGCGCAGCCGCAGCACCTCCTGATGGCCGGACTGCAGCATCGGAGCTGCCGCGGCGTGCTGGCGATGACCGACGACGACGCGGCCAATCTGGCCATCGCCATCGCCAGCCGCCTGATCAATCCGCGGCTGCGCATCGTCGCCCGCGTCGCCAGTCCGGCGATCGAGGCCAACATGATGTCCTTTGGCACGCACTACGTCGTCAACCACTTTGAAAAGTTCGCCGACTACCTGGCGCAAGCGATCCACTCGCCGAACTGGTTTCGCCTGGTCGACCTGCTGACCGGCCTGCCGGGTCAGCAGGTTCCCGAGCGCCACGACCCGCCGGCCGGCGACTGGGTGGTCTGCGGCTACGGCCGATTCGGGCAGGCCGTGGTGCGCAATCTCGGACGCCAGGGAGTCGAGCTGGCGGTCATCGACCCCAATCCGACGCTGCCGGCCGGCGTCCGCCACGTCGTCGGCCAGGGCACCGAAGCAGCGCCGTTGCGCCAGGCCGGCGTCGAAACCGCGGTGGGAATCGTCGCCGCGAGCGACAACGACACCAACAACCTGTCGATCGCCATGACCGCCAAGGAAGTCAACCCGGATCTCTTCGTCGTCCTGCGCCAGAACCGCGTCGCCAACCAGATCCTCTTCGACGCCTACGACGCCGACTTCACGATGGTGCCGTCGCGCATCGTCGCCCGCGAGTGCCTGGCGCTGATCACCTCGCCGCTGCTCGCGCGCTTCCTGAAGCTCGCTCGCGCCTGGCCGGAGTCGCGCGCCGCCGACCTCGCCAGCCGCCTCGA
>NZ_JDSS02000020.1:151591-152766 GCF_000584955.1 Candidatus Accumulibacter vicinus
GCGTCCGCCTGAACGCCGCCGACGCGCCGGCCGTGCACCGGCTGCTGATCTTTGAGCAGGCCAGCATGCGGCTCGCCAGCCTGCGGGCCGACCCGGCGGCGCGCGACGAAGCGTTGCCGCTGTTGCCGCTGTTGCTGCAGCGCGACGGGTGCGACCACCCACTGCCCGACGACGAAACGATTCTCGCCGCCGGCGACGAGATCCTGTTCGCCGGCACGCGCGCCGCCAAGACGGCGCAGAACCTGACGCTCGACCATCGCACCGTGCTCGACTACGTCCTCACCGGTCGCGACACGCCCGGCTGGCTGTGGCGCTGGCTGAGCCGCGCCGGCCGGACAGGGGAGAGCCGCGGGAACGAGACGCGCCGGATCTCGGCTGCGCGACCTTCTGAAACCAAGCAGCCTAAGGGGTGATTGTTTACCATGAAACCCCTACAGAAAATCAGGGAAGTGCCGTTGTAAACCGTGATCAGGTCTTCGACGCCCTCACTTTATCGAATTTGCCAATAAAGTCACAAGATAAGGCCCTAAAATGGCAAGATGAAGTTGACGTATTGTCAAAAAATGATAATCTACTTATCAATTTTTAGCGACCCTTCCATTTCAATGCGCGCTCCGACTTGCGATTGCTGCCCCCGGTACCCGACAGCCGGGCGCGCCGGAATGGCCGTCGCGACAGCGGCCCCGAGGACGCCGCACCCCCCATGAGACATTGCCCACCGTTTCGTCGGGCAACATCGAACTGTTTTCTGAACCGCGCCGCAAGCGCCCCCAGGAGGAAATGACCATGAAGGTTTCCCAGGCCAACCGCTTCGTCATCGACGAAGCCATGACGATCTACCAGGCGCAGGCGCAGAAAGCGCAGTTGCTCGCGGCGCTGGCGGCGGCCGAAGCGCTCGACCTCGACCTCGCCGCCGTCCCGGAGATCGACACCGCCGGTCTGCAATTGCTGATCCTGCTCAAACGCGAAGTCCTGCAGCAGGGCAAGCAACTGACGATCAGCGGCCACAGCCCGGCGGTCCGCCAGACGCTCGAATTCTGCCGCCTGGTCGGCGTCTTCGGCGACCCGATGATCATTCCTGCCGACGCCTGAAGGAAACCCGATGGACGAACTGACCAGCACCTTCGTCAACGAGAGCCGCGACCAGTTGCTCGCCATGGAAGACGGCCTGCTCA
>NZ_JDSS02000020.1:152776-153756 GCF_000584955.1 Candidatus Accumulibacter vicinus
TTCAGAAAATGAAGTTGACGTGTCGCTAAAAAATGATAATCTACTTATCAATTCTTAGCGACCCTTCCATTTCAATGCGCTCTCCCACTGACCATTGCTGGCCCCGCACCCCGCAGCCAGGCGCGCCGGAATGGCCGTCGAACCACGGCCCCGAGGACGCTGCCCACCGTTTCGTCGGGCAACGTCGAACTGTTCTGAACCGCGCCACAAGCGCCCCCACGAGGAAATGACCATGAAGTTCTGCAATCTGTCCGGCGTCTTCGGCGACCCGATGGTCCCCCCCGCCAACACCTGAACCCCACGCGACCCACGCAAGAACGAGGAACCCCCCCCGATGGACGAACTGACCAGCACCTTCGTCAATGAAAGCCGCGACCAATTGCTGGCCATGGAAGACGGCCTGCTCAAGCTCGAGCAGTCGCCCGACGACGCCGACAACCTGGGCGCCATTTTCCGCGCCGCGCACACCATCAAGGGCGGCTCGGGCGTCGTCGAATGCCCCTTCATCGAAGCCTTCACGCACAAGGTCGAGAACGTCCTCGACAAGCTGCGCAACGGTGAAATCGCCGTCAGCGGCGAACTGGCGACGATCCTGCTCCAATGCTGCGACCACCTGGGCACGCTGCTCGACACCCTGGTCGCCGGCGCGCAGCCCGACGCCGCCGTGCAGGCGCGCGGCGACGCGCTGCTCGCACGACTGACCGAACAGTTCCTCGGCGGTGACGCAGCCGGCGCCACTCCGGTCGCCAGCGCGCCGGTCGAACACGCCGGCCCGGTCGAAAGCTCGGGCGGCGGCATCGTCGAGACCGACGCCTGGCACGTCTCGGTGCGCTTCGGACCCGAAGTCATGAAAGGCGGCGTCGACCCGCTGTCGCTGCTGCGCTACCTGGCCTCGCTCGGCGAGATCATCGACCTCACGACGCTCGCCGAAGCGATGCCGCCGGCCGCCGAGATGGACCCCGAGAGCTGCTATCTCGGCT
>NZ_JDSS02000020.1:153836-153910 GCF_000584955.1 Candidatus Accumulibacter vicinus
ACCCCGGTCAGCGCGGACCCGGCCCGCGGCGCGCCGGTCGAACACGCCGGCCCGGTCGAAAGCTCGGGCGGCGG
>NZ_JDSS02000020.1:153920-154157 GCF_000584955.1 Candidatus Accumulibacter vicinus
GACGCGGCCGGCGCCACTCCGGTCGCCAGCGCGCCGGTCGAACACGCCGGCCCGGTCGAAAGCTCGGGCGGCGGCATCGTCGATACCGACGCCTGGCACATTTCGGTGCGCTTCGGACCCGAGGTCATGAAAGGCGGCGTCGATCCGCTGTCGCTGCTGCACTACCTGGCCTCGCTCGGCGAGATCATGGACCTCGCCACCCTCGCCGAAGCCATGCCGCCGGCCGCCGAGATGGAC
>NZ_JDSS02000020.1:154182-155253 GCF_000584955.1 Candidatus Accumulibacter vicinus
GCCGGCAAGTTCGTCATCCTGCTCAATATCGGCCGCGTGCTGTCGGTCGACGAAATCGCCCTGTTGGCACAAGTCGCTACCGCCGAGGCGGGGAGCGGTATCGCCAGGACCAGCGGGGCATGAGCAAACGAAATCCTGACGAGTCTCATCGTCGTTTCTAGTTCAATTCAATTCAATCGTTTCAATCGGAGGTATCTGGAATGTTCAAGAATATGCGGGTCGGAGCAAAGCTCGGTCTGGCGATTGGTCTGGTCGTCATGCTGCTGATTGCCACTGGCCTGTTTTCACTGAACCGCATCGCTCATGTCGGTGATCTGCTGGAGAAGTTCTACCGCAGCCCGTTTACCGTGACCAATGCGGTCGCGCGCGTTGACGGCGAAGTCGTTCGCATGCACCGCAGCATGAAGGATGTGGCATTGTCCAAGACGCCCGCCGACCTCGACAAAGCCGTAGCGGCCGTGGATGCCAGCGAAAAGAAAGCCTACGAACGCATCAAGGTTCTCAAGGAGCGCTTCCTCGGCGACAAGAGCCTGATTGAACGACTGGAAAAGAGCCTGGACGACTGGCGGCCGACACGGCAAAAAGTTATCGCCCTGATGCGCGAAGACAAGCGCGACCAAGCCGCCGCAATCACCAGGGAAGTCGGCGCCAAGCAGGTTGCCGAGATTGGCGCCGCGGTCAACGCCATCGACGAATTTGCCACCAAGAAAGCCGACGAGTTTTTCCAGAACTCGGAAGCGACGCAGCGTGAAACCAGGAACGCCATTCTTGTCCTGATCGTCGTTGCCACCGCGATTGGCCTTGCGGTCACGCTCCTGATCACGCGCAATCTGGTGCGCTCGTTGGGCGGTGAACCGGCTTACGCCGTCGACGTCACCCGACGAATCGCCGAGGGTGATTTCGGCGTGAAGATCGAAACCGACGACCGCAACACCGAAAGCCTGCTATCCGTGATGCAAGGCATGACCACCAAACTGGCACAGATCATCGGCGAAGTGCGAACCGCCGCCGACCACCTCAGCAACGCCTCGGGGCAGGTGTCATCGACCGCCCAGTCGATGTCGCAGTCGG
>NZ_JDSS02000020.1:155263-156189 GCF_000584955.1 Candidatus Accumulibacter vicinus
CCTTTCGCCTCCTACTACCAGTCTCTTTGTTCCAAATCTCACAGGAGAACCCCCCATGTTCAAGAACCTCAAGATCGGCATGCGCCTCGGCATCGCTTTTGGGCTCGTTGCAATCATTCTGCTTTCCGTGATCGGCGTCGGATACCTCAATCTTGGCCGCTACGCCACCGCCAGTGGATGGAACGTGCATACCTACGACGTTCTGGAAGAAACCACCGGCATTCTGTCGTCTCTCGTCAATATCGAAACCGGACAACGCGGTTTTCTGGTTGCCGGCAAGGACGAATTTCTGGAGCCGCTCAATGAGGGCAAGAAAGGGTTCGCACAACACCATGCCGAAGCCAAGAAACTGACCTCGGACAACGCCACCCAGCAGGCACGCCTGGAGAAACTGACCGAGGCCTACCAGGCGTGGATGAAGAATTCCGTCGAATCGAGCATCGCGGCTCGTCGCGCGGTGGGCAACAATCTTTCGCAGTACGGAGAAGTCATCGCCGTTGTCGGTAGCGGCAAGACGCAGATGGACGCGATGCGCAAGATTCTCGCCGAAATCGATCAGGAAGAACGCGGCTTGCTCAAGACGCGCGCCAAGGACATGGAATCCATGTTTTCCGCTACGCAGCTGACCCTGGTTGTCGGCGGGATGGTCGGCCTGGCGCTTGCCCTGGTCATGGCGCTCTGGGTCACGCGCAGCATCACCGGACCGATCAACAGCGCCGTCACTGCCGCCACCGCGCTCGCCGAAGGCGACCTGACGGTCCGCATCAGCGTCGATTCCAAGGACGAGGTCGGCCACCTGATGAGCGCCATGCAGACCATGATCGGCAAGCTCAGCGAAATTATCGGCGAGGTGAACTCCGCCGCCGACAACCTGACCAATGCCTCGGGGCAGGTGTCATCGACCGCCCAGTCGATGTCGCAGTCGG
>NZ_JDSS02000020.1:156199-156372 GCF_000584955.1 Candidatus Accumulibacter vicinus
CGAAGGCGGCGAAGCCGTCGGCCGCACCGTCGAGGCGATGAAGAGCATCGCCGAGAAGATCGGCATCATCGACGACATCGCCTACCAGACCAACCTGCTGGCGCTCAACGCGGCGATTGAAGCGGCACGCGCCGGCGAGCACGGCAAGGGCTTCGCCGTCGTCGCCGCCGAGG
>NZ_JDSS02000020.1:156382-156453 GCF_000584955.1 Candidatus Accumulibacter vicinus
TGCGTCGGTCGAGGAAACGACCTCGTCGATGGAACAGATGAGCGCCTCGATCGTCCAGAACACCGAGAACG
>NZ_JDSS02000021.1:0-894 GCF_000584955.1 Candidatus Accumulibacter vicinus
CTGAAACCCAGTAATGGCAAGGGTTTGCGAGGAGCGAAAATGCCTCCACTATAGTCGCGCCGGTCCGGGCTATTGTGTGGCTGCCGAGTCCGAGTGTGGCCTGCCATTCCTTGTGATCCATGCTTCTGCCTCGGGTAGTTCGCCGAGGCGTGCGGCGACATCCTGCAACGCGGCGAAGCGCCATAGACCGTGGTCTTGCTCAGCCAGCCACTGCGCTTGGGCAAGCCATGCCGCAACTCCGGCGCTGTCGGTCATTACCGGTGCTTGGGGGGGGTGTGCGTTGACCACAACCAGCAGGATCGGCTCAGAGAAGACGTAGCTGCGACGGTCGGTGATTTCCAGCCGGTAATGTCCGGCAGTCAGATCGGCCTGCGGCAGAAACGCTTCGCATCCTTTCAGGCTGCCCAGATCGGCGATTAGCGTCGGGTTGCCTTCGCGCCACAGCGTGACGCGGAAAGGCGGCAATCCGCCGCGCCAGGCGACGTAAAGGCTGCGCCGGCCTGCGCTGAGCAGCGATTGCGAAGCGCGCAGCAAGGGCGCGTCGAAGCGGGTCGGGTACTCGGTGCTCTCGGTGTTGGCGCAGCTCCGGTTCGGCCTGGCGAGATAGTCATATGCCTGATCGGCTTCCCGCACGGCGCGATGCGGCGCGACCTGACGCAGGGCTTCGAGGCTCCAGGCGCGACCATGTGCTTCGACAAGCCGCAGCGCATGCACGGCCGTCTGCCAGGCGATTTCCTGCGGGTCGGCGCCTGCTGCCTCCGACGGTAGTGCCATTCCAGGCTGCTGCGCGCCCGCGACGAGGCGCAAACGCAGCGTACAGGAATCTTCGTCACGACCGCTGCGGATGGCGAGCTGGAAAGCCTGTCCCGGCGCGCCGAGTGCCGGCAGACGCAA
>NZ_JDSS02000021.1:1233-3231 GCF_000584955.1 Candidatus Accumulibacter vicinus
CGCCATTCGTCTGCGCGATGGCGATTGCTGGACCGGCGGGCGCGCCATCCGGCGTCAGGGGCGTCAGCGTGGCGTTGGTCCCGACAGTGACAGGCACGCTCACACCGCCAAGCTGGTCGAGCACCAGCCAATCGGTATACGCCGGCACCCGGCAAAATGCATTCCCGCCGTTACGCGCGGCAGCGGTCGCCAGCGGATGCCTGCTCTGGCGGTCCACATTCAGGCTCGCCCACAACTGGCGAAAGCTGACCAGAGTCGAGCGCTTATCCGCCCCGCGTACGGCTTGTGCGATTTCGGCGCCTGTCCGGCAGCCGGCTTGCGGCGCCGCGTAGTCGAGGTCGTCGGCGCGGTCGCTGCGGCGCAGCGTGACTTTCTCCTCAGTGGAGGAAAAACACAGCCGTTCGCCGGCGCTGAGCACGCGATCCGGCCGCGCCGGCCGTGCGGCGCCGTCGGCCGGCTGGACGGTGACGCCGGCGTCGACGCTCCGAATGATGAAACTCGCCGCATCGGCGGCGATTGCCGGCAGCGCCCCGACTGCACAAACGAGCAACAATCCGGCAATCGATCGTGGAGTGAACATGGCTTTTCTCCCAAAGTCAGTGAGGTAGGTGGGTAGTGTGGTGCCCGTCATCGGCCATCTCGGCATGGGCATGCGCCGCGTGCCACTCTTCGATATTCCGATGCAGGTAGATTCCCAGCAGCGGCGAGCCGAAATCGAACCACAGCCCATATCGCAGCAGCAGCGGACCAACAACGAAAATGAAGCCGACAGCCACCAGGCCACCCGCAACAACAGTCGCCACGAGCCGTTTGCCGAAAGCAAAGAGTGCCGCAACCAGAACCATCAGTCCCAGCACCAGCGGCCATTTCGCCTGCCAGGGCAACTCGCGCAGTTGCCCGTAGCGCAGCATCGTGTCGAGCGCATTGAGATTGAGCAGCGCACCAGGCAACCGGCCGACCGGCGTGTGGAAGTGATCGCGGCTTTCCTCGTAGCTGCCGCCGATGACGACGATGGCGTTGCGAAACTCGTCGATCTGCGCGTTGGCGAGAGCGGTCAGCGCCGGAAAAAGCGAATAGCCCAGGCGGCCGTTGCTGCCGAGCGGGAAGAGCAGCGTGCTGGCCAGCGCATCGTGCCCTGCGTGCTCGCCGGCGTGTTCCGGGTGCTCGCCGCTTGCCGGCGCGTGCGCTTCGGTGATGCGTTCGCACCAGGCAGCGAGCGGCGGATGGCGAGCCGGCTGCAGGCAGTACAAGGCCAGTTGCGGCGACGGCAAGAAACGATCCGCATTGCCTGTAGCGGCCGTCTGGCCGATCGACCATCGCCGCACGCGCAGATCGCTGTCCGACAGAAAGCGCGGCAGTACCGGATGCACGACGACGCCGCCAGGCGGTGCCTGATAAGTATCCCAGAACGCTGCTCGCAAGCGTGGCCGCTTGGGTGGCGCGTGTGCCTCGAACGAGCCCGCGCTGCTCGCAAGCGGCTGGCGTAGACTGCGTGCAGTGAGCAGATGGCGCGGCTCGCCGCCAGGGAAGGTGCGCCGTTGCAACGCCGCCAACCATTGCCGCTCGAAATCGCCGGCAGTGCCGTCAAGCAGCAGGTCGACATAGACAACGCGCGCTCCCCAGGCGAAAGCCCGATCGACGAGTTCGAGGACTTCGCGCCGCGGCTGCAGGAACGGCTCGCCGCCACCCCAGCGTTCGTCGCTCCACGAGTCCTCGTCGATATCGACCCAGATGAAACGCGAGTAGCCGCCGGGCAGCGGCTCGCCGTCGATCCAGCCCCACGCGCGGTACGTCTGCAGCATCGAGACGGTCTTGTCGAAGCCCCAGCGTTGCCAGTCGGCCACCATCGGCAGGCCATGTCCCAGATGTATCCCGGTCTCGATGACAATGCCGAGCGCGAAGCAGACGGCGAAATGCTGCCAGTAGGTCGGCCAACTGTGGTAACGCGCACGCAGCGGGTCGACGAACGGCGCGCTCCGCTCCTTAAGCCATCGGCGG
>NZ_JDSS02000021.1:3256-4822 GCF_000584955.1 Candidatus Accumulibacter vicinus
CCGCCGGTCTTGTCGCCAAGCGGGCAGTCCAGAGTCAGCGCGCCACAGGCCATAGTCGGCGTCCCCAGTCGGAACCCTCAAAGACCGGTCGCGGCACGAACGGGGGCAACGCGCCATAGGCCGCGAGGACAGCGTGCGCCAGATCTTCAAAAGTCGGCGCCTGGCCGCTGCGCCGGCGCAGCGCGTCGAACGTGCTCGTCAATTTCAGGGTGAACAACCCGACGCGCCGGCCGTCGGGCTTGAGCGCGATTTCGAGCGCATCGCCGGAATCCTGGACAGCGTAGAACGCAGCGATCGGCGGCATCTCCACACCGTCCGCCAGCCCGCTCGGCGTCAGGCCTGGCAAGTGCCGCAGCGCGCGGCGGACGCCGGCTACGCCCTGGGCCAGGGCCTGCGACCAGCGATGACGTTCGATTCCCAGCGTTTCCGGTGCGAGGCGGCGCACCGCCACGGCGGTCCACTCGTCGGTCGCCAGCCAATGATCGGACGGCCCGCGCGCCATCGTTCCGGCATGACAGGTGTCGGCAATCAGCCAGACGAAAACGCCGCGGCGAGTCAGTGCGGCGAGCCGCCCGCGCAAATCGTTATCGACCAGCGACCGCCCGACGCTGCCGCGTTGCGCCGACCACGGCGTCGAGTCGCCGAGCAGGAACACTTCGTCGAGGCCGTCGATTTCACCGGCGTCGCCGCCGACGCCGATTGGCTGCTGCGTGCCGTGCCCGGCAAGGTAGAGCAATACTTCGTCGCCGGCGCGTACCTCGCGCAACAGCCGATCGAAAGCGGCGTTCAACGCGTCGTATGTCGGCGGAGCGTCGGCGCCTGCCGTGCGCGCCAGCACCTGCTGGTGCGCCCGCGCGACGCCCCAGTCGCGTGCCATCGCGCTGACCAGAGCGATGTCGTTTTCGACGCCGGCCAAGAACTCGGCCTGCGTGATCCGCTCGAGTCTGGCGACGCCAACCAGCAAGGCATGCCGCTCGCCGGCAACGGCGAAAGCGGTCGCCAGCCACAGCCCGAGTGCAGCGCACCAGTGGCGAACGCTCACGGTGCAGCTCCCGGCCGCACGAGGATCAGCGACAGCGGCTGTCCGGGGGCGGCGACGACTCCCCAGCGCGTCTGCCAGTCCGCCAGACCGGCCGGCGGTGGCGCCGGAATCTGCGCCGACAGCCGGATTTCGTTCGTGCCGCGCTGCCAATCGACGGCGACGCCGAGCGCCTGCAGCTCATGGATCAGCAACGGCGTCGGCGCCGCAAAGTCGGCAATCGGCAAGTGCCACGCGATGCCGCGGCTGGCCACCCAATCGAAATCCACCTGCTGCGGCGCCTGCTGGCGAAGGGCAATGCCGGCGACCAGCGCCGCGACGAGTCCGCCAAGAGCGAAAGTCGACCAGAAAGCGCGCCGCTTCCACCAGGCAGGCGGAGGCACTTCCCGCGCCGGCGCCGCCAGCGCGGTTTCGATACGCTGCCAGACCGCCTGCCGCGTCGCCGTGCTCGGCGTCAACGCGTCGCTTTCGGCGCGCATCGCCGCCAGCACGGCGCGCGCTTCGGCCGCGTCACCCGCACCGGCGGG
>NZ_JDSS02000021.1:5228-7450 GCF_000584955.1 Candidatus Accumulibacter vicinus
GCCGGTGGGGTTTGCCTGGTCATTGGCTTCCCATATCGCCCGAAATCACAACCAGTTCCCCATCAGGATAAACGGCGCCCAGTAGTAGGGATGGGCGAACGGCGCGCTGGGGTCAGGAGTAAATTCCTTGGCGCCCTTGATCAATTTCCTCTCGCTGGCACGCTTGGCCGCGTCGGGCGTGCGCACGACCGCGCCGGAAAGCAGCGCCAGTTGCGCCTGCTGCAAGGCTTCGGCTTTCGATAGCCGGAATTGTTCATGCCGGTGGTAGAACTCGCGCATCAGAAGCGCGGTGCTCTGGTCATCGACCGACCACAGCGTGGCGATGACCCCCTTGGCGCCCTGGTTCTGCGCCAGGACGCCGAAACCTTCGATCTCGCGGCCGTTGGCGTCGGCGCCGCCGCCGACCGCGGTCTCACACGCCGACAGGGTGATCAGCTCGACGCCGGCGAACGAGTAGCCATTACGGATGGCTTCCAGCGAGAGCTGACTGCCGTCGCCGAGCAGCAGCGACGACTGGCTCTCGTTGCCGGGAGAGAACTTGAAATGGCTGGCGATATGCACCACTGGGAAGCGTTCGCGCAGGCTTTCCTTGAAGCTTTGCGCGGTAAAGCTCTGGTCGAGCTTGACGACGCCGGGCAACACGCCGGCGCTGCCCGGCTGTTTGACGATGGCGGCCATTTCGTGATGCACCTCGGGCAGGGCGCCTTGTGCGCCCCAGGCCTGCGTGACGCCGTGGCCAGCCACCTTCCAGCCGACGCGCGGCTTGTCCTTCAGCCGTCCGCGCGCGGCGTCGGTATAGAGCGCCACGGCGTAGCGCTGCGCGAGGTAGCGTTCGCCGTCGTACAGGGCGGTGAACGGCACGTAGCGCAGCGTGCCGTCGAGCGCGACCATCAGCTTGTGCGCGCCGATGGCCTCGAGGTCGTCGGCGACCGGCGCGATCAGGTGGTCGTAGAGGACGCGCGCTGCCGGGCGCGGGTCGTCATCGACGGTGCGCAGCGCGGCGAGCAGGGTCTGCACCTTGCGGTTGATCTGCTGCTCGCTGATCGTCACCTTGCGTGCCAGGCGGGTATGGCCGGTGGTGAGCAGGATATGCGTCGTCTCGGGCAGCACGACATACTGCAGCAGGACGACGTCGGGTCCGAGTTCGGCGATGTCACCGGTCAAATTGTACTCGGCGAGCTTGCGCAGCGATTCGTCGCGGCGCGCCGTGTCGTTGACCCGTGCGAAAACGGCCTGCAGTTCGTTGAGCGTCTGGTTAAAGGCGAGGCCAGCGGCGTCGAGTTCGGCTTCGAGGGCGGCGAGGCGGTCGCTTTCGGCGGCGCTCAGCGCGCCCTGTTCCTTTTTGTCGCGCAGCTTGCGCGCTTCCACACCGACTTTGGTCAGCCGGAGGCCAGCGGTCTGCAGCTTCGCGTCGGAGGTGATTTCGCGGCTGGTGAAAGTTGCGCGCGTGGCGCGCGGATCCTCGCCGGCATCGCGGCGGATGAAGTCGTGATACTCGTCCTCCTTGAGCATCGCCAGCACCTGCTGCGCCTCGGCCAGCCGGCCGGCGTCGATCAGCAGGCCGATGAGGCGATGGTAGTTCTTTTCGACGGTGCCGAGGAAGGCTTTCTGTGTCGTGGTGTCGGTAGCCTTGAGATGGCTGCGCACGCTTTGCAGCGTATTAACTGCTTGTTTGCCGTAGAAGATGGCGAGGTCGGGCGCGCTCTTTGCATAGGAGGCGCTGAGGTTGCCCTGGACGGTCCAGGCGAGCCTGGGCTCTCCGGTGGTGAGGGCGATGCGGTAAGCGCGGCGAACCAGCGGCTCGGCATCGGTGGTGCGTCCCTGTTTGTGGTACAGCAGCGCCAGGTTGTTGAGACTCCCGGCCACGTCCGGGTGCTCGGGGCCGAGCGCTTTCTCATTGATCGCCAGCGCGCGGCGGTGGAGCGGCTCGGCGTCGGCGTAGCGGCCCTGCACTCGGTACAGCTCCGCCAGATTGTTGAGGCCCGTGGCCACGCCCGGGTGCTCGGGGCCGAACGCTTTCTCTTTGATCGCCAGCGCGCGGCGGTAGAGCGGCTCGGCGTCGGCGTAGCGGCCTTGCGCCTCGTACAGCCCCGCCAGGTTGTTGAGGCCCGTGGCCACGCCCGGGTGCTCGGGGCCGAGCGCTTTCTCTTTGATCGCCAGCGAACGGCGGTTGAGCGGCTCGGCATCGGCGGTGCGGCCCTGCATCTGGAACAGCAACGCCA
>NZ_JDSS02000021.1:7460-7954 GCF_000584955.1 Candidatus Accumulibacter vicinus
AGCGTAGCGGCCCTGCGACTCGTACAGCTCCGCCAGGTTGTGGAGGCGCTTGGCCACGTCCGGGTGCTCGGGGCCGAGCGCTTTTTCGTAGATCGCCAACGACCGCCGGATCAGAGGCTCGGCATCGGCGGTGCGGCCCTGCATCTGGAACAGCAACGCCAGGTTGCCGAGGCTCGCGGCCACTTTCGGGTGCTCGGGGCCGAGCACTTTCTCGAAGATCGCCAGCGCGCGGCGGCAGAGCGGCTCAGCGTCGGCGTAGCGGCCCTGCACTCGGTACAGCTCCGCCAGATTGTTGAGGCCCATGGCCACGTCCGGGTGCTCGGGGCCGAGCGCTTTCTCGAAGATCGCCAGCGCGCGGCGGTTGAGCGGCTCAGCGTCGGCGTAGCGGCCTTGCGCATTGTACAGCCCCGCCAGGTTGTTGAGGCTCGTGGCCATGTACGGGTGCTCAGGGCCGAGCGCTTTTTCGTAGATCGCCAACGACCGCCGGATCAGAG
>NZ_JDSS02000021.1:7964-24164 GCF_000584955.1 Candidatus Accumulibacter vicinus
TAGAGCGGCTCAGCGTCGGCGTAGCGGCCTTGTTCCCGGTATGACCACGCCAGGTCGCTAAGGCTCTCGGCCATCACTCGCGGCTGCCCATTGCCGCCCGCTTTCTCCACAAGCGCCAGCTTACGGCGGAAGAGCTGCTCGGCCTCTGCGTAGCGGCCCTGCCTCATGTACAGATTCGCCAACTTGTTGAGGGGGATCACCAGTGACAGGTCCTCGGTACCGCGTGCCTTCTCCTGGAACGTCAGTGTACTGCGGTGGAGCAGTTCGTCGTCGGCATAGCGGTCCTCCACTTGTCTAGTGTAGTCGAGCGCTGCCGAAAAGTTTCCTGCGCTGGCCGCCCGCGCTGCCAGTTCTCGCAACTGGTCGACCGATACCGTGGCGGCTGTTTCGGCTGTCGGCGGCTGCGGCGCTTCGGCCCACAAGGCAACCGGCTGCAGCAGAAGCGCGGCGAGCAGCAGGGCAGGAAGTGGACATTTGTTCACGGCGCGTCTCCTGGTTGGCCAATCGGTGGAACAATCGTTTTGGGCATTGTCGACTCAGACGAGCGACGACCGTTATTGTCAGGATGTTATTGCGCAGCGCGTCCGATAGCGTGTCACCGACCATAGTAAGCGGTGAGGAACGCAGCGCGTCTCTTGCGCCTTGTCTGCCAGCGGTGGTACGTTGCGTCGCTCTACGCGGCACTCATTACGGTACTCAAGGCACTTCCAGGCCAGACGTCGGCGACGCGAGCGCGTAGCTCGTGCTACGCCCACCGGCATCCCGTTTCACCAGGACGCCACGTTGCAGCAGCTCGTGGATATCCCGCAGCGCCGTATCGGAGGAACACTTGGCGATTGCGGCCCACTTGCCGCTGGTCAGTTGGCCTGCAAAGCCATCGAGCAACCGGTTGAGCAGTTTGATTTGCCGCGCGTTCATCGGCGTACCCGCCCAACGCTGCCAGAATCCCGCCTTGGCGAGCACCGCCGCCAGCTTCTCTTCAGTACCGTCGATGGCCCGCGGTAGGCAGCCGACGCACCATTCCAGCCAATCGCTGACCTCAAAAGGGTTCCCTGCTCGAACAAGCCGTTCGCATGCCCAAGGTTAAACAGAAAATCTCCGGCTGCTTCAGAACCAGGAAGGGCGCCGATACCTTCTGTACCCTCCGCTCCTATCTCGCCACCATGCACAAGCAGGGCGCCAATCTCTTCCAGGCACTTACCCTGACTTTCCAAGGCAACCCTCCTCAGCCTCGTTTCGCGTGAATTCGCCATCGGGGGGACCTGAGTAGTTACTATTTTTCATAGGTTGCAGGGCATACGTGGACTCTCACAATGGTATGCATCTTGCCGCTGGGACAGGTGTAGAAGCAGAACCGCATCTTTCCATCCTTCTGTTCCCCAATAAGCTGGCACATTTCCGTAACTTGTGCTAACTCGCCGAGCGGTTTCCGCCAGGTTTCGTTCCGATTTTTTTCTTCGGTCGGAGCGGGCTCCGTTTCAGCGGGCTCCCTCGTTCTGTTTGCCGGAACGGCGATTGCGGCCGTGCTGAGCACCAACATCAGACCCGCGGCGATGTTTCTCGATGACAGCGAACGAAATTTCATGTTGTCCTCCAGGATTGAAAAAAGGATCAAACAGACCAAGAGTTGGTAAGCCGAGCGTCACGCAAGACTCGGCCTCGTGAGAGCACGCGCCGGAAAGCGCATGCCTCCGCCTGAAAAACGCTGGCATCGCCGTGTCGGTGGCCAACACGCACAGGATCAAACAATCGTCCTGCCGACAGATGAAGCGCTTGCTTCCGGTGTTCATGCCGCGAGTGTCAACACCAGTTGAGGCCAATCAAGCTAATCACCGTAATGCGAGGGGTGAGGGAACGGCGTTGGACGATCGCGGGCGAAAACGTTCCCCTCCTGTGACCGACAAGGAGGTTGGCGGTACCTTGCGGCATTCCGTCTGTCGGCCGTCGGTTTGGGAAAGATCTGCATCGCTGTCAGCGTGTCGTCACGCCAGGTGACGACACGGATGCCGGAAAATTCGTTGCCAGATGACGATGCGCCAACGACGGGTTACCGCTTCTTCGGCCGCAAGGCGCCGATGCCAAGAAGGCCGAGGCTGAGCAAGGCGAGCGAACCCGGTTCGGGTACAGAACTTGTGAAGGGATCAAGCCGAAGGGCTCGGCACACGCCGCTCCTGCAACCATTGACAGCAATCTGCCCGAAATCGTTGATGTCGACTGCCGTTCTGAAATCCCAGCCAGCGGTCGGGGAGACCAGATCTTCGAGGTTTACCATGCCTATTCCCGGACGCCATAAGAAGGCTTCCTCGTCTCCCACGGAATCTGTTGACACCCCGACGATTATGCCGTGGTTGTTGATACCAAGCGCCATACTACGCCTGCCGCCCAGGGTGCCGAGGTCGAGATTGCCCGACCCGGTGCCGGAGAAGACAGTCGCGTGCGAACCAACCACAGCGGTGTCAGCCAGACCCACGATCTGGCCCAAGTTGTTGATCGCCATGGCTGCACTTCCAGCTCCGCCCAAAGTACCAAGATCAGTATTGGCCAAACCGGTTCCAGAGTAGAGAACAGCGCGGTAGGCAGCGTTCCCCGCAATCTGTGCTTCCCCTACCACCTGACCGTTGTCGTTAATGTTTGTGGCAAAGCTCTCGCTTCCTCCCAACGTTCCCAAATCAAGGTTTCCGGATCCTGTCCCGGAGAACAATGTCGCACGCCACTTCCCATTGCTCAATTGTGCATGACCAGCCATTTGGCCACGATTGTTGATTGTTTCCACGTAGCCTTGAGGTCCGCCGAGAGAACCCAAATCGGTAAGGTCCGAACCACCCACGCCGGAAAAGAGAAATCCGCGCTGCACAAACCCTTTCGTTAACGACCAACCGACGACCTGCCCGTTGTCGCTGATGTCAAAGCCAATGCTGTAGTCTGAATCCCCAATCGATCCGATATCAAGATTTTCGGAACCTGTTCCAGAGAACACGGTCGCGCGGGAATTGCGCCAGCGTGTGTCCGCAGCCCCGACGACTTGGCCGCGGTTGTTGATGTTTTGTGCGTTACTGTTTACTCCGCCCAGCGTTCCCAGATCTACGACGGAATACATCGGTGTCGCTTGTGCGGAACCGGCAAACACGCCGGCGGCTGCGCAACTGCTGACCAACATCCTGAAATTCATTTGCGATTATCCTTTCTGTATACCCATGTCATTTTCGTGGTCGACCGAGCGGCGTCGCAGCGCATCCACTCGTCCTGCGGGAAGCGCCTGCTCGCTGCCCGGCAGCGCCCGTCCCTCGGCAAAAGGCGCCGTGGAGCGACCGACGAAGAGCTGGCGTCTGGCAGGTAGGCTTCCTCGAGGCTGCAACGACCTGATCGTGGTCCGATCGCTTTCGCCTCTCTGCTACAGACGAGCGACGGCGGCTCCTGTCAGATCTGTTTCTTTGCGGAGTTGATCAAGGCGCTGGACGGACAGTCAGACCACGCCAACACGCCTGGCCCGCGGCCGCCTCGGACGGCGCAGGCACAGGATGTCGATCGGGGCGAGCGATTCCTTTGCCTACGACGCGTCGCCAAACAGGATGAACGGTGCCCAGTAGTAGGGATGGGAAAACGGACTCCTGGGATCGGCCGTGAAGGAATTGGTGGCCGCGATGGCTCGCACTCCACTGCCGCCTCGGATTCCGGTCGTGTAAACCGGAGTGGGCTTCAGCTTGCCACTGAGCAGGCCCTGCTGTGCCTCGCGCAGCGCAGCGGCCTTCGACTTCCCGCCGGCGCGGGCAAGATAGAACGCGCGCATCACTTCCGGCGTCGTCAGGTCTGCGACTTCCCAGAGCGTCGCCAGGACGTTCTGTGCGCCCTTGTTCTGCGCCAGCACGGCGAAGCCTTCCACTTCGCGGCCGTCGGCGGTGCGTCCGCCGTGCAGCGCCGTTTCGCAGGCGGAGAGCGCCAACAGGTCGACGCCGGCGAACGAATAATCACCTTGGCGCAAAGTCATCAGCGGCAGACGATTGCCGTCGCCAAGCAGCAGAAACGAATCGCTCTCGTTGCCGGCGACGAACCGGAAGTGGCTGGCGATGTGCAGCAGCGGGTACGATTGCTTGAGGCTCTGGCGTAGCCGTTCGGCGGTGAACTGGTCGTCGAGATAGACCTCGGCGCTGAGCTTGCCGCTCTTGCGCAGCAGGTCGATTTCCTGCTGCACGTTGGGCAAGGCGGGGAAGCCGGCGTGCGCGCGCGTCGAGCCGAAAGCGGCCAGACGGCTGGGGACGCCGCTGTGCTTTGCTCGCGTGCCGGATACGGCCGCGGTATGCAGCGACAGGGCGTAGCGTTCGACGAGGTAGTGCTCGCCATCGTGCAGGGCGGCGAACGGAATGTAGCGCAGTGCGCCTTCGAGCGAGAGCAGCAGGTGGTCGATTTGGCCGGCTTCGAGGTCGGCGGCAACCGGTCCGATCAAGTCGCGGTATAGCGCCTGCGCGGCCGGACGCGGGTCGAGAGCTTGAGTGCTGAGCGCGACCCGGAACTCGATCAGTTGCTTGCCGATGTCTCTGCCGTCGATGGTCACGCGTCGGACCACGCTTTGCTGGGCGGTAGTGAGCATGATGTGCACGCGGTTGCCGACCAGCAGGTATTCGAGTAATGCGGCCTGTCCGCCAAGGTCGGCGATCTGCCGGCGCGCCTGGGCGAGCGCGGCGTCTTGCTGGCGCCGCTCGTCGGCAGCAAGGCGTTGCGCGTCGGTTGGTAACTGCTCGACGACACCGGCGAACCAGGCTTCGAAACCTTGGCCGAGTTGCTCCCGGCGTGCGGCCAAATCGACAAGTTCTGGCTGCGGGGCGGTGGCTGACGCATCGTTGCCGGCGACTGACTGCGCTTGCCGTGCCCTGTGTTCGTCGGCCAGGCGAAGGCTTTCGGCGGCCAGCGCCTCCTCCTGTTCGGCCCAGGATTGTTCGGCCCGGCTGTAAGGCAGACGGCTGACGGGCGCGTCGGGGCCGATTTGACCACGGATGAAATCGCGGTACTCGTCTTCCTTGAGGTGTTTGAGCACTTCGCGCGCTTCGGCGAGCCGGCCTTGCTCGATCAACAGTTCGGCAAGCTCGTGGTACACGCTGTCTGCAGTGCCCAGGAAAGCTTTCTGGTACCCCTCTCTTGAGCTCGCCTTCAGGTTGGCGCGCAGGCGTTGCAAGGTGTTGACTGCGTGTTTGCCAAAGAATATGGCGACGTCCGGCGCCCGTTGGGCGTAGAACCGGCTGAGGTTGCCGTTCAGCTTCCAGAGCAGTTCCGGCGTGCCGGCGCTGAGCCCCAGACGCCAGGCGCGCCGGTACAGGGCGAGCGCTTCGTCGGGGCGGTCGGCGGCGAGCAGCAGGGCGAGATTATTGAGGTCGCTGGCGATCGCCGGGTGATCGGGTGCGTAATACTTTTCGTCGATCGCCAGCGCACGGCGATAGAGCGCTTCGGCGTCGGCGTTACGGCCGGCAGCGCGCAGGATGCCGGCGAGGTTGCTCGCCCGAATAGCGACGCTGGGATGATCCGCGCCGCGGGTGCGCTCGCCAATCGCCAGCGCGCGGCGCGCCAGCGCCTCGGCTTCGGCCAGTTGTCCGGTCTCCTTGAGCACCAGCGCCAGATTGTTGCAGTCGGTGCCGATTTCTGGATGGTCGGCGCGGTAGATTTTTTCGTCGATCGCCAGCGCGTCCCGATAGTGCTTTTCGGCGTCGGCGTAGCGACCGATTCTGCGCAGCAGCCCCGCCAGGTTGTTGCGCATGGTCGCCGTGTCGCCATGGTCAGCGCCGCGGCTTGCTTCCAAAATCTTCAGCGCACGAGAGAAAGCGGTTTCCGCTTCGCCATAGCGGCCGGTTTCCTGTAGCAGCAGTGCCAGATTGTTGAGGCGGAGGGCGACTTGTGGACTGTCGCCGCCGCTTTCCTGTTCGGCAATCGCCAGGGCACGGCGGTAGATCTCTTCGGCTTCGGCGTAGCGACCAGCCGCGCGCAGCAGGCCGGCCAGGTTGTTCAGGCGCAGGCCGATCGTGGCCGGCGATGTGCCGGGGGTGGCTTCGCCAATGGCCAGCGCGCGGCGAAGTAATGGCTCCGCTTCAGCCGGCCTGCCGACGTCGCGCAAGAACAGGGCCAGATTGGTGAGGTGGGTCGCCGCGTCCGGATGATCGCTGCCGAGCGCCTGTTCAGCGGTGGCAAGCGCCTGCCGGAGGTGCGCTTCGGCTTCGGTGTAGCGCGCCAGTTTGAACAGCGTCCTGCCCACGTCGCCCAGTGCTGTCGCGGTTGTCTCGTCGAGGCGCTCGCCTGCTGCTCGCTTCGCTGCCAGCACCTGCTGATAGAGCGCCAGCGCTGCTGTGTAGTTCTTCTCCTCAAATAGCTGGTCAGCTTGGTTCGTGAGGGTGTCGATCTGCGTCGCCGGCGACGCGGCGTTCTGTCCGTCGGCAGGCGCGCCGATTGCCGGCAGCGACAGCAGACAGGCAATCACCAGACAGGTGCTGCGCAGGGCGGGGATTACGAGACGGGTGTGTTGCGGGTTCATGGTTCGATCTCCAAGAGCGCGGGGGGCCGACCGTTGCGTTGAATCCACGCCTGCGCTTCGGGTGTGTCGCCGAGGCGGGCGGCGACATCCTGCAGCGCTTCGAAGCGCCAGGCACCGTCTTCCTGCTCGGCCATCCATTGCGCCGCCGAGAGCCACGCCGGCTGCGCCGATGCCGCTGGCAGCGCCGGTGCGGATGGGCGCTGCGCCGACGGAACGACGTCGATCTGCTCTGCCACAAGGCGTGCGCCCGCCTGGTCGGTAATCGTCAGTACGTGTCGGCCACTGGTCAGGTTGGATGCCGGGAGAAACGCTTCGCACACCTTCAGGTCGCTCGACTCGGTGAGCGGTGTGGTCGTGCCTTCCCGCTGCAAGCTGACGCGAAAAGGCGGCAGACCGCCGTGCCAGACGACGAAGATGCGCCGCCGGCCTTCGCTGAGCAGAGATTTTGACGCGTGCAGCCAAGGCATGTCGAAAGCAACCGGGATGTTGCTGCCGTCGCTGTTGGCGCACTCGCGGTTTGCCGCGGCGAGGTAAGCGTAGGCCTGATCGGCCTCCGGAACTGTTCGATGCGGGGCGAGCTGGCGTAGCGCTTCGAGCGTCCACGCTCGCCCGTGCCCATCGACCAGGCGCAACGCTTGTATCGCCGTCCGCCAGGCGACTTTCTTCGGGTCGACGGCGACGCCGGCTCGAGGGGCTTGCGCGGCGTGCTGCGCGCCATCGACGATGCGCAAGCGCAGGCGGCAAGACTCCTCCGGGCCGCCGCGGATCGCCAGCTCGAAAACCTGTCCCGGCGCACCGACCGCCGGCAGGCGCAACTCCGCTGCCTTCTCCTCGAGGGTGATCGAAGCGCCGGCAGCGTCGCCGCGCGCGTTCAGCAGCGTCAGCCTGCCACCGGCACCAGGTGCGATCGGTACGATGACGCCACCAAGCTGGTCGATGACCAACCAGTCGGTATGGGCCGCCACCTTGCACAGAGCGTTTCCGATCTGACCTCCGCGCGCGGCAGCGGTCAGCGGCGCGTGCTTGTTCTGTCCAACTGTGGTCAAGGCCGCCAGCAGGCGCAGCAGCGCGATGCGCTCCTGCGAGCGGCTGCCGGGTCCGTGCTGGGCCGCTTCGATCTCGGCGCCTTTCCAACAGCCGGCTTGCTGCGCGGTATGCGCGAAGTCGCTGCCGCGGTCGCTGCGGCGCAGCCATACCGTCGCGCCACGGTGTAGAAAGCAGAGGCGCTCCCCGACATTGAGCACGCTGCCTACCTGCGCCGGTCGCGCGCTGCCCTGCGCGGACTGCACGGTCACGCCGGCGTCTGTCCGGGAAACGATCAGGCTCGCTGCGCCGGCCGCGGGATTTGCCGACATGGAGCCCGCTACCGAAGCAAGGATCAGCCCGGCGAACGATCGAAGGATGGACATACTGGTTTTCTCCGATGGACGGGATATTGAAACGGCATCGTGCGAAATGGCCAGAAGCGGCGATCCGCGCTGCGCATGCTATTCCCCCAGCATATACTCGCGGCACACAGCCAGTGCCTGCCTGAGCCGGCGTGCCGAATCGCAGAGGTATTGGCGCGTAGCTCCCGGCGTCTTGTCGAGCATGTCGGCGATCTCCTGCACATCGCTCTGCTCGACCAGACGCGCCCACAGGGCCCACGCGGCCTGTGGGTGACGGTGCCTGAACGTCCGAAAGTGCCGCCGAACGCAGTCGATGAATTCGCCGCGTATTGCCGCATCGAGCGGTTCTTCGTCGGCCGGCAGCATGCTCTGCGCGATCGCCGCTTCTTCGCTTTCGTCGATGCTGACCATCTGTAGAGCCGAGTTATGGCGATGATCATCGATAATCAGGTTTGTCACGCAGCGGGCAAGCCAGGTGAACAACGAACACTCGCCGCGATAGCCGCCGGATCGGGAGAAAACCTTGATGAACGCCTGGGTGACGAAATCGGCTACCGCTTCTTCCGGCAGCTTGGGGTTACGCAGCCGGACGTGCCGCATCAAGCGGTCGAAATGGCGCTGGTAAATCGCCGCCATCGCCGCTTTTCTTGCGTCTGCGTTGCCATCGGCAAGCGCGCGCATCGCCGCCAGATCGTCCATTTCCGCCAAAGCGTGCTTTCCCCCAAGAGCATGAATGGGTTGGATACGTCAGGCGAAATAGTAACGCTTTTCCCATAGTTTTTGCAGGGTATTCGATGCTCGTGCAGGTGTGAGGTTAGCGGCGAGATTGCCGATCAGCCAGGACGTAGCGAGGTGATCACCATCTGGCGCGCTCGCTGCGATGGAACCAATCAACCCGGTTTGCCCTACGCGCCGGCCCTGGCGCCATAGGGCCGCGCGGGAAGCCTTGTGCTTCCCGTCTTGTGGCCACTTCTCCACCCGGCGAACGGCGCCCCGCTTACGATGCCACGCGCCGCGCCGACGAGCCAGGGTGGTCGATACAGACTCAGAAAACCAGGCCGTTACGACAACAGTCAGGAATCCCGCCATTCGCGATACATTGGAGAATGGCTAGCTGGTTCGCGCCTTGCTGGGTGTTCGCCATGCCACTTCCCGACCGGCTGGTTACAGCACAATATGCGGTCGCGGTAAAAGCGACTCCTGCCAGGTGCACACCCTGCAAACAACAGTCAGGAACCCCACCAGCGGCAACGCAATATCCAATGGCATTCGATGCAGCGATTTGGTGTGTCTGGCCATATCCCATTCCCGTCGCGCCAGTGATGCTGCAATATGACCGGGCAGCGAACACCGTACCGCCGATTGCTGCTGCGGGGACGAGCAACAATGTTGCAGTCATCAACGGCATGACTCTCCCCGCCCACGTTCTTCCCATTCCCTTCTCCTGAGATGTCAAGGGAAGCGCAGGTTCAATGGCAGCGCAGCAAAGCAGACCGCACGACTGACCAGGCTGCAGTCAACCGGATGTGCGCTCTCTGTTCACGAACTGGATTGAATCAGTGCTTCCTTCGTTGTAGCGATTGCGATCGCCGTCGGCAATCCACCCGCGAAACCTTCGAGCAGGCTTGCCGAACTTGGTCAATACTTGGGCACGTACGGTTGATGACGATAACGTTGATACATTTCCATTCGCTGGATCTCACGATTCCGTCGCTCAATGGCTTCGCGCTGAGCATTCTGATAGCGAATACAGGACGATTGATCACCTCTTTGACAGTTCATGAGCTGGCTCTGAATCCAGTTATCCTCCTCACGTTCTCGCTGATACTTCTGCATCATGCCCTGCAATAGTTGTTCCGAAGCACTCGTTTGCGCCGATAAGGGCAGGCTCCAGAGGATTATCAGGCTGAAAAAAGCTATGCGCATTCCATTTGCTCCTATAAGAAGTAGAAGTGACAACTACTCACACAACAATTCCTATTCGCAGGGCGACTCACGAACAGGCAACAAAGCCATGATGATTGGCGACGGACTCACCACCGAACGACGAAAGCGAAGTCAAGAATCCGGGCTTTCACGGGAGCCGATCCAGATGACGGCTGGCTCGGGGAGCTTCTCTTGTCGCTCGGCTGGTGTCCTGTTGATACCGACGCACGAAACAGATTTCTGTCAGTTTTTTCAACAGCAACCCTGACAAATCGGTGCTTGCCTCGTCTAGGGGAGAGTGGGCGCCGCCGCTGCGCCTCGTACACACGGAGAGGAGAATATTGATGGCATCGGCAGTGATCGCTTTGCCTTTTGGGCGTGCGCGCTGCGTACGCTTGCTTGGTAGTGCCCGAGGCAGCAGGAGACGCGCATGTCTGTGCCCGACGAGCTGAGCGCCGCAGCGGTCGAACGCTCTTCCAGCCTCCATTCGTACCACGACTACGCGCGGCTCCTGATCCGAGCGGTCTTCGCGCTCTCGGCTTTGCAGCGTCAGGCACGCAGCCTGGCGCTGGCCGAAGAAGAAACGCGACTGGCCGAGACGATTGCTCGACTGGAGCAGGGCGTCTTCACGATTGCTGTCGTCGGCGAGTTCAAGCGCGGCAAGTCGACACTGATCAACGCCTTGCTCGGCACGGCAGCGTTGCCGATGGATGTGCTGCCGACGACCGCCGCGCTGACGCGAGTGGTCTATGGCCGCAACGCCGAGGCAACGCTGGTCTGGCGCGATGGCAATCGCGAGCGGATTCCTCTGGCCGCACTGGCCGACTATGTGACCAAGAGCGATCCGGTGGCGCAGGAGCGAGCGCGCGCGATCGGCGAGGCAATCGTGGCGTATCCGACGCTGTTCTGCCAGAACAATGTGAACATCGTCGATACGCCCGGTTTGTCCGACGAGCGGGCGATGAGCGAAATGGCGCTTGGCATTCTGCCGACGGCCGATGCGGCGGTGATGGTGATTTCGGCGCTAACGCCGTTCGCGCAGAGCGAAGCGACGTTTCTCGGCCAGTTGTTGGACCATCTCGACGCAAACCGCCTGTTCTTCGTCGTCACCTATATCGACAAACTGCGCAGTCAGGCCGAGCGTGAGCGGGTGCTGGGGGAGATTCGGCGCCGTCTCGTCGCGACGCTCGAGGCGGCGCAGTCCTATCCTGAGAGTGGCACTCCGTTACGCTTGTTCGCCATTTCGGCGTATCAGGCGCTGCGCGGCAAGGAATCGCACGACAGCGCAGTATACGCGGCGAGCTGCTTTGCCGATCTCGAGACGGCGCTCGAACAGTATCTGGCGCGTGATCGCGGCGCGGCGACGCTGACGCAGGTGACGCGCGTCATCAGCGAGTCAACGAGCCACCAGATCGCCGAACTCAACGCGGCGGTCGAGCGCGCTCACAGCCGCGAGTCCGGCGAGGCGCAACGCTTCGAGCGCCGCCAGGCGGAACTGTCGGCGGTGGTGGCGGCGATCGACGAACGCGTCGGCGGCGTCGCCGCACGAACCGGGCTGGGCAGTCAGCGAGTGCGCGAGATCCTCGCCCGGCGTCGGCAGGAGATTCTGTCGGCCGCCGAGCGGGCGATCGCCACAGTGCAGTTGTCCGACGAACATCTGGCTGATCAGGAAGCGCGCGCGGCGGTGATTCGGCAGGCACTGGCCGGCGCGGTGCACCCGTTGATTGAGCGGCTGGGCGGCGAACTGACGGCGGTGGTGACCGACTGGAGCCGGAATGAGGACGAGGCAATTCGGTTGATCGGCCGACGGCTGGACACTGCTCTGGCGGATCGCGAAACCAATGGCGAGGTTTTGCCGGTGGCCTTTGTCGCACCCCCCGAGCGGCCGGAAGCGGGGGCGACGCTGCCGCTGGCCCAGCAGAGCGTGAGTGCACTGGCCGCTTTTTCGCGCGCTTTCAGGGACTCGTTCCAGCCCACCGGCGGCTTGCTTGCCGAACCCGCGCTCGGTGCGGCGGGCTGGGCACTGACCAACGACACGGTGCAGGGGAGTTGGCGAACGATGCGCGGCTGGTTGACCAAGGACGGTTCGGCCAAGGCCGACAATCAGTTGCGCGAAAAGCGCGAACAGGTGCGCGCGAGTCTGCGCCGAGCATACATTGGCGAGACGCGCGAACAAATCGGCAAGCTGTTCGTCGCCCTCGAACTCGAAAGCAAGGCGCTGGCAGCGATATCGGCTCTTGGCAACGGCGTCGGTGCGACCCTGGCTCGGGAGAGCGCGCACGTTGGCAAGGTTGTGGAGTGGCGCCGGGTCGAGCTGCGCATCGAGCGCGAGCGGCGGCGAACCGCGAATCTACTGCATCTTCGCTCGTTGACCGAGATGCAAAGCGAAACGCGCCAGATCGCCGAGCGGGCGGCAGCGGACGCGCACCTGCTGGCGATGGCCTTTGCCGTCGACCCAGCGGCAACGATAACGCCGGATGCAGTGGACAGTTTTTCTCACGGAGACCAGACATGACGAAAGAAGAAGTGCGGCCGAGGGAGATCGGCCACGAGCGGAACGCGACGATGGCTACGTTCATCGATTACAAACGCGTGCTGATGAGCCTGACCAACGACTTGCGCCGCCTGAACGAGTTCGTCGGCGAGCTGGATCTCAAGGAGAGCTCGGTCCTGATCGACGAGGTGCTCGATCGTCTGGAGAACGATAGCTTCACGGTTGCTGTCGTCGGCGAGTTCAAGCGCGGCAAGAGCACCTTCATCAATGCGCTACTTGGTGGCACGGTGTTGCCGATGGACGTGCTGCCGTGTTCGGCGACCTTGAACCGTGTTTCCTATGGCCTGACGCCACGCGTCGTCGTGCGCTACAAGGATGGGCGCGAGGAGGACGTGCCGCCCGATCAATTGGCGGAGTACGTGACCAAGCTAACTGATCAGTCGGAAGAGACTTCAGCGACGGTCGACGAGGCGACAGTGTATTACCCGAGCCCATATTGCCGTAACAACGTCGACGTGATCGACACGCCGGGCCTCAACGACAGCGAGGCGATGACCTCGGTGACACTTTCAGTGTTGCCGAAGATCGATGCGGCGATCATGGTGATTCTCGGCCAGGCGCCGTTCAGCGAGTACGAACGGGATTTTCTCGAGAATCGCCTGCTGACCGCCGACCTCGGGCGCGTCGTATTCGTGGTCAACGGCATCGACAATTTCAACCGGCCGCAGGACGCGCAGCGGGCGGTGCAAGGCATCGAGCGGCGCATTCAGCAGCAGGTGATGGAACGTGCCAAGGAGCAGTTCGGGCCCGGTTCGCCGGAATACGAAACCTACGTCAAGAAGATCGGCCGGCCGCGTGTGTTCGGCCTGTCGGCCTTCCAGGCGCTCGAGGCGAAGCAGAGCGGCGACCAGGCTTTGCTCGAACGAAGCGGTTTTCCGGTCTTCGAGGTCGAGCTGCAGCGCTTCCTGACCGAGCGGCGCGGCGCGATCCGGCTGCAGGTGCCAGTCAATCGCGCGCTCGGCACCTGCCGTGACGTGCTGACGGCACTCGAGTTGCGCCGTAGCGCGATGAAGTTGCAGCGCGACGATTTCGAGAAGGCCTATCGCGATTCCGAGCGTGAGCTTGAAGATCTCAAGCAACGCAAGGCTGACGAGATGGCAAGAATCGAGGCTGCGAGTGATGAAACTCGCCGCAAACTGGCGCCACTGGTCGATGATCTGCCCGATGCTTTAACGCTGGCCGCTAGCCAGGCAATAGATCAGGCTGATATCGGTGTTGACGACATCAAGGACGCGAAGAAGCTCAAGGAGCGCTTGGGCAAGCTGGTCGACAACGTTCTGCGCCGGCAGAGCGAGAAACAGTCTCTGGCGATCGAAACGCAGATCAACGCGGCACTGGCTGCCGAAGTCGAGCGTCTGGCCGAATTCAGCGGCGCCGTTGGCGGACTGATGGAAAAGATCAATCTGAACTTCGGCGGGGTGCCGGTCGAAGAGAGCGTGCATGGTCGCGGCGAAGTCGCGGCGGCGGCGATCGCCGTCGTAACCGGGTTTGGCGGCCTCTGGTCGGGTTATCGCGAAGCCGGGGTCAAAGGCGCCGCCGTGGGCGCGGTCGCTTCGGTCGGGACAATGGTTGCGGCCAGCGTGCTGCTTACCATCTTCTCGGCGCCGCTCACCGTTCCGGTGGCGGTCGCCGTCGGGCTTGCCTCGATTCTACCCGGCAAGCTGGCGGCCGGACGGCTGTTTCGCCAGGAAAAGATCGATCGCTTCCGCGCCAGCTACAAGGAAGGTGTACTTGCTGAACTGGCACAGGGTCTGACCAAAGTCAATTTCAAGTTCCAGGTCTATGACCAGGTCAACACGGCTTTCGAGCAGTTGCGAGAAGCGGTGCGCAAGGAAGCCAACGCGGCGCTCGACAACGCTGAAAAGACACTGCTCGATCTCCGGCTGCGTTATGAGCGGGACGTCGGTCTTGGCAACCTGGAGCGTCAGCGGTTCGCGCTGATTGAACAGGAGGCACACCGCATCAGTGAGGCCTCGGCGCGCCTGTCAAAACAGTTGGTCGAAATTCTGGAGATCTAGTGCATGGCGATCGCTCTTCCTGAACTAGCCGATCCGACCTTGGCCTTGCCGATCGATTTCGAGGCCTACGTCGAGCAGCGCGAAAGGCAACAGCAGCGGCATCTGGTCGAGGGTATTCCGGATTACAGCTTCTCGCTGGATCGTAGACTACGTGCCCGATTGACCGCCATTGCGCCGATCCGCTGGGCGACGCGGGCACTTGTTCACCATCTCGAACCCATTTATCAACATCTTTACACGATGCAGGGGGTGGCCGTAGGTCCGAACCAGTATCCCGAGATTCATGCCTTGGGTGAGAAATGCGCCGAGCGGCTGGGAATCGGCGTGCCGCGTATCTTCGTCGTCTTCTCTCCCGAGCCGAATGCCATGACGCTGGCTTCCGACGACACGCGGCCGAGCATCCTGCTGACGACCGGGCTGGTGCGCGCCTTGAGTGAGGCCGAACTGCTCGCAGTGATTGGCCATGAATGCGGCCACATCCACAATCTGCATGGCGCGTTTCACGCTTTGGCCGAGCTTGTTAGCAATCCGCTGGCCAGAGCGTTACTCTCGGCGCTCACGGCCGCAGGTGTGGCTGCCGGACTGCTGCGTCTGGTTACAGGGCTGCTACAGACCTCGATGGTGCTGTTTCTGGCTCGCTGGTCGCGCTGCGCCGAGGTGACCTGCGACCGCGCCGGTGCAATCTGTGCCAACGATGCGCGGATGATGATGAGTGCTCTGGCCAGAATTCAAACTGGTGGCGAAGAGTCTCTGCGCGGCATTGATCTCGACACCTACGTTCGTCAGGTCAGCGTGGTCAAAAAGACGCCAGTCCGCTTGCTCGAACTCGGCGATACACATCCATTGGCACACAAGCGCGTCGAAGCAGTTCGCCTGTTTTCCGAGAGCGATGTGTACCGCTCGTGGTGCGCAAGCGACGCACCAGCAACCCGCTTGATCAGCGAAGTTGACGCTGATTGCGAGGCGTTGATCCGCGTTTGGGACACGCACAGCGCCGCTGAACGAAAGAGTGAAAACAATGGGTAAACAAGGTAGCCAGACAGATTCGGAGGTGATTGGCGCTGGCAGCCGACCGATCTGCTACGACGGAGAAGCGCTGCGGGCAGAAGTAGGGAGGCTGCTCGCTGCGCTGCGTGCACGTTTGTCAACCGGGCCGTACCGGGATTTACTCGGCGAGAATGTCGTTGCTGGCCTTGAGGCGGATACCCTGGCGATTGCCGATCACCTGGGGTCGCCATTCCGAATCGTCGTTGTCGGCGACTTCAAGCGCGGCAAGTCATCGTTAATCAATGCCATGTTGCGCCAGCCGTTACTGAGTGTTGATGTATTGCCGGAAACGCTCGCAATTACTGAGGTTCGCTACGGCGCGACGTTTGATGCCCGACTGGTGATGAAGGATGGCGGCTTTCTGCCGATCAAGTCTGACGAACTGCACCGACAGACAATTGAACCGTTGATCGAAAAATACGCCAACCAGATTGACCATCTTTGTATCGCGCTACCGATGCAGGGGCTCGAAGGCGTCGTCTGGGTTGACACGCCTGGCACCGGCGACATTTTCCGATGTATTGAAGATGCCGTGGCGGCGTATCTGGACCGCTCCGATGTTGTCATCGGCGTGCTCTCACCGCATTCGCCGCTGTCACAGTCGGAACAGACGTTCTTCCGGCAAGTGCTGGCCCCGCGTGACTTTCCGAAGCTTTGTTTTGTACTCAACATGCTCGACCACGTTCGTCAGCCAGGTGATCGAAAGCGTCTGGTCGATGAGGTGCGAGGCCGTCTTTCGCGATCGTTTCCTGGCGC
>NZ_JDSS02000021.1:24189-37670 GCF_000584955.1 Candidatus Accumulibacter vicinus
TCTCGTCCGCTGCCAGACGCGGCTGCCGAGTTCGCCGCCGGCTTCGATCTTTTTCGCGAGAGCATGGAAGAAACCATTTCGTACCAGCGTGACGCGATACAGGCCCAGCGGGTGCTTGATCTGGCAAACAAGCTGCTCGTTTCCATTGCCGACCGTGTCGACCTACTGCGAGCTGGTCTTGCCGCGCACGAAAGCGAAGTGGCAGCCGTAATTGCGGCGCAGACGGTTTGCAGACGTGACATTGCAGTCAATCGGGAGCAACGGGAACGAGAAGCGCAAGATTTGCTGGCACGACTCGCCCGGCAGGCCAGTGGCTGGATGTCCGCCTTTGTCGATCGACTTTTTGCGGCAGTGGCTGCGCAAGCCTCTCGTCTGGATGATGGGCAAGTACATCGCCATATGCTGTTCTTTGTTGCCGATGCATTGCGGCAAGCGGTTGCGGCTTGCGCTGAGGTTCAGATCCCCGTCGTGCGCGATTTCCTGTCTAGCAGTCCTGGGGCCGAGGCTACCGGACGCGCATCGCTGACCATCCCCACGACGCTGAGTCAGGGGATTTCCAAAGTGACTTTCACTGATCTTGACTGGGATTCGTCACATCTATTGCATCTGATGGCAGAACGCTTATTGCTGGAGGGAGCTTCATTGCTCAGCGGCCTTTTTGGCGGTCTGAACGGGAAGGCTGGTCAGGATGAGTCGGCCAAAGCAATTCAGGGCTTGCTCGACCGTCGCAGCGAGTTGCTGACCGCGGTCAGCGAAACGCTTGACGCTGTTTATGCAAAGCTCGGTTCGGCTCTGTCGCGCGAACTCGACGCTTGCTACGACGAGAAACTGAGCGCCGTCGACGACATGTTGCGGCAGGCGCAGGTTTTGCAAGCGCAGTCATCGGTCGACCGCAGCGATCACGAACGGACAATGAGGTATCTCGCCGCTGAGATCGTGACCTTCCAGCAGACTCTGGATTCGATCCGCCAGCGATTTATGATCGCCGGAAAACCCGCAGAAGGAAGCGAAACCGGGGAGTGAAACCAATGTGAGCTTCCCCCTGAAATTACAACTCCCAAGGGTGACGTTAAAACCCATCTCCAAGCCAGTAACCATTCATCGGTCTTCGGCTGACACTGCGACAAAAGGTAGATGTCATTGGTAACTACCTTTCTTCGGAGTTTCGCATGGATACCGCACGCCTTTTTCGATCGGGCCGCAGCCAAGCCGTTCGGCTACCCAAGGAATACCGGTTTGCCGGCACCGAGGTGGTTGTGCAGCATTTTGGCAATGGCGTTCTCTTGCTACCGGTGGATGACCCCTGGCAAACGCTGGAAACCGCGCTCTCGTCCTTCGAGCCAGGATTTCTCATGAATTTCTCATGACACGGGAGCAGCCAGCGACGCAAATTCGTGCCGAGATTACCGCATGATTTTGCTCGACACCAATATCTGCTTTACATCATCAATACCAAACCGCCTGAAGTGCTGGCGCGTTTTCATCAATACCGACTGGGTGACATCGGGCTGTCGAGTGTGGTGGCCGCAGAACTTGCGTTTGGTGTGGCCAAAAGCGCCTCGATACGCAATCGCCAGGCGCAGGAAATGTTTCTTGCCCCGCTGGAGGTTCTCCCTTTCGATATGGCGGCCATGTGGGTGTATGGCGATTTGCGCGCGGACCTGGAGCGCCGGGGGGGAACCGATTGGCTCCCTGGATACCATGATTGCCGCGCATGCACTGAGCGTCAATGCCGTTCTGGTCACCAACAACACGTGCGAGTTTTCCAAAGTCCGGGGTCTGCAACTGGAAAACTGGGCGGCTTCCGCGTGACTACCTTTATTCCGTCCAAGGCAATTCCCAAAGGTGGCGGTAATACCGACGAGCCTATTCGCACTCACGGCTGGACCCACTGGCACCACCTCCTCACGCCGCGGCCGTTGTTGATCATCAAGGTCTTAGCCGAGCAATCCGGAGCCTTGTCGAATAGCAGGGAGAAGGCCGCGGCCAATCTGCTCGGCGCTATCTAACTCGAGTTCCCGACTTTGTCGTTGGCATACGAGTCTCGCTCACGATAAAGGCAAAGATGTGTTCATCAACCAAGCTGAACACACTCTTCAATTACTGGCGGAGCCGCAATCTCGCCCGCCACATGCCGGACAACGGTTTGCAGATGCTCATGTTCCCTCTTCATCATAACGGCGGAGGAAGTCAGCGAGGAACTGCGCGATGCGGATTGATGTTGCCTCATCTTACATAATCCCATCCACCCCCCATCGCCTTCGCCAGATCGATCAGTGCAAAGCGCACGTCGCGCGCGGCCAGGATCTGCAGGGTCTGCGCCTGGAGGAGCTGGCGTTGCGCGTCGAGTACGTCGATGTAACCCGAGTAGCCGGAACGGTAGCGCAGTTCGGCGAGTTCGAGCGAGGCCTTGAGCTTCTGTGCGCGCTCGGTCTGCGCGGCGAGCGCGTCGCGGGTGCTGCGGTTGGCGATCAGCGCGTCGCGCGTTTCACGAAAGGCGCTCTGCACGGTCTGCGTGTAGCTGACCACGGCGGCTTCGCGGCGGGCGGTCTCGGCTTCGACGTTGGCCTCGATCGCTTTCAATCCGATCAGGGGCTGCAGCAGCGAGGCGCCGATCCCCCAGGCGAGCGCCGGCGTGGAAAACAGCTTGGCAAGCGCCGCCGACTCGGAACCGTAAGAGGCGGTCAGTGACAGCGACGGAAAATACTGCGCGCGCGCGGCATCGATGCGCAGGCTCGCAGCGGCGAGCTGGGCTTCGACCTGTCTGATGTCGGGCCGGCGTTCGAGCAGGTCCGAGGGTAGCCCCGACGGTACCTCCGGGACATCAAGCAGGCGGACCTGCGTCAGGTCGCGGGCGATCTTCGCGGCGAAGACCTCGCGCGGCGAACGGCCGACGGTCGCCGCCAGCGCCGACTCGTAGGTGCCGACCGCGCGCTCGGCGACGGCGACGTTGGCGGCCACGGCCGCACGTTCGGCCTGCGCGCGCTGCAGGTCGTAGTCACCGATGAGGCCGGCCTGGTAGAGATCGACCTGCAGGGCGACCGTCTGGTCACGCGACTGCAGTGTGTCACGCAGCATTGCCAGTTCGGCGTCGGCCGCGAGCAGGCCGAAGTACGCGCGCGCGGTCTCGGCCGCGACCGCGGTGCGTACCGTCTGGCGTGCGTACTCGGTCGCCAGCAGCTCGCTGCGCGCGGCGCTCGCCCCGTTGCGATAACGTCCCCAGAGGTCGACTTCGTAGGCAGCGCGCAAACCGACCAGATAATCATTGTTGGTCGGATTGAAATTCTCCGGCAACGGCTGCGAACCGACCAGCGTCATGCGGTTGCGGCGGGTATCGACGCCGAGGTTCATGCTCGGGTAGAGGTAGGACTGGGCGAGCAGCACGTTCGCACGCGCCAGATCGACGCGCACCATCGCCGCCCGCAGATCGAGGTTGTGGGCCAGCGCCTCGTCCATCAGCGCCGTCAGGGTAGGATCGTTGAAGGTCGTCCACCAGCGCTCGAGATCTGGCGCGGCGGTTGCGCTCGCCGGTGGCAGGTCGAGCAGCGGCGGTGTGGTCGGGGTCGACTGGCAGGCGGCGAGCGCGAATGTCGTCGCGGTGACGAGTGCCAGGGCGCGCAGCGTCCGGCGGGGGTCAGTCATGTTCGCCTCCTTTCGCGAGCGGTCCCGGTGCCGGGGGGACGACCGGGATGACGTGGTGCAGGTGCCGCACCTCGTCGAGCAACTCGTCGTGCGAGCGCGTTTCGCGAATGCGCCGGTCGTAGAGCACCTTGAAGAACAGCGGCACGTGGAAGACGGCGAGCAGGGTTGCGGCGATCATGCCGCCCATCACGCCGGTACCCACCGAGTGGCGCGCGCCGGCACCGGCGCCGGTCGAGATGGCGAGCGGCAGGACGCCGAGGATGAAGGCCAGCGAGGTCATCAGGATCGGCCGGAAACGCAGGCGGGCGGCCTCGATCGCCGAGGCCGAAGCCGACAGACCCTCGGCGTGTTTCAACACCGCGAACTCGACGATCAGGATGGCGTTCTTGGCGGCGAGGCCGAGCAGCGTCACCAGACCGATCTGGAAATACACATCGTTGGTCAGCGGGGTCGCATGAAAAAAGGGCCCGATGAGATTTTTCGCCCAGATCGCGACGAGTGCGCCGAAAGTGCCGAAGGGCAGCGCCAGCAGCACCGACAGCGGCAGCGACCACTTCTCGTACTGTGCGGCGAGGATCAGGAAGACCATCACCACTGCGAGGCCGAGTGCGAAGGTCGAGGCGCCGCTCGATTTCTTCTCCTGGTACGACGAACCGCCCCAGTCGAAGCTGAAGTCCGGCGGCAGCACCTCTTTCGCGATCTGCTCGACGCGCGCGATGCCCTGACCGGAACTGATGCCGGGCGCCGTCTGGCCGATGACCTTGACCGCCGGCAGATTGTTGAAACGGTCGAGCGAATCCGGTCCGGATGCGTGCTGCACGTTGACCAGCGCAGACAGCGGTACCATCTCGCCCTTCTGCGAGCGCACATGGAGTCCCTCGATGTCGTCGGGGCGCTTGCGGTACTCGGGTTCGGCCGACATCAATACCTGCCAGGTGCGTCCGTACTTGTTGAAATCGTTGACGTAGTAGGTGCCGAGCGTCGACGACAGCGCGGCAAACACCTCGTCGATCGCGACGCCAGCCTTCTTGGCCTTCTCGCGGTCGACGTCCACGAAGAGTTGCGGAACGGTCGCGCGCCACAAGGTCTGCGCGCCGCCGAGCTGCGGGTCGCTGTTGGCGCGCGCGAGGAATTGCTGCAGCACTTCCTGCAGGCGTCGGGAACCGCCGTCGCCGCGATTCTGGATGAAGAATTCGTAGCCGCCGGCGGTGCCGAGACCGAAGATCGCCGGCGGATTGAAGGCCAGTACCAGCGCTTCCCGGATGCCCGCGGTTTTCATGAACAGTTCGCCAACCAACTGCTGCGAAGTCGTCTGGCGCTCGTGCCAGGGCTTCTGGGTCACGAACAGGGTCGCCGCATTGTTGCGAAAACCGCCGCCAATGAAGTCGAAGCCGGCGAAGGCCACGACATCCTGGTTGTCGGGATTGCTGCGTACCGCCGCCTCGACCTGTTCGACGACCCGGGTGGTGCGTTCGAGCGTCGCACCGTCGGGGAGGATCACCGCGCTGATGAAGAAACCCTGGTCCTCCTCGGGGACCAGGCTGCCCGGCGTCGTGCGCCACAGGAAGGCGGTGATCGCCACCATGCCGGCGAACAGCACCAGCACCCGTGCGGCGCGCCGGATCATCCAGACGACGCCGTCGAGGTAGTGCCCGGTGACACGGGCAAACCAGGCGTTGAACCAGCGGAAGAAGCGGTTCGGCTGGCGGTGGCCGTGCTGGAGCATGATCACGCAGAGCGATGGCGACAGCGTCAGCGCGACGATTCCCGAGAGCACCACCGAGATCGAGATGGTCACCGCGAACTGCCGATACAGCTCGCCGGTCAGCCCGCCGAGGAAGGCGATCGGCACGAACACTGCGGTCAGCGTCAGGACGATGGCGATGATCGGGCCGGTCACTTCGTGCATCGCCTGCACCGCGGCGTCGCGCGGCGGCAGGCCTTGCTCGCGCATGATCCGCTCGACGTTTTCCAGCACGACGATGGCGTCGTCGACAACGATGCCGATCGCCAGCACCATGCCGAACAGGGTCAGCGTGTTGATCGAATAGCCGAGCAGGTAGATGCCGGCGAAGGTGCCGATCAAGGACACCGGGACGGCGGCGAAGGGGATGATCGCCGCCCGCCAGCTCTGCAGGAACAGGTATACCACCAGGAAAACGAGCAACATCGCTTCGCCCAGCGTCTTCAGCACCTCCTCGATCGAGACCTTGACGAAGCGTGTCGTGTCATAGGGTACCGCATAGCTCAGGCCTTCGGGAAAGCGCTGCTGGAGCTCGTCTACGGTGCCCAGCACACTTTTCGCGACGTCGAGCGCGTTCGCGCCGGGCGACAGGAAGATGCCGACAAGGGTGGCCGGCTGGCCGTTGTAGCGACCGTTGAACTCGTAGTCGCGCGAACCGAGTTCGACGCGCGCGACATCGTCAAGACGCACCGTCGAACCGTCGGGGTTGGCACGGACGATGATCTCCCGGAACTGCGCCGGGTCGGCGAGACGACCCTTGGAGGTGACCGTGTACACCAGGTCCTGGCCCTTGCCGATCGGCGACTGGCCGACCTTGCCGGCGGCGAACTGCGCGTTCTGTTCGTTGATCGCACTGGCGACGTCGCCGGGGGTGAGTTTCAACTGCGCCAGGCGATCAGGTTTGAGCCAGATGCGCATGGCGTAGTCCTTGGCGCCGAAGATCTGCACATTGGTCGTTCCCGGCAGCCGCTTCAGACGGTCGAGAACGTTCAGCGTCACGTAATTCGAGGTGAACAGGTCATCGTAGCGGCCGTCGGGCGAATAGAAGGCGAGCACCTGCAGGAACGCCGAAGAGCCTGGCTCGACGGTCACGCCCTGCCGGCGTACCTCCAGCGGCAGCCGCGATTCGACCTGTTTGACGCGGTTGCTGACATTGACCGCGGCGATGTCGATCTGGGTGCCGATCTCGAAGGTCACCTGGATCTGCGTGAGGCCGTTCGACGATGAATTCGACGACATGTAGATCATGCCGGGCAGACCGTTGATCGCGTTTTCGAGCGGCGCGGCGACGGTCGATTCGAGCACTTCGGCCGAGGCACCGGGATAAGTGGCCTGCACCGTGACCACCGGCGGTGCGATTTCCGGATACTGGGCGATCGGGAGTGAGCGCATCGCCGCCAGGCCGGCAACGATGAGCAACACCGAGATGACCACCGCGAAGATCGGGCGGTCGATGAAGAAGCGAGAGAACATCGGGGCGTATACTCCGCTTATCGGGTGGCTGGGTCGGCAGCAGGCGGCTGGCCGGGGAGGGCGGAAGCGGAAGCGGCAGCGGCAGGCTCGGTGATGCGCACCGGCGAGTTCGGCATCATGATCCGCGCCAGCCCGTCGACGATCACGCGGTCACCGGCGGCGAGCCCCGATTCGATCAGCCAGACGTTCGTGCCGTCGCTCTGGGACCAGTCGCCGACGACCACCGGTCTCGGGACGGCAATGTCCTTGCCGTCCCGGTCCTTGCCGGCGACGTAGACAAACTTGCCCTGCGGTCCTTCGAGTACCGCCACCTGTGGCACCGCCAGTGCACCCTGACGCTGTGCGCCCTTGAGCGCAACGCGAACGAACTGACCCGGCTTCAGCGCGAGGTCGGCATTGGCGATTTCGGCGCGCATTTCGTAGGTGCCGGTCTGCGGGTTGACCCGCGTGTCGGCGAAGTTGATGCGGCCGCTGCGCGGGAAGGTCGAGCCGTCGGAGAGTTTCACCGAGACCTCGAAGGCATGGTCGCGCGGCAGCGTCAGGCGACCGTCGGCGATCGCCTTGTTCAACCTTAACTGCTCGTTGTCGGAGACGTTGAACAGCACCCAGATCGGGTTGACCTGCGAGACCGTCGTCAGCAAGGTCGTATTGGCGTTGGCCAGACTGCCTTCCGATTGCTGGGCGCGGCTCGACAGACCGTTGATCGGCGCCACGACGCGCGTGTAGGCAAGGTTGAGCCTGGCTTCGGTCAGCTTCGCCTGTGCCGCCTTGATCGATGCGGCGGCGAACTCGGCGGCGGAAGCGGCGTCGTCGGCTTCCTTCTGGCCGATCGCCTTGCGCTCGGCGAGTGGCTTGAGCCGGGCGGCTTCGCGGTCGGCCTGGGTCTTCTGGGCCTGGGCACGCAGCAACTCGGCCTCGGCGGACGCCAGTTGCGCCTCGAAGGGTTTGGCGTCGAGCAGGAACAGCGGCTGCCCGGCGCGCACCGCTGCACCTTCCTGGTAGAGTCGTTTCTCGACGATGCCGGTGACCCGTGCCCGTACCTCGGCATCCTTCGATCCGGCGGTCTGCCCGACGTATTCGAAGGTCACCGGGAACGATGCCGGCTGGACGTTGATCGTTGTCACCTCGGGGGGCGGAAAACCCCCCATGCCGCCGGGCGCTTGCTGCTGCCCGCAACCGGCAGCGGCCGCCGCGGCGAGGATCAACAGGAGCAGTGAAGGGGAAGAAAGACGGGCAGGGGAGGCTGACATGAGGATTCCTTTGGCTCGCATCGCGACTTGCAGAAGGGGCGAATTTTACGTACATTCAGGAATGTTTGTAAATGGACATGCCGCAAGAGGACAGAAGAAATGGTGAGAAGGAGGAAAGACGAAGCGCTGGCGACTCGCGAAGCCCTGCTCGACGCCGCCGAGCGGGTATTCTGTGCCCGCGGCGTGACCAGCGCGACGCTGGGCGACGTGGCGAGCGCCGCCGGTGTTACCCGTGGCGCCGTCTACTGGCACTTCCGCGACAAGGGCGAACTGTTCGGCGCGATGTGCAGCCGCGCCACGCTGCCTTTGCAAAGTCGCCTTGAGCAGGCGGCGGATGGCGACGGTGACGACGCCATCGCCACCTTGCATGCGGTGTCGGTGCAGGCCATGCGCGAGATCGCCTTGAACCCGCGCACGCGCGCGGTGCTGGAGATCCTGCTCTGCAAGTCCGAGCGGCTGGCCCAACCGGCCGACGGGGCGCCGCAAATCGACGAAATGGATCGCCAATGTGCCAACGCCCTCGAGCGCATCATCGTCCGTGCCATCGTGCAGGGCCACCTGTCCGCCGACACCGACAGCCATCTCGCGGCACACCTGCTGCAGGCGTTCTTCCACGGAGTGATCCAGCACTGGCTGATGCATCCCGAGGCCTTCGACCTGAATACCGCGGCACCGGCGATGGTGGACACGATGATCGCCGGTCTGGTCGCGGCGCCGCCGCAGCGGGATGCCGGCAAGGGACCGGCATTGCCCCCCGTTTGCGACGAAACCTGACCATATGGTTGGTCAATGGCGTTGCCGGCCGTGCCGCCTTCCTGCCCCGCTGTGCTCTGAACGCCTGGGAGACCCCATCCCTTGCTGGTCCGCCATCCGGGCAGGGCGGACACCAATGTCCGCCGCCCGCCGATCATTCATCCTACCCAGCGCCGCGCATTCCGGAACATCCGCAACCACGGCGAATCCTCCCAGCCGCGCGCTTCCCAGTCGGCCGGGTGCCAGGACATCTGGACGCTGCGGAAGACGCGCTCGGGGTGCGGCATCATGATCGAAAAACGGCCGTCTGCGGTGGTGAAGCCAGTAGCGCCTTCCGGCGAACCGTTCGGGTTGCAGGGATAGACTTCGGTCGGCTGACCACGGTTGTCGATATGGCGCATCGCGACCAGCGCATTCGCTTGCTGTGCTGCCGAGGCAAAGACGGCCCGCCCCTCACCGTGTGAAACGACGATTGGCAGGCGACTGCCACCCATGCCCGAGAAGAAGATCGACGGTGACTCGGGCACTTCGACCATCGTAAAGCGTGCTTCGAACTGCTCGACGCGGTTGCGTTCGAAACGCGGCCAGGCGTCGGCACCGGGGATGATGTCCTTGAGCGCGCTCAGCATCTGGCAACCGTTGCAGACGCCCAGGGCAAAGGTGTCCGGGCGTGTGAAGAAGGCCGAGAAGCCGTCACGTGCGCGGTCGTTGAAGAGGATCGTCTTCGCCCAGCCCTGACCGGCGCCGAGTACGTCACCGTAGGAGAAACCGCCGCAGGCGACGATGGCCTTGAAGTCGGCCAGCGCGATGCGACCGGCAAGAATGTCGCTCATATGTACATCGATGGCGGCGAAGCCGGCGCGGTCGAATGCGGCGGCCATTTCGACCTGCCCATTGACGCCCTGTTCGCGCAGGATCGCGATTTGCGGCCGAACGCCACGGTGGATGAACGGCGCCGCGACATCGTCAGCGGGATCGAAGCTCAGCGTCACCGACAGGCCGGGATTGCCGGCATCGAGAATCTGGTCGTATTCCTGCTGCGCACATTCCGGGTGGTCGCGCAGGCGCTGCATGCGGAAACTGGTTTCCGACCAGGCGCGCTGCAGGTCGACGCGTTTTTCGCTGAACACCGCCCTGGCGTTGCGAATGATGCGGATCTGATCCCAGGGGTTGGGGGCGCCGATGAACTGCGAGCAGGCCCCGAGGCCGGCAGCGCGCAGGACACCCATGACCTGGCTCCTTTCGCTGCGGCGAATCTGCACGACAGCCCCGAGTTCCTCGCAGAACAGGGCGCGCATCAGCATTTCGAAGGAACGGCCGCCGAGCAGGTCGGGCCGCTTTTCGTTACCGTCGACGTCGTGGATCAGCGGGTCGTAGCACAGGCCATCGGTGTCGATCGAAACGCCACAATGGGCAGCGAACGCCATTTCGCAGACAGTGGCGAAGAGGCCACCGTCGGAGCGGTCATGGTAGGCGAGCAGCCGATGGGCGGCAGCGAGTTGGCGGATCGCAGTGAAGAAAGCGGGCAGTCGGGCGGGATCGTCAACGTCGGGAGCCTCGTTGCCGGTAGCGTGATACACCTGCGCCAGCGCCGAAGCGCCGAGGCGATGGCGGCCGGCGCCGAGGTCGATCAGCAACAGGTCGGTTTCACCGGCGTCGAGCCGCAGTTGCGGGGTCAGCGTCCGGCGGGCATCCTGCACCGGTGCAAAGCCGGTGACGATCAGCGACAGGGGCGAGACCACCTGTTTCTGGCGGCCTTTGTCGGCCCCGGCGTTCTCCTGCCAGGCGCTGCGCATCGACAGCGAATCCTTGCCGACCGGAATCGAGACGCCGATTTGCTGGCAGAGATCGGAGACCGCACGCACGCTATCGAACAGGCAGGCATCCTCGCCGGGGAAGCCGGCGGCGGCCATCCAGTTGGCGGAAAGTTTGACCTCGCCGAGGGCTGCGATGTCGGCGGCGACGAGGTTGGTCAGCGCTTCGCCAACTGCCATGCGACCGGATGCGGGCGCGTCGATGACCGCCAGCGGCGCGCGTTCGCCGATCGCGAAGGCTTCGCCGCGGTAGCCGTGGAAAGCCATCAGCGTCACCGCGACGTCGGCGCAAGGCAGTTGCCAGGGTCCGACCATCTGGTCACGTGCCGTCAGGCCACCGACGCTGCGGTCGCCGATGCTGATCAGGAAGGTCTTGTCGGCGACTGCCGGCAGGCGCAGCACGCGATACGCGGCTTCCTTGAGATCCACCTCGGTGGCATCGAAAGGCACGCTCGACGGCGGCAGATGCGTCGCCGTGCGCGTCATCCGCGGCGGCTTGCCGAGCAGCGCGTCCATGTCCATGTCCACCGGATGGTTGCCGAAATGACTGTCGGCGACGAGCAGGCGCTTTTCGCGGGTGGTCGCGCCGACGACAGCGAAGGGACAGCGTTCGCGTTCGCAGAGTGCCGAGAACTCGGCGAGGCGGCTGGGCGCAATCGCCAGCACGTAGCGCTCCTGGGCTTCGTTGCACCAGATCTCGGCCGGCGACATGCCGGGCTCCTCGATGTGCACGGCGCGCAGATCGAAGCGCGCGCCGCTGCCGGCGCCATGCGCGAGTTCGGGCAGGGCATTCGAGATGCCGCCAGCGCCGACGTCATGTACCGAGAGGATCGGATTGCCGTCGCCGGGTGTGGAGCCGTCACCGTCGGGCGAACCCATCTGCCAGCAGCGGTCGATGACTTCCTGCACGCGCCGCTGAATCTCGGGGTTGCCGCGCTGCACCGAAGCGAAATCGAGGTCGGCGTCGTTGCTGCCGGTGGTCATCGAACTGGCGGCGCCGCCACCGAGGCCGATCAGCATGCCCGGTCCACCGATCTGGAGCAGCAGCGTGCCGGGTGGCAGCGTGCCGGCCTTGAACGACTGGCTGGCGGCGATGTTGCCGACGCCGCCAGCGAGCATGATCGGTTTGTGGTAGCCACGCAGGAGCGGCTCGTCGCCGCTGCCGGTGAGTTGCTCGTAGCTGCGGAAATAACCGGCCAGGTTCGGGCGGCCGAATTCGTTGTTGAAGGCGGCCGCACCAATCGGCCCTTCGAGCATGATCGCCAGCGGCGAAGCGATGCGGGCCGGGCGGCCGTAGTCGGCGCTGGCGCGCTCCCAGGGTTGAGGGAAACCCGGAATGTGGAGGTTGGAGACCGAGAAACCGCAGAGGCCGGCTTTCGGTTTCGAGCCGCGGCCGGTGGCGCCTTCATCGCGGATCTCGCCACCCGAGCCGGTCGCGGCGCCGGGGAACGGGGAGATTGCGGTCGGGTGATTGTGCGTCTCGACCTTGGCGAGAATGTGCGTCAGTTCTTCATGATAGGCATAACGGGCGTCGGTGCCGGCGTGGAAGCGCAGGACCCTGGCACCCGCGATGACCGATGAGTTGTCCGAATAGGCGACGATGGTGCCATCCGGATGCGCCTGATGTGTTTCGCGGATCATCCCGAACAGCGTTTCGCTGCGCGCTTGCCCGTCGATCACCCAGGAGGCGTTGAAAATCTTGTGCCGGCAGTGCTCGGAATTGGCCTGTGCGAACATCATCAGCTCGACATCGGTCGGATTGCGCTGCACCTTGACGAACAGCTCGACGAGGTAATCGATTTCGTCCTCCGACAGGGCCAGCCCCAACCGTGCATTGGCTTCGACCAGCGCAACGCGACCACCGGTCAGCAGATCGACGCGGGTCAGCGGTTGCGGGGCAAAGTGGCGGAACAGGTCGGCGCTGCACGCGAAGTCGTCGACCACGGTCTCCAGCATGCGATCATGGAGCAGGGCGGCGAGGGCTTCCTTCTCGGAGGCCGACAGCTTGTGTCGCCTGGCTTTGAGCCAGTAGGCAATGCCGCGTTCGATGCGCTCGATGGTGCGCAGTCCGCTATTGATGGCGATGTCGGTGGCTTTCGACGACCAGGGCGAGATCGTCCCGATGCGCGGTGTGACGAGCAGCAGCTCGCCTGGCGTGTCGTCGGCGGCGGGGCGTTCTTCGAGCAGGGCCGCGAGCTGCCGGCGTTCAGCGTTGCTCAGCGGCTGCCGGGTGCTGACAAAGTGCCAATGTTCGGCAGTCACGATGCTCAGACCTGGTGCGACAGCAGCCACACGTTGCTGCAGGCCCTGCAGACGGAAAGACGAGAATGCGGGGGCGCCGCGGAGAAACAGGAGATCGGCCATGGTGGGCGGGCAGGGCAGGCGAGCTGCGCTCAAGGAAGGAACGGCGCGATTATAGCCGACCCGGAGGGGACCCTGGCCCGGCGCAGTCTCCCGGCAAGCGCTCCCGAGTCTCATGCAATGGTTGTGGACGATTCCGGGCGCCGCGCGGCTGGGCTAGAATCGGGCCAGAACTTGCGCGCAGGGACCCGTGAAACTGTTCCATACCGATACTTTGGGCTAGGATCCGATCATGAAGACAAGCCTTCGATCACAAGCACTCTATCGCGCCGCCGATCTGCGCAATATCGAAACGATCGCGGCTGACCAGCCCTTGATGGAGCGCGCCGGGCTGGCTGCTGCTGATCTGGCGACCTCGCTGTGCCGCCTGCAGGGGGGGGCGCTGCTGGTTCTCGCCGGGCCGGGCAACAACGGCGGCGACGCTTTTGTCGCCGCCCGCCACCA
>NZ_JDSS02000021.1:38042-45988 GCF_000584955.1 Candidatus Accumulibacter vicinus
TTTGTCGGCGAACTCGGCCGTTTGCCGAAGGATGCCGCAGCCGCTTGCCGGCGCTTCATCGACGACGGCGGCAGCGTGCTCGAGAGCATTCCCTCCGGCCAGCGCTGGGCGCTGATCATCGATGGCCTCTTCGGGATCGGTCTGCAGCGCCCGATCGGCGGTTTCCATGGCGAACTCGTTCTGGCGGCCAATACCCTCGCCGCACGCGACCGCTGCCCGCTGCTCGCCCTGGACTGTCCGAGCGGTCTCGACGCCGATACCGGAAAACTCTGCGGCGCGACGATTCGTGCCAGTCACACCATCACGTTCATCGCCGCCAAACCGGGACTGTTCACTGCCGAGGGTCCGGACCACTGCGGCTCGATTTCGGTCGCCACGCTTGACCTGGACGTCGAGCGGCTGGTGAAGGCGACGGCACGGACGATCGGCACCGATCTGTTCGTCGATTGCCTGCGCCCGCGTGCCAAAAACAGCCACAAGGGCAGTCATGGCAGCGCCGGCATTCTCGGGGGTGCGGGCAGCATGGTCGGCGCCGTTTTTCTGGCCGGTCGGGCGGCGCTGCGGCTCGGCAGTGGGCGCGTCTATCTCGGACTGCTCGATCGGCAGGCGCCAGCAATCGACCCCTTGCAGCCGGAACTGATGCTTCGCCAGCCGGACGCGCTGCTCGCCGCCGGTCTCAGCGCGCTGGCCTGCGGGCCGGGCATGGGAAGCAGCGACGAAGCCGTCGCGCTGCTCGAACGAGCGAGTTCGCTCGACATTCCGCTCGTGCTCGACGCTGACGGGCTGAATCTGCTGGCAGGCGAAATCCGTTTGCAGCAGGCGGTGCTGGCACGCCAGGCGCCGACCCTGCTGACGCCACATCCGACCGAGGCGGCTCGTCTGCTGGGCTGCGACACCGCTGTCGTCCAGTCCGACCGTGCTGGCGCCGCACTGGCCATCGCCGCACGTTACCAGGCAATGGTGGTGCTGAAGGGTTGCGGCAGCGTCATCGCCACGCCTGCCGGCCACTGGTTCGTCAACACCAGCGGCAATCCCGGTCTCGCGACCGCCGGCAGCGGTGACGTGCTCAGCGGTTTCGTCGTGGCGCTTCTGGCGCAAGGCTGGCCAGCCCTCGAAACCCTGCTGGCGGCGGTGCATCTGCATGGCGCCGCGGCCGACGAACTCGTCGCCAGTGGCTGTGGACCGGTCGGCTTGACCGCCGGCGAACTCATCGACAGCGCCCGGGCCGGCTTCAACCGCTGGCTGGCGAACGGCCGATAGGCTACGCCGTCGCGAACAGCGCTGCCGCCGCCTGCTGACCGAGCTCGAAATAGCGTTTCTGGGCGCTGCTGTCCTTGAGCGAAATGGTCATGCTCTCCAGGCCCTTCGGGCGCAGCACGTGCAAGGGTTTGGCGTAATAGCGCCGGCCGCCGATCTCGGCACTCGTTGTTCCCATCGCCTTGAGCATCTCGTTGATCAGGGTCGCTTGCGCAAAGATGCGTGTGTTGGGCAGCGTCAGCTGCATGTCGCTGACCAGCAGATGCATATCGATGCTGTTGAACGGCAGAATCAAGGACTTCGAGTGGTAGAGCCGGTCGAGTTCGCGCTGGTAGTCGTAATCGGTGAAATCGACGGCGATGATTTCGTCGACCTCATCATCTTCGAACAGCGTCCGCAGTGGCGTGTTGTCCAGGTAGCCACCCTCGATATAGTAATCGCCATCGATGGTGATCGCCTTGAAATAGGGGAGGGTGGTGATGCCGGCGAGGAAGGCGTTCATGAACACATCGAGACTGGCATCGTCAATCCTTTTCAGGGATAGTCGACGACAATATTGTTTCCCGAACTGGTCGAGGCGATATGCACGATCGGCACTTCGTTACGCTTCAGCCATACCAGCACCCCTTCGCTGTAAAAGCTTCGATAGCCGCCGCCCGATGCGACGAAACCGTATCTGGCCATGATCGTTCCCTCCTCTTGGCGTGTATGGGCAGGATGCCGGCCGAGACCGGCATTCGAGGCAAGTTTGACACATTCTGCCGGATATGACGGCGACGGCGTGGCAGGAATTCCCGGAACTTCTGTTACCTTTACAGTTTTCTGAATCGGGGAGAGACCAGCAATGGACGAATCACAGAGGCTTGCGGGGTTTCGCGCGAAGTTCCGGGTTGACGAGTTGCTGGTGGCGAAAACCCCTGCCTGGTCGTGGTCGGTGCGACCTGCCCAGGCGACCCTGGGCTGCGGCGTCTTGTCGCTGAATCGTCACGCGGCGCAATTCTCGGAGGTCACGGCTGCAGAAATGGCTGATCTTTCCGGTTTGCTCGGGAAACTCGAGCGGGCCGTGCAGTCGGCCTTCGGCTACGATCGCATCAACTACCTGATGCTGATGATGGTCGATCACCAGGTGCATTTTCACGTCATTCCCCGTTACGCGGCCAGTCGCCAGTTTGCCGGGCTGGAGTGGGTCGATCCGGGCTGGCCGGCTTTCCCGGCGCTGACCGAACAGCAGCACGATCGGCGGACAGACGTTCTCGCGCTGATCCACCAGGAACTGCAGGCGGCCTGTACCGATTGACTGCGCGGCGCCGGATGGATACATTGCTGTTTCATCCGACCCGCATCGCCCATTCTGCACCTGACCGGACGCGTCCGGCCCAATGGCTTCCAGGGCATGCCGGTATGCAAGGACAGACAGGCGGTCAAGCGAGTTTGCCGATGAGCCCCTCCATCCTGACCAGGAATTCAGCCCAGGGCGTCACGACATGGGGCTTCGGCCTGCTCGTCGCCGGCGTCGTCTGGCTGGCCATCTATCACCACCTGACCGAGTTTGCCGATGCCGTGATTGCCGCCCTGGGCCTCGCCCACGGCACGCATCTGGGTGAGGCGGTGCATTTCTTCTTCTACGACACGCCGAAAGTGTTGCTGCTGCTTACCGGTATTGTCTTTCTGATGGGCGTGATCCAGACCTTCTTCTCGCCTGAACGTACCCGGGCGATGCTCTCGGGCAAACGGGTCGGCGTCGGCAATGTCCTGGCGGCGACGCTCGGCATCGTCACGCCGTTCTGTTCGTGCTCGGCGGTGCCACTCTTCATCGGCTTCCTCTCGGCCGGCGTCCCGCTCGGCGTGACCTTTTCCTTCCTGATTTCGGCGCCGATGGTCAATGAGGTGGCGCTGGCACTGCTGTTCGGCCTGTTCGGCTGGCAAGTCGCCGCGCTGTATCTGGGCCTGGGTTTGCTGGTGGCCATTGTGGCCGGCCTGGTGATCGGCAAGCTGAAGATGGAACCTTACCTGGAGGACTGGGTGCAGGGCATTCTTGCCGGAACGGCGCCGGAACTCGCAGGCGAGCGTTTTACCTGGGTCGACCGCTTCCGTGCGGGCTGGAGTCACGTCAAGGAAATCGTCGGCAAGGTCTGGCCATACATCCTGGCGGGTATCGCCATTGGCGCCGCGATTCACGGCTATGTGCCAGAGGATTTCATGGCGTCGCTGATGGGCAAGGAAGCGCCCTGGTGGTCGCTACCGGCAGCGGTCGCGCTCGGCGTGCCGATGTATGCCAATGCGGCTGGCATGATCCCGATCGTCGAGGCGCTAATCGGCAAGGGGGCCGCTCTCGGCACCGTGCTCGCCTTCATGATGAGCGTCATCGCGTTGTCGCTGCCCGAGATGATCATCCTGCGCAAGGTGCTACGCATGCGCTTGATCGTCACTTTCGCTGGCGTCGTCGCCGGTGGCATCCTGTTGGTCGGCTACGTCTTCAATCTCGTGCTGTAGCAGACCGCGCTCATTCCCCCCTTTTCCTCGCCTGGCCGGTGACGGGAATTGCATTCACCCTGTTTTCAAGAGATTTCGGAAAGGTAAATCCTCATGAGAGAAATCAAGGTACTCGGCACCGGTTGTGCCAACTGCCGCAGTACGGTCAGGTTGATCGAGGAAGTCGCTGCAGAGCAAGGCGTGGCCATCAGGCTAACCAAGGTCGAAGATCTGCGCGAAATCATGCAGTACGGTGTGATGTCCACCCCCGGTGTGGTGGTCGACGGCCAGGTGGTTCACGCCGGGGGCATTCCGGATCGCGCCAGGATTGCCGCCTGGCTATAGGAAGTCAGGCGGGGAAGTCAGCCGGTTCCGCTGGCGAAGAAGCGTTTCTGAAACCACAGCGAGACATTGACGAGACAGATCATCACCGGCACTTCGACAAGCGGTCCGATGACGGCCGCGAAGGCGGCGCCGGAATTGATCCCATAGACGGCTACCGCGACGGCGATCGCCAGCTCGAAGTTGTTGCTTGCCGCGGTGAATGACAGGGTCGCACATTTCTGGTAGCCGGCCCCGACCTTCCGGCTGATGTAAAACGAGAGTACGAACATCAGCACGAAGTAGATCAGCAAGGGAATGGCGATGCGTACCACGTCCAGCGGAATGGTCACGATCAATGTGCCCTTGAGGCTGAACATGACGACGATGGTAAACAGCAAGGCGCCGAGCGTAATCGGGCTGATCCTGGGAACGAAACGCTCCTGATACCACTGCCTGGAGACGAAGCGCAGCATGATCACCCGCGTCAGGAGGCCGGCGACGCAGGGAAGGCCGAGGTAGATCAGAACGCTCTCGGCGATCTGTCCGATCGAGATATCCACCACTGAACCGGAGAGCCCGAACAGTGGCGGCAGCACGGTGACGAACAGCCAGGCATAGACGCTATAGAAGAGCACCTGAAAGATCGAATTGAAGGCCACCAGGCCGGCGGCATATTCGGTCGAGCCCTTGGCGATCTCGTTCCAGACAATCACCATCGCGATGCAGCGCGCCAGGCCGATCAGGATCAGCCCGACCATGTACTCGGGCTTGTCAGGCAGGAAGAGGATCGCCAGCACAAACATCAGGATCGGCCCGATGACCCAGTTCTGAATCAGCGAGAGGCCGAGCACCTTGCGGTCGGTGAAGACATCCGGGAGTTCCTCATAGCGCACCTTGGCGAAAGGCGGGTACATCATCAGAATCAGCCCGAGCGCGATCGGGATGTTGGTCGTGCCGACCTGGAAGGAATTGATCAGGTTCTCGATCCCGGGGAGGAAGAATCCCAGGCCGACGCCAAGCGCCATGGCCACAAAGATCCAGACGGTCAGATAGCGGTCAAGGGCATTGAGTTTGTTCGTGGTAGCGCTCATTTGAGACCTTCTTTGCGGTGAGGCAATGGCCGACGCCCGCGTTGGCCTGGTGGCGTGCCGGTTTCGGAAAGCACGCCGCGGGTGCCGGCTCAACGAGGGAGTTTACTTGTTTCCATAATTCCAGCATTATAGAATAGTTTCCGACATTCAGGTCGCCTGAAATATTCAGATCGTCCGCTCGCTGGGAATCCAGCCGGGCACAACCCATCATTCGGAGGAGCAGGAAATGACTGTCAAGGTTGGCATCAATGGTTTCGGTCGTATCGGCAGGCTGGCGCTACGCGCCGCGTGGGACTGCCCGGAACTGGAGTTCGTGCATATCAACGAAGCGAACGGACCGGTGGAGTCGGCAGCACACCTTCTTGAATTCGATTCGGTCCATGGCCGCTGGCGGCACGATGTCGGGAGCAGCAACGGGCGGATGCTGATCGATGGAAAATCGATCGGCTACAGCACCGTCAGGGACGTCGCCGGCGGTCCCTGGCGCGACGCCGGGGTGGACATCGTTCTCGAAGCCAGCGGCAAGTGGCGCACGGCCGAGGAACTAGCGCCCTACCTGGCGGCAGGCGTGCAGAAGGTGATCGTCGCCGCACCGGTCAAGGGTGGCGATACGCTGAACATCGTCATGGGCGTCAATGACCAGCGCTACGACCCGGCCCGCGACCATATCGTCACCGCAGCCTCGTGCACCACCAATTGTCTGGCGCCGGTAGTCAAGGTCATGCATGAGGCGATCGGCATTTCGCATGGCATGATCACGACCATCCACAGCTCGACCAACACCCAGAGCGTGCACGACCAGATGCACAAGGATCTGCGCCGCGCGCGCGCTTCGAGCCTGTCGCTGGTGCCGACGACGACCGGCTCGGCGACCGCGATCGCGCTGATCTTCCCGGAACTGAAAGGCAAGCTCGACGGGCACGCGGTGCGCGTGCCGCTGCTCAACGCGTCGATCACCGACTGTGTTTTCGAGATGAAGCGCCCGACCAGCGTCGAAGAGGTCAATGGTCTGCTCAAGACGGCTGCCGAGGGCGCCCTGAAGGGAATTCTCGGCTACGAGGAACGGCCACTGGTTTCCATGGACTACTGCGGCGATCCGCGCTCGTCGATCGTCGATGCGGCGCATACCCTGGTGATCAACGGCACGCTGGTCAAGATCTACGCCTGGTACGACAACGAGTGGGGTTACGCCAATCGTTACGTCGAACTGGCGCGCAAGCTGGCCGCTTCACTGTAAGTACACGCCCATGGATTCCGTGCCGATCGGGGCCATCGCTGCCAGCCAGGCGAGGGTTTCTTCGCACGGTTTCCTCCTGGAGGACGACGATGAGCGATCCATCCTCAGCCAAGAGCCCCGCTGCACATGCCGGCCTGCGCAACTACATGCTGGTGACCGCCGCCTACTGGTCCGACACCGTGACCGACGGCGCCACCCGCATGCTGGTGCTTTTCTACTTCTATAGCCTGGGCTACACGCCTTTTGCCGTCGCTTCGCTGTTCATCTTCTATGAAGTCTTCGGCATCCTGACCAACCTCTTCGGTGGCTACATCGGCGCCCGTTTCGGCCTCAGGACGACATTGTTCATCGGGTTGGGCACGCAACTCGTGGCACTGTCGATGCTCGCCTTCGCGCCACAGGGCTGGCTGGTGGTCGCCTACGTCATGGTCTCGCAGGCCCTGAGCGGAATCGCCAAGGACATGACCAAGATGAGTTCGAAGAGCGCGGTCAAGCTGATCGTCCCCGAGAATGCCTCGGCGACCCTGTATCGCTGGGTTTCGATCCTGACCGGGTCGAAGAACGCATTGAAGGGGGTCGGCTTCTTCCTGGGTGGTCTGCTGTTGACTCTGCTCGATTTTCAGAGCGCGCTCATGTTGCTCGTGGCGTTGGTCGGAGGAACGCTGATCCTGGCCGCGCTACTGATGCGCGGGGGGCTTGGTCAGGCCAACAAGAAAGCAAAGTTCGGGCAGATGTTCTCGCGCAATGGCGCCGTCAACAAGCTTGCTGCAGCGCGCATCTTCCTCTTCGGTGCGCGTGACGTCTGGTTCGTCGTCGGCCTGCCGGTCTTTCTGTCGAGCGTGCTCGGCTGGACCTTCTGGCAGTCCGGGGGGTTTCTTGCGGTTTGGGTGATCGGGTACGGCATCGTGCAGGCGGCGACTCCCGGCCTGCTGCGCAGCCGCGTCGAGGAGCAGCACGAGCCCGACGGACGGACGGCCACCATTCTCGCTTTCGTCCTCGCGGCACTGCCGGCGGGCATCGCTCTGGGACTGAGCGCCGGGCTGGCACCGGGCACTGTCGTGGTTGCCGGCCTGATTCTCTTTGGCGCCGTTTTTGCCCTGAACTCGGCGGTGCACTCCTATCTGATCCTGGCTTACACCGACAGTGACAAGGTGGCGATGAGCGTTGGTTTCTACTACATGGCCAACGCATCCGGTCGCTTGGCGGGAACGGTTCTTTCGGGCGCACTCTATCAGTGGGGGCTACAGAGCGGGCCAAGCGACGGCCTGATCGCCTGCCTGTGGGCGTCGACCGCTTTCGTACTGGTGGCCGGCCTGTTGTCGCTGCTGTTGCCACGCCACATCGGTCCGCGCAGCAAGCCGATCAAGCTCGATGACCTGGGCGAATAGTGTCGTGTAGCGCGTAGCCGCTGGTCCACAAATCTGATCCGGGATGAGAAATCCGGGCGAAAGCCATTGCGTCACGCGCGCCGATTGATGACAATGCGGGCGATGCCTCGGCAGGTCGTCCCCGATGCCCCGGCAGAGCGGGAGGAGGATGTCCGACAGCCGTACCGTCTGCCGGCG
>NZ_JDSS02000021.1:46324-56758 GCF_000584955.1 Candidatus Accumulibacter vicinus
CTGATCACTTTGTGGCGTGGGAGGTTGACATGCATCGTAGGGTCTTGGCGAGTGACCGATTGATAGCCGCCTTCCTGTTTGGCTGCGTGCTGTTCAATTACCCTGTTCTCTCTCTTTTCGATCGTCACACGACGGTCTTGTCGATTCCTCTGGTCTATGCCTATATTTTCTTCGCCTGGGTCGTCGTCATCGCCGTGATGGCCTGGGCGATCGAACGTCACTTCAAATAGGCGGTGACGATGCTCGAAGCCCCGGTCGTCATCGCCGTCTCGCTGATCTATCTCGGGCTCTTGTTCGCAGTCGCCTGGTGGGGCGATGAGCGTGCCGATCAGAAAAGGTCGCTGATCGCCAACCCGACCATCTACGCCCTGTCGATGGCCGTCTACTGTACGACCTGGACCTTCTACGGCAGTGTCGGGCGCGCGGCGGTGTCGGGAATCGGTTTCCTGCCGGTCTACCTGGGCCCGACGCTGGTGATGGCGCTCTGCTGGTTCCTGCTGCTCAAGATGATCCGCATCGTCAAGGCCAACCGGATCACCTCGATCGCCGATTTCATTTCCTCGCGCTACGGCAAGAGCCATGTCCTGGGTGGTCTGGTGACGGTCATTGCCGTGGTTGGCATCATTCCGTACATTGCTCTGCAACTCAAGGCCGTCTCCAGCTCGGTCAGTCTCTTGCTCAGCTACCCGGAGATCGTCATGCCGAACCACAGCGCAACGATGTCGGTGGCAGCCGACATCAGTTTCTACATTGCCCTGATCCTGGCGGCGTTCACGATTGTCTTCGGAACCCGCCACCTCGATGCCACCGAACGCCACGAAGGGATGGTCGCGGCGATTGCTCTGGAGTCCAGTGTCAAGCTGGTCGCTTTCCTGGCGGTCGGCGTGTACGTCACCTATGGCATGTATGATGGTTTCGGCGACATCTTCGAACGCGTCAACGCCAGTCCGGAGCTGCTGCGCCTGACGACGGCGATTCCCTCGGGCAAGGGCTACACGGGCTGGTTTTCGCTGATCGTGCTGTCGGCGATGGCGCTGCTCTTTCTGCCGCGCCAGTTCCAGGTTGCGGTCGTCGAGAATGTCAACGAGGCGCACCTGAAGCGGGCTGCATGGCTCTTCCCACTCTATCTGCTGCTGATCAACGTCTTTGTGCTGCCGATCGCGCTCGGCGGCCTGCTGCATTTTGTCGGGCAGGACGTCGATGCCGACACCTTTGTGCTGACGCTGCCGATGTCACAGCGCCACGAGGGTCTGACCTTGCTGGTCTTCATCGGGGGCCTTTCAGCCGCGACCGGGATGGTCATCGTCGAAACCATCGCCCTGTCGACGATGGCCTGCAACGACCTGGTGATGCCGCTGCTGATACGCCACAAGCGCGTTGCCTTCGATGAATCCAGGGACCTCTCGCGGCTGTTGCTGGGGATCCGGCGTGGCGCCATCGTAGTCATCCTGCTGCTCGGCTACCTCTACTTCCGGCTGGCCGGTGAAGCTTACGCGCTGGTGGCCATCGGCCTGATCAGTTTCTCGGCGGTTGCCCAGTTTGCCCCGGCGATGATCGGCGGCATGTACTGGCGTGGGGGAACGCGTGACGGCGCTTTGGCGGGTTTGTCGGCGGGCTTTCTGGTCTGGGCCTATACCTTGCTGCTGCCGTCGTTTGCCAAGTCGGGCTGGTTGCCGGATGACTTCCTGACGCAGGGCCTGTTCGGGATCGAGTTGCTGCGTCCGCAGCAGTTGTTCGGTCTGACCGGTTTCGACGAGATTGCCCATTGCCTGTTCTGGAGTTTTCTGGCCAATATCGGTGCTTATGTCGGCTTCTCGCTGCTGCGACCCCCCACGGCGGCCGAAGCAACGCAGGCGACGGTATTCGTCGATGCGCTAAAAGACGCCGGACCGGTCGGTGCAGCGCTGTGGCGGGGGCGCGCGAAAGTCAGTGATCTGCAGGAACTGGTGGCCCGCTTTCTCGGTCCGGCGCGGGCGCAAGCGCTATTTACCGCCTATGCTCGTCGCCGCGGTGTAGCCAGCGGGGTGATGCCCGAAGCCGATGCGCAACTCGTGCAGTTTGCCGAATCGCTCCTTGCCGGGGCGATCGGTAGCGCTTCGGCACGTGTGATGGTGGCCTCGGTGGCCAAGGAAGAGCCGCTGAGCATCGATGAGGTCATGCACATTCTCGATGAGGCCTCACAGTTGCGGACCTACAGCCGTGAACTCGAGCGCAAGTCGCGTGAGCTGACGGCGGCCACGCTCGATCTGCAGGAAGCCAATCAGCGCCTGCAGGAGCTGGACCGCGTCAAGGACGACATCATGTCGTCGGTGACGCACGAACTGCGAACGCCACTGACTTCGATTCGCGCCTTCTCGGAGTTGCTGCGCGACGATCCCAGGATGCACCTGGCCGATCGCGAGCGTTTTCTGGGTCTGATCGTCAGCGAGGCCGAGCGTCTGACGCGGCTGATCAACCAGACCCTCGATCTGGCGAAGATCGAGTCGGGCAGGGCTGACTGGAACGGCTGTGAGCTGAACCTGAAGGAGGTCGTCGAGCAATCGGTGGCTGCGACCAGTCAATTGTTCCGCGAGAAGGAAGCACATGTCGAACTCGATCTGCCCGATAATCTGCCATTGATTCTGGCTGACCGCGACCGTTTGATACAGGTCATGCTGAATCTGCTTTCCAATGCGGTAAAGTTTCTGGCGCCGGGCAGCGGCCGGGTTAAGGTGATGCTGTGCCTGCTGGCGGACGGACTGGAAGTCAGTGTCGCCGACAACGGACCGGGAATACGACCGGAAGATCAGCAGTTGATTTTCGAGAAGTTCCGTCAGGTGGGCGACACGATGACCGCCAAGCCATCAGGAACCGGGCTCGGGCTGCCGATCAGCCGGCGTATTGTCGAGCACTTCGGGGGGAGGCTGTGGGTGGAAAGCGTACCGGGGGAGGGGGCGACCTTCCGCTTTACCCTGCCTTTCGCACCCGTTCAGGAGCAAGCGCTTGCGCAGGTTGCGGCAGCGTAGCGGATGATGGCTATTGATGATCGGAGAGATGATGAGCAAAAAAATACTGATTGCCGACGACGAGCAGAATATTGTCATCTCGATCGAGTTTCTGCTGCGCCGTGAGGGTTTCGAGGTGCTGGTCGCTGGCGATGGTGAGGAGGCCTTGGCGAAAGTACGTGCCGAGCGACCGGATCTCGTTCTCCTCGACGTGATGATGCCGAGGATGAATGGCTTCGACGTTTGCCAGGCCCTGCGCGCCGACCCGGACCTGAGCGCAACGCGCATCCTGATGCTGACCGCCAAGGGACGCGACACCGAAGTCAGCAAGGGTCTTGGACTCGGTGCCGATGGCTACATGACCAAACCCTTCTCGACCAAGGAGTTGCTCGCCGAGGTGCGAAAGCTTCTCGGAATGTAGCCGGTGAAGCCCACGCGCAGACTGCTCCTCGCGGTGCTGGCCGTCGGTCTGTTTCTGCTTGCCTTGGTGGCTGCGACAGCGCTCCTGATGCTGGCCAGCGAGGCTGGCGCCAGCGGCGGCGGACGGACTGCCGAAGAAAGGATCGTCGTCCTGTTGGTGCTGCTGTTGGCTGCCTGTGCCTGCAGTTTCTGGGTGATTTATCGGTTGTACGAACGCTATGTCAACGCTCCCCTGCGGATGGCCGAAGAGCTGGCTACGGCGCTGACGCACAGTGATTTGCGGCTGAGTGAGTACGCGGCGAGCGAACTGCAGGTGCTTGGCAAGGTGGCGAATCAATTGCTTGCGCTGCGTGCAGCGCGTGAGCAAGATGTCGCCGAACGCGTGCGTGAGGCCCGCGCATCGCTCGAGGAGGAACGCAGCCGTCTGGCTGCGCTGATGGCCGATCTGAGTCAGAGTGTCGTGGTCTGTAACCTTGACGGCCGGGTATTGCTCTATAACCAGCGGGCCAAACAGGAACTTTCGACTGCCGCCGACGGCAGTAATGCCGAATTGCTGGGCCTCGGACGTTCGATCTATACGGTTTTTGACCGTGCGCTCATCGGGCATGCATTGGAACGTCTGCAGCAGGCGAGTCGGGAAGGAAGCAACAAGGACGACAAGAAACTTGTCGGTTCGGTGCAGTTTGTCACCGCGACCCATACCGGGCGGCTGCTGCGCGCACATATGTCGCCGGTACTGGGGGAGGATGGCCCGCACCACGCGCGCGTTGGCGGCTTTTCAATTACCGGTTTCGTGCTCGTTCTGGAGGATGTCACCAGTACCAATGAGCGGCATGCGCGACGTGATATGCTGATCCAGTCGCTGGTCGAGGGCGGGCGCGGACCGCTGGGCAGTATTCGTGCTGCCGGCGAAATGCTCTTCGACTTTCCCGACATGCCGAGCCAGCAGCGCGATCGTTTCCTGCGTGTCATTCGCGACGAGGCGGGCGTTCTGACCGCACAGTTCGAGAAGGCGGCGAGTGCCTTCTCGAACGATTTGCGTGAGCGCTGGATGCTCGAGGAAATTCTGGGTGCCGAACTGCTTGCCGTGGCTGCGCGCCGCATTGGCGAGCGACGTTCAAGTGAGCGTCGCGTGCTGGCTGTCAAGTCCGAAAACGTCGATGAAGATCTGTGGCTGCGCGTCGACAGTTTTGGGCTGCTGCAAGCCCTTCGCTACCTGGCGTTGCGCTTGCAGGACGAGTATGAGGTGCGCGAGGTGCGGCTGTCGCTGACCCGCAGCGGACCGTTGGCGCAGTTCGATCTGTCCTGGCTCGGAACCTTCATGAACAATGAAACAGCGATGAGCTGGCTGCAGGATCCGATGGCTGTCGGAGGTGAATCGTCGCCGCTCAGTGTCACCGATGTGATCGAACGCTGTAACGGCGATATCTGGTTTCAGCGCGAAAGGGTTTCGCATCGCGCCTTTTTCCGTACCATGCTGCCGGTCGCCGAGGCGCCGAAGGATCTGCCGCGGGCAATTGCCCCGGCGCCGGAGGGCGAGCGCCCCGAATTTTACGATTTCGATATCTTCCTCTGGTCGGCCGTCAGCCATGAACTCGATGATCAGCCGCTCGCGGATCTGTCCTACACGATTTTCGATACCGAAACGACGGGTCTACAGCCTTCCCAGGGCGACGAGATCATCCAGATCGGTGCGACGCGCATCGTCAATCGCCGGTTGCTGCGCCAGGAGTGTTTCGACCAACTGATCGACCCGCGACATTCGCTGTCGTCGCAGTCAGTCGCCATTCACGGCATCACGCCGGAACTGCTCGTCGGCCAGCCGTCGATCGATGTCGTCCTGCCGAAGTTTCATGCTTTTTGTGCCGATACGGTCCTCGTCGGTCACAACGCCGCTTTCGACATGCGTTTCCTGCAATTGAAGGAGACGAAAACGGGAGTGCGTTTCGAGCAACCGGTGCTCGACACCCTGCTGCTTTCTGCCGTGCTGTATCCCAATCAGACAACGCATCGCCTCGAGGCCATTGCCGAGCGGCTGGGGGTATCGGTATTTGGACGCCACACGGCGCTCGGCGATGCCATCGTGACCGGCGAAGTCTTCCTGAAGATGCTGCCCTTGCTCGCCGAGATGGGTATCACGACGTTGCGGCAGGCACGGGAAGCCAGTCAGAGGACTTACCATGCCCGACTCAAGTACTGAGCAAACGAAGCGCGTTGCCCCCTTTTCGCCGTACGTTGCGCTGCGTCATCTGGTGCGTGCGCAGCAACTCACCGTCGGGCCAGCGGCGAGCATCCGTGAGACCTTGCTGCTGCTCGACCGGATGCGCGTCGATGCGGTAGTCGTGGTCGATCCAGGCAGTCGCGTGCCACTGGGAATCGTGACTCTGCTCGACGTGGTTCGCCGGATCGGGATCGAGGATTGCGACCTGCAGGCGCCGATTGCCACGGTGATGACCAGTGGTCTGATTACCGTGCCGGCCGATGGTACGGCACACCAGGCCAGCGTGGTGATGGTGCGTCGCGGCGTGCGCCATCTGGTACTCACCGAAGCCGATGGCCGTTACTTCAACCTTGTCTCGCAGACCGATCTTTATACGTTGCCGGGTGCGCAGCATACCGACCTGGTGCAATCGATTCTGGCGGCGCGCGATATCCGGACGCTGGTGGTTCTGGCTGGCGAAATACGTGCCTTCGTTGCCCGCCTCGTGGCCGAGCGGGTGAGTGCCGATGCGCTCTGTCATCGCCTCTCTTCGCTCAACGATCTGTTGACCCTGCAGGTCATCGAACTCGTGGCCGGCCAGTTTGATTTGCCTTACGTACCCTGGTGCTGGCTGGTGTTCGGTTCCGAGGGGCGGCTTGAGCAGACGCTGGCTACCGATCAGGATAATGGGCTGATCTTCGATGCCCAATCCGATGCCGAAGCGGCAAGCCTGCGTATCGCCTTTCTACCCTTCGCGCGGGCAGTCAATGAGGCACTCGACGCCTGTGGATTTCCCTTGTGCAAGGGCAACATCATGGCCGGCAATCCGCAGTGGTGTCTGTCCATCGACGAGTGGCAAACGGCTTTCCTGACCTGGTTGAGTACTCCGCAACCAGAAGCATTGCTCAATTCGAGCATCTTTTTCGACCTGCGCGGCCTCTATGGACAGGAGTCCCTGGTCAATGACTTGCGCAAATGGCTGCTGTCGAATGCCCCCACATACCCCATTTTTCTTCGTGCGATGGTTGAAAACACGATGAACTGGGACTCGCCACTCAACTGGTGGAAAGGTTTTCGCTATGATCGGGACAAGGAGTTTCCGCATACCATCGATCTGAAGAAGCACGGATCGCGGCCTTTCGTTGACGCCGCGCGGATCTACGCGCTGGCCATGCAGATACCCGATACCAATACGGTCGAGCGCCTGCGCGTCAGCGGTGAGCAGGGTGGCATGGCTGCCGACGAACTGGCTGCGCTGATTGACGCCTTTCATCACATTCAGCGTCTCAGACTGGAGCATCAGGTGAACGGCAGCGTCGCCGGGGTTTCCAACCGCGTCAATCCCGATCAACTGCACGAACTCGATCGCCTGATCCTGAAGGAATCGCTCAAACAGGTCCAGTACCTGCAGAAGCGTCTGACTCGCCAGTATCTCTTGGCGTAGTCCGTTCAGGGCGCCATCGCTTCGCCCTCCTTTGTGGGGGGACGACGGGATCTCTTGCGCTACCGTGCGTTCGGTTTTCGTAATCGGGCCGGACAAAAAGATCAAGCTGATGATGACCTACCCGATGACCACCGGGCGCAATTTCGACGAGATCCTGCGCGCACTTGACTCGATGCAGCTCACTGCCAAGCACAAGGTCGCCACGCCGGTGAACTGGACCCTGGCCGTGGCGACGCTGCGCACCATGGGTTTCCAGCGAGCGGTGGTGCTGCTCGGCGGCATGAAAGCCTGGGGTCCGGCCTAATAACCGGCTGCTGCTCGGCGCTGTCTCGCGGCAAGGTTCGCAAGCGTGCGGATTGGCCGCAAGTCCGGCATCTGCTGTTGACCGGGTTGCGTACCCCGCGGCGAGTTCAGGGACTGTTCTCCCCGAGTAGCGCTTCGTATACCTGCAGGTCATGCGAGGAGAAGCAGCAGAAGAGCACTTCCTGGAGGGGGCCGTCGGCCTGGAGCGACGCACGCACCGTCGCCACCGCGATGGTTGCGGCTTGTTCGATCGGGTAGCCATAGATGCCGGTGCTGATGCTCGGGATGGCCAGAGTGATCACGCCCTGGGCGCTGGCAAGCTCGATTGAGCGCCGATAACACGCGGCCAGCAAGTCGGCTTCGTTGCGGTAGCCACCGTGCCAGACTGGGCCGACGGTGTGAATGATGTAACGGGCAGGCAGGCGATAGCCGCTGGTGAGCTTGGCGTCGCCGGTTTGACAGCCGCCGATTTGGCGACAGGCATCCAGCAACTCGGGACCGGCAGCGCGGTGGATGGCGCCATCGACGCCGCCGCCGCCAAGCAGCGACGAGTTGGCGGCATTCACGATCGCGTCAACCGCAAGCGTGGTGATGTCGGCCTGCAGGGCACGTAACAGGGTTGGCATGGTCAGCGGAACCCGAAGATTTCCCGGTGAAAAACTGTCCAGAAAGTATGCCCAGCATTTTCCGAGCAGGCAAGCGTGTTCGCTGCTGGAATGGTCGATGGCCGGCAGCCGGCGGCCGCGTCCGGTTCAGTCATGGCCTCAGGCACTGCGCAGCTTGAGCCTCTGCGTTATCCAGATCGCGGCGAAAGGCAGGATTAGGCTGATGACGATCGACAGCGTGAGCAAGGCGCCGAGCTGGCTATAATCTGCCGGCACCTTGAGCGCGTGGGTCAGCGGATCGCGGATCTCGCGGCTGACCTCGAAAAACTGGTTCAGGTACTTGGTGCCGAGTTGCGCAGCCGACAGTGCGAGATTGGTAAAGGATGCCATCACCGCGAAGTAGGTGGCCTTGAGATTGGCGGGTGCCGAGTTGGCGATCCACGCCAGCATCGGCACCATGGCGATCTGCCCGAGTGGTGACTCCAGCGCGGTGTCAATCAGCGCGATGAAGCGCGCGTCGACGACGCCGCCAGTGTGCGCCGCGGTCCATTCGTGCAGGCCAAAGTACATGCCGAGGGTGGGCAAGCTCAACAGCGCGTCGGTGAGCGTCAGAAAACCGACGATGTAGGCGATCGAACGTTCACCCATGAAGCGGCGGAAGGCGAACAGGCCGAATAGCGTGAGCACGCTGGCGATCAGCGAAAGCTGCGCAAGGAAGGACTGGTCGAAGCCGAGCACGTCGATCATCCACCAGGTGGAACCGGCACCGGGACCCGGCATGGCGCGAAAGACAAAGATCATGATCGCGGTCCCGAGCAGCGTTCGTCGCGACTCCACGTCGAGTTCCCGGAGCAGCTTCGCCATCAGGAAAGCAATCACCGCGAAGGAGCCGGCGAAGATGATCTCCTCGCCGAAAGCCAGTCGCGAGAGTCCAACCGACAGACTGATGGCGACGAACACTGCGCTACCGCCGAGGATCCACACGTCGGGCCGGACGGGCGGCGGTGGCGGTTCCGGCTTGCCGTGCAGGCTGGGCTCACGGGCGCTCAGCCGTCGTGCGTCGAACCGTTGGAGCAGCGACGCCAGCAGCACGCCGGCGACCGAGATCGCCGGGATTACCAGTGCCATGCCAAAGACCTCGGCATAAATCGCCGCTTTGGCCTCCTTCGCCAGAGTCTCGGTGCCTTCGAACATGAATACATTGACCAGCGAGACAAGAATGCCGCCGGCAATGATGGCGATGCGGCCGAGGGTCTGCAGCGTGGTGTTCATCAGCCGTCGCTTTTCCGGCGGCAGTGGCTGCCCGTGTTCATCCACGCGCGGCACAGCTTCGACGGTCATTGCGTCGGCGACGACATCCTGCAAGACATAGCCGACTGGCGAGAGCAGTGCGGCGACAACAAACCAGGCTTCGATGGACATCAGCTCACCCATGCGCAGCGGTTGGGCCACCAGGCCGAGCATGATCAGCAGGCTGGTAGTGATCAGTCCGGCGCCCAACCACACCAGTCCGGCCTTGTGCCGCCAGATCAGGTCGACCAGGTGTCCGAGCGGCATCTTCAAGGCCCAGGGAATCCCTGCCCAGAAGCCCAGAGCAGCGAGGAAGGCTGCGGATAAGCCGAGATACTCCTTGACGAAGAAGGTGCCGACGATCTCGGTCAACCCGGACAACCCGGCTGCGACATAGACCAGCAGTGGTGGCAGGTAGGAAAGCCGCATTGCACGGCCGAGTTCGAAAATGTTATCGGCAAACCAGCGACGGACGGCGGCGAGCATTGCAGAACTCCGTTGGGCGGAAAGGGTGTGGCCGCGACAGCCAGCACGGCGGTAGCCGGGCTGACCAGGGGTGACCGGAACGGCAGCACGGAAGGAACCCGGCGCTATTCTGCCAGCAAAGCTTCGGTCGGCACCGGCATGACAATCTCTCGACTGGTCCGGGGGGCCTCAAGGCCTAGGCCTGTAGGCGTCCGGCGTACCCATTCTCCTGTAGCCTCAGGCCGTTGCGGAGTTCTCCGGAATGACGCAGGGAATCTGTCTGGTCAGTGCGCGTCCGCATTAGCCGCAGCTGCCCGTCTGTGTGCGAGGCCTGCAGGGCGAAATCGAAGCGGTCGGGCTGCGCACAGAGAACGAGATCGCCGATGGGCAGATTAGGGTTGTTGCCAGCCTGAAAGCGGCGACCGAAATCGGAGTTGCGTACGCGGGCGGCATAGAGTTCCGGGTCGGGGTTTTCGCCGTGCAGCAGCGCATCGAGATAGTCCGCACAGGCGATATCCTCATCACCGTTGCGATCGACCCATTCGCCGGTGATCACGAAGCAGACCTCCTCCGGTTGCAACGCCAACAGCGCCTTCGCCGTGGCACGGCCCACGACCAGGCTGCCAGCGAACAGCGCCCGCGCGTGGCGAAAACGGCCAAGGCCGCGTACCCCCGCGGCGGTGGTCTGAATCAGCGGCTGGCCAGTCAGGTCGGTGCCTTGCA
>NZ_JDSS02000021.1:56783-79389 GCF_000584955.1 Candidatus Accumulibacter vicinus
CCGCCGATGGCGCCAGTGGTGACCGCATCAGGCAGGCGCCGCAGCAGGCGGAAGGCTCCAGCAATCGTTTCCACCGGGTAAATGCTGCTGACACCGGCGGCGAAAGCGTAGGCGGCAGTGGTGAAGGAGCGCAGCACATCGATCACCACCACGGCATCGGTGGGCTCGTTGGCCGGATCAAGACGATTCAGGAAGACGCGACGGGTACGCATGATGGTGTGCAAATCCTTGAAGGAGAGTGATCGAATGCCGCCTCGCAAAGAGCATCAACGATCTTTGGCGAGCAGTTCGTTTGCAGACCACCAGCGGAGGTTTGACACCTTGCCACTGGACAGCAGGATTGTTTCCATGGCGCTGGCCAGTCTTTCAACCGTGGGTGCATTGGCGAATTTCTTCAACCACTTGCGCACGAATGGCGTGGATGGCTCGATGAAACACAGGAATCCGTGTTCTTGTTCTTCATAGTTGCTGCAACCAATCCAGAGCGGGTAGTCCGGGTTGACCAGTTCGACCATCACCCCCCAGTCCTCGACCCCGACCGTGCGGACCGGGAAGCCATGTGCCGGCAACTGCTGGGACAGGAACTCTGCCAGGCGGAGACCGTAACGACCCGGGTTGATTTGCTCGTCCTCGCCGGGATAGGGCGGAAAATCAGCCGAGATGAATTCCATCTGCGCTCGCATCGGCAATCCTTGCGGCAATGATCAGGGGGACGAGACGGCGACCACGATCCCGTCCGGCGTTCTATTCGGCTTTTTGCCAGCTCTTGTCCGGGTTGAAGCGGCTCATTCCGAGTGCTGCAGTCTCGGTATTCTTGCCCAGGTTTTTCTGAAAGACCGTGCCATCGTGATTGATGATGAAGGTCATCACCCCGGAGATTCCATATTTTGCTGGATAAGCAACGACGGCAAAGCCGCCGATCAATTTGTCATTGACCAGATAGTCATAGGCTCCGCCCGGCGCATCCTTGCCCTGCGCGGTCAGCATCCGGTAACGGTAGCCATGATACGCGGTCGGCTGCACGCCAGTGGTTTTCGCGACGTAGCCTTCGCGCGTTGCTGCGCCAACCAGCGGCCCTAGTGGACTTGGCCGCTGGCCTGCTTCGACTGGCCAGAAAAGACCGTCGCGAGTGCCCTCGCTGGAGACAAAACGCCGGGCGAAGTCGTTTGATCCGTTGCCATCCAGGTCGTCGGCAGCATACTCGCGCTGCGCATCGACGATCGCCAGCAGCGTCTGGATTGTATCCAGTTCATTCCGACCGATACGTCGGTTGATGATCTCCTCGCGTCCGGCCGCCGCATCGAAGAACCAGCGATCACCCCGGCGTACCAGAGGGGCGGGGAAGGGCCAGTCATCTTCGCCAACCAGAACCACCGCCCGGCCATCGGACGTCAGGCTGATACTGTGCTTGCGATCATAAGCGGCCAGGAATTTCTCCCAGTCCTGACGGTCGGCAACTGCGTCGCCACTTGCCAGCCAGCTTCGCGATGCCGAACCGAGCACGGCCAGCAGTGCGTTGACGTCCTTGGCGCGCACGGCTTCAGCCAGCGCCCTGGCGGCGTCTTCAGGGTTGGCAAAAAAGCGATGCCGAGCAGGTTTCTGCGTTGCCGGTACAGGCTCTGCAGCATGGATCATCGGTGCTGTCGCCAGCAGCAGCGCGAGCACGAGCGCTTGCATCATGTTCTTGAAGTTCATCGTATTCTTCTCCGCAGAAAGGGGGGATGGACCTGCTCAGCGACCACGGCCGCCACCACCGCGGAAGCCGCCACCACCACCACCACCACGATGTCCGCCGCTACTGGAGAAGCCGGCATGACCCCCACCCTGACCTCCCATGTCTGCCCTGCTGGTACTGCCGCGCTGGCTGGCCTCACGCGTCGAAGCACCGTTGCCTATTCCAGAGAAGCCCCCGCTGCTGGCCGCACGCTCCTGCATCCCGGCGCTGCGCGGCTGTGCGCCACCCTCGAAGCGGTCACGTGTCGAGGCCGCAGAACTCCGATCAGCGCCCGGCCGGCGGTCGCTCGACTCGGCACGCTCCGGTCCCCGGTTCTCTGGTCGCCCAGCTTCGCCGCGAGCACCCAGAGACTCGCGCGATCGGTCATTAGCCTGCCCGACGCGCTCGTTCAACTGGTCGCGATCCATATCCTTGAGTTCCGTGCGCCCGGCGTCGGCACGGCCACGAAAATTCTCGCGTGTCTGGGCTGCCTGTGCATTGACGCCACGGTTGTACTGGCGGGCGACATTCTGATCGCGGTAGGCGACCCCCCCGCGGTGATTGACGTTGTGGTTCCAGCGGTTGCTGCTGATATTGGTGCGATTGAAGGAGTTGTAACGATTGACGTTGATATCGACGGTGCCGCGACCCCAAGCCCAGTTGCAACTGCCCCAGATCGCCGCGCCGACGACCACGCCGGTGGCAAAAGTGAGGCCAGGTGGATAGACGTAAGCCGGTGGGTATACGTAATACGGTGGCGCGGGATACCACCAGCTGCCATAAACAACGGTCGGGTTATAGCTGGGCACATACACCACTTCGGGTCGCGGCGATTCGATCACGTAGATCTTCTGGCTGCCCTGCGTCTCGGTTCTCACTACCAGTTGTTCGGTGGTCTTGAGGTTACCCGTCGTATCGGCTCTGGCACGCAGGCCCTGCACGGCGTCCATCACGTCCTGCTGTTGCGCCAGGAAGGCGTCGCCGAGCTTCTGCATCCAGTCGAGATTGTCGCTCATCTGCTGTAGCACCTGCGGTACTGCGGTCAGCGATTTGACCGCCGGGTCCCAGGACTGGTTGGCCATCGCCGTCTCCAGAGCCGCTCCACTGACCTTTGGATTGGCCTTGACCCAGCGCGCTGCCTGAACCACTTCGAGGGGATAGGTCGACGCCATCAGAATCTGCGCCAGCAGCGGATCCGGATAGAGGGCGATCGGTGCCAGTAGCCGATCAAGATCCTGTTGGGAGAATGTCTTGGCCGGCGGATTTCCTGCCGTCGATCCAGGTGCCAGGGTTGCTTGGGACTGCTGCGCCAGCGCTGGCGAGCAGGCGAGCATCAGTGCCATGACAAGCGCACAGGATCGGGTAGGGGTTGATTCCATCAAACATCCTCGGGCGTTAACCATCACGGAAAGATTCAAAAGCTAGTAACTCGTATTGACCAGGAGCAGACGACAGACGACACGTGGCAAGCAGATGTGAGCATAAGCGCAGACCGGTATGAATGGCAACAGCAATTCCAAAAGGTGCGCAGGCAGAAGGAACGAGGAAGTAACAACGCCACGGCTCTGTTCGGCATGCGTCAGATTCCCTGCGCGCCCCAGAATGGATATGACGTCTACGCCCGGCACCACCTCGATGGTATCGCACAGACAACTCTCCAACAGCTTGATCGAGTCGTCGAGGAGGCGCTGGGGCATTGGTGGGCGGTGGATCGGGATAGGTGGGTGCTGAGGGATGGGGGTGGCAGTTGACTACCCGAAGGGATCCAGGGGACCTTGGAAAAATAGACTTTCAACGCTTGCGTTGGGCGAACCTTTGCTACTCGGCTTTCCTCGCCGCAGCCCAAGCTGACTTCTTCCAGCCCTATGTGATCTCCACCGTCAGCAGTGGATCGAATGCCTGATTTTCGTTCACACCATAGCGCGCACGCCATGCCACTCCAGTACCTGGTGGTCTAGCACATGGATGTTGGTGCCTGCGGCCAAGCGCTGCAGTTCTTGTACTGTGGCCTGAAGGCTGGAGCCATAGAACTCGTGGTTGCCCGGCACGTATACGACAGGTTTGTCCAACGCCAGAGTCCAGGCGATGGCCTCCTGCGGGCGAGCAATATCGCCCGCGAGGATGACCAGATCGGCGTCGGTGTGTGGCGGCGGCATGCCATGCACGCTTAGGTGCAGGTCCGACAGGATATGGAGCTTCATTGTTAGCTTCCTTTCACAGCCCCAGGTTGTTCCGAATCCACATCCCCAGGCCGAAGTGTAGCCCGCCGAGTTGATCCCGCGCCAGGGCGCCAGCACTCACATCCACTCCTCGCCCAACACCTCAGCCTGCCGCAGCACCAGCTCGATTGCCGCCTCCTGCTGATCCGGCGGGTACTTGTACTTGCGCAGGATACGTCTGACCATGAGCCGAAGTCTGGCGCGGATGCTCTCCCGTGCCGACCAGTCCACGGTGATGTTCTGGCGCAGGCTCTCGGTCAGTTCGTGGGCGATCTTCTGCAAAGTCTCATCGGACAGCTCACGGACCGCGGATTCATTGTCGACCAGCGCATCGTAGAAGCGAACCTCGTCCTCGTTCAGCCCCAGCGCCTCGCCCCGGTTCGCCGCCGCGCGGAACTTCTTGGCCATCTCGATCAGTTCCTCGATGACCTGCGCGGTTTCGATGGCCCGGTTCTGGTAACGCTTGATCACGTTGGTCAGCAACTCGGAGAACTTCTTCGCCTGCACCACGTTGCCGGCAAAGCGGCTCTTGATCTCGCCTTCGAGCAGGCGCTCCAGCAGTTCGACGGCAAGATTGCGCTCGGGCAGCTTGCGCACCTCGGCGAGAAAGGCGTCGTCGAGGATGCCGATGTTCGGTTTGTCGAGGCCGACCGCGTCGAACACATCGACCACTTCCTCGGAAACGATGGCCGAATTGATCAGCTGGCGGATGGCCAGTTCGCGCTGCTCATCCGTGCGGCGCTGCTGGCTGATGTCGCGCTTGGTCAGGATGACCTTCACCGCCTGCATGCAGGCCACCTCGTCGCGCACCGCCTGGGCGGCGTCCATTGTGCAGCAGAGGGTGAATGCCCGGCTCATCGCCAGTGCGGTATCGGCAAATCGCTTCTTGCCGTCCCTCTGCCCGAGCACGTGGTTGGCGGCGCCGGCCAGTCGCCGGTGGCCGCTGGTCAGGAAGTCGCTGTAGTCGAAGCCGTGCAACATCCCGCGCAGGATGTCGAGCTTCTCCTCCAGCACCGCATAGGCTTCGGCGACATCGACCGTCGGCCGGCCGCGCCCCTGGCTGGCGGTGTATTCCCTGAGCGCGCTCTTGAGTTCGTTGGCGATGCCGATGTAGTCGACCACCAACCCGCCCTGCTTGTCCTTGAACACCCGATTGACGCGGGCGATGGCCTGCATCAGGTTGTGGCCCCTCATCGGCTTGTCGATGTACATCGTATGCACGCAGGGCGCATCGAAGCCGGTGAGCCACATGTCGCGCACGATGACGATGCGCAGTGGGTCCGCGGGGTCCTTGAAGCGCTTCTCGAGGCGCTTCTTGACCTGGGCGCCATGGACGTGCGGCCGGAGCAGCGCCTTGTCGCTGGCCGACCCGGTCATGACGATCTTGATCGCCCCCTTTTCCGGATCGGCGTCATGCCACCTGGGGCGCAACCGGGTGATCTCGTTGTAGAGATGGACGCAGATTTCGCGGCTCATGGCGACGACCATCGCCTTGCCGGCCTGGGCCTGGCCGCGTTCCTCGAAGTGCGTGACCAGATCGGCGGCGACGCGGGCGATACGGGGTTCGGCACCGACCACCTTTTCGAGCGCCGCCCACTTGCTCTTCAGCCGGGCCTGCTGTCCTTCCTCCTCGTCCTCGGCAAGTTCATCGACTTCGTCGTCGATGTGCGGCAGCTCGGCCTCGTTGAGCGACAGCTTGGCGAGGCGCGACTCGAAGTAGATGGCGACGGTCGCCCCGTCCTCCTTCGCCTGCTGCATGTCGTAGACGTGGATGTAGTCGCCGAACACGGCACGCGTGTCGCGGTCCTCGCTCGCTACCGGGGTGCCGGTGAAGGCGACGAAGGTCGCGTTCGGCAGGGCGTCGCGCAGGTGCCGGGCGTAGCCGACCTGGTAGCGTGACAGGTACGACGCGGCGGGCTCGGCGGCGAGCAGCGCAATCGCGTCGTTGACGCCGTCGCCGGCCGTGTTGCTGGGCGCCCTGACGGTCTTGAGCCTGGCCTCGAAGCCGTACTGCGTGCGGTGCGCCTCATCGGCGATGACGACGATGTTGTGGCGGTCGGAGAGGATCGGATAGCTGTCCTCGTCCTCGCCAGGCATGAACTTCTGGATGGTCGCGAAGACGATGCCGCCCGAGGGGCGGTTGCCGAGTTTGGCGCGCAGGTCTTGCCGGGTGTTGGCCTGCACCGGTTCCTCGCGCAACAAGTCCTGCGCCAGCGAGAAGACGCCGAACAACTGGCCGTCGAGGTCGTTGCGGTCGGTGATGACGACGATGGTCGGGTTCTCCATCGCCGCTTCCTGCATGACCCGGGCGGCGAAGCAGGTCATCGTGATGCTCTTGCCGCTGCCCTGCGTATGCCAGACGACGCCACCCTTGTGCGTGCCGCCGGGGCGCGCGGCGGCGACCACCTGATCGATCGCCGCGCGCACCGCATGGAACTGGTGATAACCGGCGATCTTCTTGACCAATGCGCCGTCGTCCTCGAAGAGGACGAAGAAGCGCAGGTAGTCGAGCAGGATGGCCGGAGCCAGCAGGCCGCGGACCAGCGTCTCCAGTTCGTTGAACTCGCCGAGCGGATCCAGCGCCACCCCGTCGATCGTTCGCCACTGCAGGAATCGCTCGGCATTGGCCGAGAGGGAGCCCAGGCGTGCCTGACTGCCGTCGGAGATGACCAGCACCTCGTTGTACTGGAAGGCGTCCGGAATCTGTTCCTTGTAGGTCTGGATCTGATCGTAGGCCCGCCAGATGTCGGCGTTTTCGTCGGCCGGGTTCTTCAGTTCGATCAGCACCAGCGGCAGGCCGTTAATGAAAAGGATGATGTCCGGGCGGCGGGTGTGCGCATTCTTCCCGTTATGCCCCTTGATAGTGAACTGATTGACGGCCAGCCATTCGTTGCGGGTGGCATTCGTCCAGTCGATCAGCCGGACAAAGTCGCCCCGCGTATCGCCGTCCTTGTTGTACTGCACCGGCACACCAGTCACCAGCAACTGATGGAAGCGGTGGTTGGCCGACAGTTGCGATGGAATACCCAAGCTCACGACCTGCTGCAACGCGTCCTGCCGCGCCGGGAGCGGGATGCCAGGGTTCAGCCGATCAATCGCCTCGCTCAGACGCTGGGTCAGCAGTACCTCGCGGTAGTCCTTGCGCTCGGGGGCCGTGCCGTCGAAGGCGATGTCGGGGCCGTAGAGGTGGGCGTAGCCGAGGTCAACCAGCCAGCCGAGGGCTTCCTGCTCCAGTTGGTCTTCGGTCATCAGTAATACTCACTATTCGGGTCTTCGTCGCCGTAGTCCGGCCACACAGCACCAAAATCGATTGTCCTGTGAGCAGAAACCAATTCGATCTCATCAACCTGAGGATTGTGGTCGGCAAGCTGACTGAAGGTGATGAGTACATCGATTACTGTCTCGACCTCAGTCGTTACCTCATTACCCCCAATGAACACCATGTCACGATCGATCCCGTCACGAATTGAAAACGAAAAGTTGCATGTAGCCTCAACGGTGATGTCCATGTCAACCTGAACGACCAGCATGTCACCTCGATAATCGACAGCCCGAAACTCAGGCTGACCAGCGGGGCCAGAAAAACGGGCGCTGAGAAGTTCAACATGCTGCATTTCTGCGTTGTAATTGAAGGCCGCGCTAGCTTCAGGATTCCAGTCAATGTCGATATCATAAGCGATTGCATCTTCGATCTCGCTGATCAGGTTGGGATATTGGCCTGCTGCAATCGCAGTCTCCAAAGCTTGGCACAAACTGATGCAATGCTGATCGCGCTCCTGAACCAGCTTCAGTGCATCGGTCAGATCATCGATGGCGACGAGTCGGGCGGATTCATCGCAGAACCGTTTGCAGCCCTTGTCCTTGGTGACGAATAGGACTGTCGTTGCCTGCTTTTTCGCCCAAGCTTCCAGTGATAGCAGGGCAACAGCATCCGGAAATTCCGACTTCTTCTCACCAGCCGTCTCAAAGGGTGCTTGAACATTGAAGTAGCGGCTTAGAACCGCAGCCAGATCGACGAATTCCTTGGCCTCGATAATCTCGGTACCGCAACGGGTGACAAAGTCCTTGACCTGTTCCAATGCCACTGTCTTTGGCAACTTGCCTTTCAGCATCTTCTCGGCCAGCGCCTTGTGGTCTGTTTCAAGCGGCCAGAAGAAACCAACGCGCCGCAATGCGCTCACCATCTTCAGCTTGGCTTCCTCCGCATCTCTGGAGATATGGGAAAGCACCTCCTTGATCGTTACCTCGGAGAACACCAGTCGGAAGGTGTTCCCCTTGAATTGCTCAAGATGCTTGAAGACCCCGTCGTTGAGACGGTTGCCTCTCTCATCGAAGATGCAGGTATCGATTGAAAGCGCAGTCACTTCTCCACCAAGAACTTTTTTTCTTGCTGCGCTCAACCGCTCGGCCTTTTCCCTTACTCTGATCTCGGCATTCGTTTGTTGCTGATTATTCATACTTTGGCACAAGGCGCTGGGATTGCAGATTCTGGCAGGCGCAACTGGCCGGAGATCAGACGGGGGAGCAGGGTGTCGCGGAGGGCGGCAAGGGTTTGTGCTTGTTTATCGTTCTCAAAAATCCGTTCATGGATGGGGGCGACCGTTAGATCGAATGCTTCAGATACTCCTGTATCCGGTTGCACCACTAGCAGTCGTTTCATATCAGCGACGGTTACATGGCCTAGTCCGGTTGTTTGTTTGTTTCGGGCAAGTTCGGCAAATACTGGCCGCAAGTGCTTTAGCGTCTGAAGAACAAAAGAGCGTTCCTTGGCAGTGTGCGGCAGTACTCGAAAGATATGCTGATTCAGCCAAGCTTCTCCGTGATGCCATACAAATGTATCAATCGACGTGTCTGGATTTCCCGACCATGAGAACAACACATCCCCTGTCTCGATGCGATACTTTGCCGGCATGGCAACGTCGGAATATGCCGTGTGTGATGTCACGCCGGCCTTCAATTCGGCAATCTTAATGATCGGCAAGCCACGACGTTCTGCATTCGGCTCAAATGCCTTGTATGCCGCACCATTGATGTAGGTTGCCAAGTCATAGATTGGGGCGTTACGCCACCCCCTCGGCACCAACCCCAGCTCCGATTCCTCGAACGCATCCGGAAACAGCGCGGCAGTCGCCTCGTCCATCCCTTCCGGCGCGCGGCCCTCCTGCTTGGCGCGGACGGGGTCGAAATCGACGAACCACGACTTGAACAGCGCCTGCGCGATGGCTTCGAGCGTGGCGTTGGTTTCGCGCAGTAGGGTGATGCGGTCGTCGATGGCATTTAGGAAGGACGCAATTTCGGTTTGTACCTCAAGGGGCGGACAGGAAATCGCGATGCTCATCAAATCTGACCCGGTAATTCCGGATACTGCCATCTGGCGCAGAATCTTCCCGATGCTTTCTCGTCCCAAAGGCGACGCAAAGTAGTAGTACAAGAAGTCGCCTGAAGCCTTTTTCGGATCGGGTCTGGCACGAATAATCGAGCTCTCAAAAGTGGTCGGCTCAGCTAGTTGCTTGACTATAGAGCATTTTCCAGCGCCCGACGCAACAAGGGATCGTCGCGCAAAAAGGAGGTCGCCGACCTGCAACAGAGACTTTTCCAGCTCTCTGTCATTCAACTCGACTCTTTTCATCGGCACATCAAACAGGCGTGAATGCCCAAAGAGCTCCCCCATATTGACAATCTTGCTCCCTCGTCCGTGGAACTTCTTCTCTTTATATACGCCGTTTCGTACATGCTCCAAAAGTAAGTCTTTGAGGCGCGTTGAGGGAAACCACTCAGAACTCATACCCCAGCCCCCCCAACTTCTGCCGGATCAACTGATCGAGCTCCGCCCCCTTCGCCATCTGCTCGCCGAGCTTCTCGGTGAGCTTCTGCATTTTCTCGGCGAAGGCCTCGTCGTCGTCCTCGACCTCTTCGGCTCCAACGTAGCGCCCCGGCGTCAGCACGTGGCCGTGGTCGGCGATCTCCGCCAGATTCACGCTGCGACAGTAGCCAGGGATGTCCTGATACTCCTCGGCGTCTGCCTCATCACGCCAGGCAGCGACGGTGCCGGCAATGCGGTCAATGACTTCATCGGGGAACTCGGCCTGTACCCGGCTGATCATGCGGCCGAGCTTTCTGGCGTCGATGAACAGCACTTCACCCGGACGAGCCGCTTTGTGCCTGGTGAGGAACCACAGACAGGCGGGGATCTGCGTGTTGAAGAAAAGCTGTCCCGGCAACGCGATCATCACCTCGATCACGTCGGCCTCGACCATCGCTCGGCGGATGTCGCCCTCGCGGTTCTGGCTGGAACTCATCGAGCCATTCGCCAGCACGATGCCGGCGCGGCCGCCCGGCCTCAGGTGGTACAGCATGTGCTGCAGCCACGCGTAGTTGGCGTTGCCCTGCGGCGGAGTGCCGAACTCCCAGCGCGGGTCGCCTTCCAGGCTGCCATGCCACCAGTCGCTGACGTTGAACGGCGGGTTGGCGAGAATGAAGTCGGCGCGCAGATCCGGATGCTGGTTGCGGATGAAGGTGTCGGCGGGTTCGCGGCCGAGGTTGAAGTCGATGCCACGGATGGCGAGGTTCATCGCGGCCAGGCGCCAGGTCGTCGGGTTGGATTCCTGCCCGTAGATCGACACATCGCCCAGCTTGCCGCCGTGCGCCTCGATGAACTTCTCGGACTGGACGAACATGCCGCCGGAGCCGCAGCAGGGGTCATAGACCTTGCCATGATGAGGAGCGAGGACGGCGACCAGGGTCTTGACGATCGAGGCCGGCGTGTAGAACTGGCCGCCCTTCTTGCCCTCGGCGCTGGCGAACTGGCCGAGGAAGTATTCATAGACCTGGCCGAGCACGTCGCGCGCCTGGCCGGGGTCGGCAGCGAAGCCGATGGTGGAAACCAGATCAACCAGTTCGCCGAGCTTGCCGTCGGGCAACTGGGCGCGCGCATAGCGCTTGTCGAGGATGCCCTTGAGCTTGGGGTTCTCGACTTCGATGAGGGCGAGGGCATCGTCGATGCGCTTGCCGATGTCCGGTTGCTTGGCGGCGGCGCGCAGGGCTTCCCAGCGCGCGGATTCGGGCACCCAGAAGACGTTGACTTCGCGGTAGTAGTCGCGATCTTCGAGTTCTTCCGCGATCAGGTCGGCCGCGCCGAGGTGGTAATCGTCGGCCGGGTCGGCAAAGCGCCGCGCCAGTTCGGCACGCCGCGCGGCAAAGGCGTCCGAGATGTACTTGACGAAGATCAGCCCGAGGACCAGGTGCTTGTATTCGGCGGCGTCCATGTTGGCGCGCAGCTTGTCGGCGGTGGCCCACAAGGTCTTCTTGATGTCGTCGAGCATGGGGTGGCAGGCGCAGGGTGTTGGTCCAGCTATCGATTATGCATCGGGGAGCCTGGCTGAGCCCATTTCGGGGGAAAATCGGCGCTTGATATCGGTCGCGAACGCTGCAGGCCTGCACGTTGCCAGCATCAGGAGAACTGGGCTTGCGAGAGGCGCTGGCAGCCGCTGCTGAGACTGACCGCGTACGGGCATTCCATGGTCGGCAGAGAAGCGCAGTGGGTCAGATGGGATGGATCGATACGGTCATCGAGGCTCGCATTAAACGGTTCATGTGGTCCTGCCACGCGATCGTCGAGGAGTGCCGTGAGTTGGCCAACCTGACCGGGTTGCTGGCCGGCGACGGCCGCCGAATTCTCTGAATCCTGACAGTCCAGCCGCCTGCCAACCCGGCCGCGTGCCGGGTTTTCGCGTCTGACGCCACTCTATTCAAGCTTGGCGTGGGTGGAAATTTGGGTAGCTGAAAAGACGAAACCCGCAACGCCTTGAACAGTGCGGGTTTCACCTCGTTTCCTGGCGGAGAGAGCGGGATTCGAACCCGCGTTAGGAATTATCCTAAACACGCTTTCCAGGCGTGCGACTTAAACCACTCATCCATCTCTCCGGAAGGAAGCGGATTCTAACAGAAGGTGGGGCAAACACCAAACCAGAACGCCATGCCAGCAATTCGGCTGTTCCCGGCAACTCGGTTGCTGTAGTAGGCCACCCAGCCCCGGCTCGCCGAGCGCGTTCGCCGTCCGATCAGCGGCGCATGGAATCGAAGAACTCAGCGTTGTTCTTGGTGGCCTTGATCTTGTCGAGAAGAAACTCCATTGCTTCAAGGTCGTCCATGTTGTACAGCAGCTTGCGCAGGATCCACATCTTTTGTAGAACATCCGGCTTGAGCAGCAGTTCTTCGCGACGGGTGCCGGAGCGATTGACGTTGATCGCCGGGTACACGCGTTTTTCTGCCATGCGGCGATCAAGGTGGATTTCCATGTTGCCGGTGCCCTTGAACTCTTCGTAGATCACGTCGTCCATACGGCTGCCGGTGTCGATCAGCGCGGTGGCGATGATCGTCAGCGAACCCCCTTCCTCAATGTTGCGGGCTGCACCAAAGAAGCGTTTGGGCTTTTGCAGGGCATTGGCATCGACGCCGCCAGTCAGGACCTTGCCGGATGCTGGCTGAACGGTGTTGTAGGCACGCGCCAGGCGCGTGATTGAATCAAGGAGAATCACCACATCCCGCTTGTGTTCGATCAGACGCTTGGCCTTTTCAATGACCATCTCGGCAACTTGTACGTGGCGTGTCGCGGGCTCGTCGAAAGTCGAGGCAACGACTTCGCCGCGAACCGAGCGGGTCATCTCGGTGACTTCTTCGGGGCGCTCATCGATCAACAGGACGATCACCGTGACATCGGGGTGGTTGCTGGTGATCGCATGCGCAATATGCTGCATCATCACTGTCTTGCCGCTCTTCGGACTGGCCACCAGCAGACCGCGTTGTCCCTTGCCAATGGGCGCGATGATGTCGATGATGCGACTGGTAATGTTCTCTTCGCCGCGGATGTCGCGCTCGAGTTTCAGATGCTCTGCCGGGTGTAAAGGCGTCAGGTTCTCGAAGAGAATCTTGTTCTTCGATGCCTCGGGCACTTCACCGTTGATCTTGTCGACCTTGACCAGGGCAAAGTAGCGTTCTCCATCCTTCGGCGTGCGGATTTCACCCTCGATGGTGTCGCCGGTATGCAGATTGAATCGCCGGATCTGGCTCGGGCTGACGTAGATGTCGTCGGTACTGGCCAGGTACGAGGTATCGGGCGAACGTAGGAAGCCGAAACCGTCGGACAGCGTTTCCAGCGTGCCGTCGCCGAAGATGCTTTCACCCTTTCTGGCCTGATTCTTGAGCAGCGCGAAGATCAGTTCATGCTTGCGCAGTCGGTTGGCGCCCTCGACGTTGTTGGTGATGGCCATGTCAAGAAGCTGACTGACGTGAAGTGCTTTGAGTTCGGATAGGTGCATGTGCTGGAGACGAAGATGGGGAAAATCAAACGCGCTGCGGGCCGCCGCAAATGCAATGTGCGCCAAGCGAAGTGCCGTGAGACCGGCAGGAGCTGCTGCTAAAGGGAGAGGACGCCTGAAGGTTCGATACGGATTCGTGGAGTGCTGCGGGCTAGCTGCTGCGCTGCGCCCAGCAAACCTTCAGGCCGAGAGGGTAGCGACTTTAAAGGTTGCTGTCAATGAAGGTGACCAGCTGCGATCTGGAAAGGGCGCCGACCTTGGTGGCTTCGACGAGGCCATTCTTGAACAGCATCAGAGTCGGGATGCCACGGATACCAAAGCTGGCAGGTGTCTTCTGATTGTCATCGATGTTCAACTTGACGACCTTCAGGCGGCCGGCGTAGTCATTGGCAATATCGTCAAGGATGGGTGCAATCATCTTGCACGGACCGCACCATTCGGCCCAGTAATCAACGAGAACAGGTTCATCCGACTGAAGTACATCGGTCTCGAAGCTGTCGTCCGTAACGTGATGGATATGTTCGCTCATTAAAAGCCTCTTGCGTGATCTGGGAGGGAGTAGGGGTCGTGAAAGTGGGTTACATGGCAAGCCGGACCCTGATGACCGGCCAGATTTCCAATGCTAGCGAAAAAACCTCGCCAAGGGAAGCCGTAGGGCTGTGTTGGAGACGTCAAATCAGTTATAGTTTCATTCGTTCAATACTTGTAAAAGCACGACGATGACGTACGTTGTTACCGAGAACTGTATCAAGTGCAAATTTACTGACTGCGTTGATGTCTGTCCCGTGGATTGCTTCCACGAAGGCCCGAATTTCCTGGTGATCGACCCTGAAGAGTGCATCGATTGCACGCTGTGCGTTCCCGAGTGCCCGGCAGAGGCCATTTTTGCCGAGGACGATGTTCCGGAAGCGCAGCGCAGATTCATCGCGATCAATGCCGAACTGGCCAAGGAATGGCCGGTCATTGTCGAGCGCACGGAACCCTTGGCCGACGCCGATGAGTGGAACCACAAGCCGGACAAGCTGAAGTACTTGCAGCGATCTTAGATTTAGAATAAGAACCACAGAGAACCACAGCCTGAGCTTGCTGCAGAGCGTCGAACGGCTGGCCAGGAAAAGACTGGCGATGGAAATGCGAGTTTTCATATGGAGAGTTTCATTCAGGAGGAGAACAGGTGGAGAGGATTTGGCTGAAGAGCTATCAGAAGGGTGTTCCTGCCGAGATTGAATTAAACGAATTTCAGTCGCTGGGCGAACTCTTCGAAAAAAGCGTTGCACAGTATCGCAACCGCGTTGCCTATATCAACATGGGCGCCGAGATCACCTACGGTGAACTCGACAAGTTGTCACGGGATTTCGCCGCCTATCTCCAGTCGGTGCTCAAGTTGCCCCCGGGAGCCCGCGTGGCGCTGATGATGCCGAACATCATCCAGTATCCGATTTGTATTTTCGGTGCCTTGCGTGCCGGTTACGTCGTGGTGAACGTCAACCCGCTTTACACGCCTCGAGAACTCGAACATCAGCTCAAGGATTCGGGAGCCGAGGTGATCGTGATTGTCGAAAATTTCGCGGTCACGCTGGAGCAGGTGCTGGTCAGAACGCCGGTCAAACACATCGTGGTGGCGCGCCTGGGCGATATGCTCGGTTTTCCGAAAGGCGCCGTAGTTAACTTCGTCGTCAAGTACGTCAAGAAGATGGTGCCGGCGTGGAGCTTGCCGCGAGCAGTCAATTTCCGGGCTGCGCTCGCCAAGGGTGCCTCGGCGGAATTGAAATCGGTGAACGTCAGGCAGGAAGACCTGGCTTTTCTGCAGTATACCGGTGGAACGACCGGTCTCTCGAAAGGGGCCATGCTGATTCATCGCAACATCCTGGCGAATCTGGCGCAGGCGCACGCCTGGATCAAGCCTGCGCTGGGTGACGAGCAACATCTGGTGGTCACTGCGCTGCCGCTTTACCATATCTTTGCATTGACGGCGAACTGTTTCACTTTTTTCAAGATTGGTGCGAGCAACCTGCTGATTACCAATCCACGGGATATTCCGGGCTTCGTTGCGGATCTGGGCAAGTATCCATTCACGGTAGTGACCGGCGTCAACACGCTGTTTAACGCCCTGCTGAACAATGACACCTTTTGCGCGCTCGACTTCAGCAAGCTGAAAGTCACGCTCGGTGGCGGCATGGCAGTACAGAAAGCGGTCGCGGAGAAGTGGAAGCAGATCACCGGCAAGCCGCTGATCGAGGCCTATGGTCTGACCGAAACATCGCCGGCCGCGACCATCAACCCGCTCGATATTCCCGCGTATACCGGTGCCATTGGCTTGCCGATATCGTCCACCGAAGTGGCGATTCGCAATGACTCGGGCGCCGACGTTCCGCTGGGCGAGCGTGGAGAACTCTGCATTCGTGGTCCGCAGGTGATGAAGGGTTATTACAATCGTCCTGAAGAGACGGCCAAGGTGATGACCCCGGACGGCTTTCTGTTGACTGGTGATATTGCGGTGATGGAGCCCACGGGCTTCGTCCGCATCGTCGACCGCAAGAAGGACATGATTCTGGTCTCCGGTTTCAATGTGTACCCGAACGAGGTCGAGGATGTCGTCGCGCAGCACCCAGGCGTACTGGAAGTGGCGGCTGTCGGCGTGCCGCATGACAAGTCAGGAGAGGCGGTGAAAATCTTCGTCGTCAAGAAGGATCCAACACTCACCGCCGAGGCGCTGATCGCTCATTGTCGGGAGCACCTGACCGGTTACAAGGTGCCGAGCCAGGTCGAGTTCCGGACAGAACTGCCGAAGACCAACGTTGGCAAGATCCTGCGCCGCGAATTGCGTGACGAGGCGATCAAGAAGGCATGATTGGCGCGAGGACAGGCTTTTTTCGGCGACTGCATCGTTGTTGTGTGGCCACAGTACCGCCCATCAGCACGGCGTCAATCCTTCGCGGCGTACTGCTGAAGTAATTCGGTGGTTACCGGGTGCTTGTTCTGAGAGGCGTAGAAGAGGGGCGTCTTGCCGTTCTTGTCTTTCGCTTTCAGATCGGCGCCGCGTTCGATGAGAATGCGCGATACCTTGGGCTGGCCGGTTGCTGCAGCCAGATGGAGTGGCGTTTGCCCAGTGTCGGTAGTGGCATTGACATCGGCCTTCCTGTCGAGTAGTAACTCCACTTCGTACCTGCCACCCGAGAGTACCGCTGCATGCAGCGGCGTCATTCCGACACGGTCTTTGGCGTTGATGTTCGCACCGCTGGCGAGCAGAAGTTCCGAAGCTTTGGCGCGTCCGTAAAAGGCGGCCATGTGGAGTGGCGTCCTGCCCAGGGCGTCGGTTACATTGATCACGGCGCCGGCTTCCAGCAAAGTCTTGATCTCTGCCAGATCGCCCCGTATTGCGGCCCTTGCCAATGGAGAAGCCGCGGTCGGGATGTCTTCGACCTGGGTGGTGCCAGGCGGTTCCGCTTTCGCGGCGGGACTGTTCTCAGGCTCCTGGCTACATGCGCCGAGGGACAATAAGAACACTGCCAGGGCAAGCAGCGTGGTACTTGAGGGGACTGTATTCATATGCGATATTCTCCTGCCGGGACGAAGCCGTTGCTCACTTTATCCCAATTTCCAGTAAAGTGCTGCTCCAGTTTCTTGCGCAGAACAGTTGCCAACGGTCACGGCTTTTTCGGGCACCACCGATCATGAAAGTCATGTCCGTTTCCTTGTCCCCTCCCCCGCGAGGGGGAGGGGGAGCTTCATGAGTCGCTGACGCGACCTTTACATGAAACTGGAGGAATTTTTCATGTTGATGTGTACTGATCGTTCAGTCTTGTTGCTCGTCGATTTGCAGGAGCGGTTGCAGCCGGCGATCGACGCTGCCGAACGGGTGCTGGATGCCAGCGTGTGGCTGACCAGGGTGGCCCAGCGGCTGGGGGTGCCAGTGATCTGCACCGAGCAGTATCCACAAGGACTGGGTCCGACGATGCCTGCTCTCAGGGCTTTGGTGCCGGACGCATGCATCGTTGAAAAGATCCAGTTCTCGGCGGTTCCCGAGGGAGGGGTGTTCAAGTTGCCAGGAGGCGACCGCGCACAGTTCGTGGTGGCCGGCACCGAAGCGCATGTCTGCGTTCAGCAGACGGTGCTCGATCTGCTCGCCGTCGGCCGAAGTGTATTTGTTGTCGAGGAGGCCGTTGGATCACGGCGAAATACGGACAAGATACTGGCACTGGAACGGATGCGCGCTCACGGTGCCGACATCGTTTCGCGCGAAATGGTCGCTTTCGAATGGCTTCGGCAGGCCGGTAGCGATCTGTTTCGCCAGATCAGTCGCGAGTTTATCCGCTGAGCAGGACGGCCGCCGTCGGCTTCGTCGGGTTGTGAGAAGCCCAGAAGCCCGTGCCGAATTGAGCACGACAACGTTTTCCGCTACAATCTGAATTTCCCGCTGCAGTTATCTCCATGATCAAATACGTATTCGTTACTGGCGGCGTGGTTTCATCGTTGGGCAAGGGGATCGCAGCCGCATCCCTGGGGGCGATCCTCGAATCGCGCGGCATCCGGGTCACCCATCTCAAGCTCGACCCCTATATCAACGTCGATCCTGGAACGATGAGTCCGTTCCAGCATGGCGAAGTCTTTGTCACCGAAGATGGGGCTGAAACCGACCTTGACCTCGGACACTACGAACGTTTCACCAATGCCAGGATGGAGCGGCGCAACAACTTTACAACCGGACAAATCTACGATTCGGTGATCAAGAAGGAACGGCGCGGCGAGTATCTCGGCAAGACGGTGCAGGTGATTCCGCACATTACCGACGAGATCAAGGCGCACATCAGACGCGGCGCCGAGGGCGCCGATCTGGCGATCGTCGAAGTGGGCGGCACGGTCGGCGACATCGAGTCGCTGCCCTTTCTGGAAGCGATCCGCCAGATGGGTCTGCAGGAGGGCCGCAGCAACGCCTGCTACATGCATCTGACGCTGATACCCTACATTGCCACTGCCGGTGAGCTGAAAACCAAACCGACGCAGCACTCGGTCAAGGAACTGCGGGAGATCGGCATCCAGCCAGACATTCTGCTCTGTCGCACCGATCGCCCGATTCCGGAAGACGACAAGCGGAAAATGGCCCTGTTCTGCAACGTGCAGCGCGAGGCTGTGATCGAAGCGCGGGATGCGGATTCGATTTACAAGATACCGGCGATGTTGCACGACCAGATGCTCGACGAGATCGTCTGCCACAAACTCGGCATTCTTGCCAAAGCGGCTGATCTGACGGTGTGGAAAACGATCGTGCACGCGCTTGAACACCCCGAGCGGGAGGTCAACGTGGCTTTCGTCGGCAAGTATGTCGACCTGACCGAATCGTACAAGTCGCTGACCGAAGCGCTGGTGCATGCCGGCATTGCAACGCGCAGCAAGGTCAAAGTCAGCTACCTCGATTCCGAGGAGATCGAGAAGAACGGTTGTGGTGCCCTGCAGGGCATGGAGGCCATCCTCGTTCCGGGCGGCTTCGGGCGACGCGGGACCGAGGGCAAGATCGCCGCGATTCGTCATGCCCGCGAAAACGGTATTCCCTTTCTCGGTATCTGCCTCGGCATGCAACTCGCAGTCGTCGAGTTCGCTCGCCACGTGGCCGGCATGAGCGAGGCGCACAGCACCGAGTTCGACAAGGATACGCGATATCCGGTGGTGGGTTTGATCACCGAATGGCGGGACGCTTCGGGACGACACGAAATACGTGACGAAAACTCCGATCTGGGTGGCACCATGCGTCTGGGCGGCCAGCGCTGCGAACTGAGTGAAGGCACTATGGCGCGCGCGATCTATCAGCAGCCAGAGATCGTCGAACGGCATCGCCACCGTTACGAGGTGAACAATACGCTGCTCGGTGAACTGGAAGAGAGTGGTCTGGTGGTCGCCGGTCGTGCTCCTGTCACCGATCTCTGCGAAGTCATCGAGTTGCCCAGAGAAGGGCCGAACGCGCACCCGTGGTTCCTTGGCTGTCAGTTCCACCCCGAGTTCACTTCCTCGCCGCGCAAAGGACATCCACTGTTCACGTCTTTTGTTCAGGCCGCCATCGCCTGCCGGTTAAGGTCATGAAACTCTGCCACTTCGAGGTTGGACTCGACCGGCCGCTGTTTCTGATCGCCGGCCCGTGCATGGCGGAGTCGCTGGATTTGTGCATTGAGGTCGCTGGCCGGTTGCAGGAGATTTGTACCCGACTTGCATTGCCGTACATCTTCAAGGCTTCCTATGACAAGGCCAATCGCAGCTCCGGTCAATCTCCGCGTGGTCCAGGGGTTGACCGTGGTCTGCACCTCCTCTCCGAAGTGCGCCGTCAGATCGGCGTTCCGATTCTGACCGACGTGCATCGCGAACAGGACATCGCCGCCGTCGCGGCGGTCGTCGATGTGTTGCAGACGCCTGCCTTTCTCTGTCGTCAGACCGACTTCATCCGGGCTGTTGCCGCCACCGGCAAGCCGGTGAATATCAAGAAAGGGCAGTTTCTCGCGCCGGGGGACATGCAAAACGTCGTCGCCAAAGCCAGGGATGCCGCTGCCGGTGCCGATACGATCATGGTTTGCGAGCGCGGCGCTTCCTTTGGCTACAACAACCTGGTCTCGGACATGCGCAGTCTGGCGATCATGCGCGAGAGCGCTGCGCCGGTGGTCTTCGATGCCACCCATTCGGTGCAGTTGCCAGGTGGGCAGGGTGCGGTTTCCGGAGGGCAGCGCGAGTTTGTACCGGTGCTGGCGCGTGCGGCGGTGGCCGTGGGCATCGCCGGGCTATTCATGGAGACGCATCCGCGCCCGGAAATGGCGCTTTCCGATGGGCCGAACAGTTGGCCCCTGAGTCGCATGGAAGGCCTGTTGACGACGCTGGTCGCGCTGGATCGTCTGGTCAAGGCGGATCGTCTGGATGAACTCCAGTTCACGAATTCCCGGCAGCCAGAGTCACGCGTCAGGGTGAAGGCGCAATGAACCTGCGGGGGGTTTTCGGGTTTCCTCTATTTAACACTATGAATAAAAAGGAAAAATCATGAGCTCTGTGGTTGATGTTGTGGCCCGTGAGGTGCTCGATTCGCGTGGCAACCCGACCGTCGAATGTGACGTTCTGCTCGAATCCGGGGTCATGGGGCGTGCAGCGGTGCCTTCCGGCGCTTCGACCGGATCGCGTGAAGCCATTGAATTGCGCGATGGCGATACCGCCCGCTATCTGGGTAAGGGTGTGCTGCAGGCCGTCGAGAATGTGAACACCGAAATTTCCGAGGCAATCATCGGTCTCGATGCCCAGGAACAGGCATTCATCGACCAGACACTGATTCATCTTGACGGTACCGACAACAAGGCCCGTCTTGGTGCCAACGCCATGCTGGCAGTTTCGATGGCGGTGGCCAAGGCTGCCGCCGAGGAATCCGGTCTGCCGCTTTATCGCTATTTCGGCGGTTCCGGGCCGATGCAGATGCCGGTACCGATGATGAACATCATCAACGGTGGGGAACATGCCAACAACAGTCTTGATTTTCAGGAATTCATGATTCTCCCGGTGAGTCAGCGCTCATTTCGCGAAGCATTGCGCTGTGGTGCCGAGGTTTTTTACGCGCTCAAGAAGCTGTTGCATAAAAAAGGCTTCTCGACCGCCGTTGGCGATGAGGGGGGGTTCGCGCCCAACCTCGGCAGCCATGCTGAAGCCTTGCAGCTGATCATCCAGGCGATCGAGAACGCCAGTTACTGTCCTGGCGAAGACGTGCTGGTCGGCATCGATTGTGCGGCCTCAGAGCTGTACCGGGATGGTCGCTATCATCTGGCTGGTGAAAACTTGCAGCTGAGTTCGCACGAACTGGTCGATTACCTGGCCAATCTGGCCGACCGCTTCCCGATCGTCTCGATCGAGGATGGCATGGCCGAGAACGACTGGGATGGCTGGAAAGTGCTTACCGGGCGCCTCGGCAAAGGCGTACAGATCGTTGGCGACGACGTCTTCGTGACCAATACCCGGATTTTCAAGGAAGGCATCAAGCAGGGCATTGCCAATTCGATCCTGATCAAGATCAATCAGATCGGCACGCTCTCGGAGACCTTTGCGGCCATCGAAATGGCCAAGCGCGCTGCTTACACGGCAGTGATTTCGCACCGCTCCGGCGAAACCGAAGACAGTACCATTGCCGACATCGCCGTCGGGATGAACGCGCTGCAAATCAAGACCGGTTCGCTGTCACGTTCCGATCGCATTGCCAAGTACAACCAGTTGCTGCGCATCGAAGAGGACCTCGGAGACACCGCTGGCTATCCGGGTCGTGACGCCTTCTACAATCTGTCGTGATTGACTGAGTTTCGACATCGGCTCCCGTGCGCTGGCTGGCTGTTGCCCTGCTGTCGCTGATTGCCTTGCTGCAGCATCCGCTGTGGCTCGGTAAGGGCGGCTGGTTACGGGTATGGGATGTCGATCGGCAGTTGCAGCAACAGAAGGAAAGAAACGGCCGGCTGGAGATGCGCAACGCCGGGCTTGATGCCGAAGTCCGTGATCTCAAGCAGGGTTACGATGCGATCGAGGAACGCGCACGTTTCGAACTCGGCATGGTCAAGCAGGATGAAGTGTTTGTTCAGATCCCCGACAAGCCTGCGAACGAGAAAGCTGCCGCCACGGCCGCCCCGGGAAAACCTGTCAAACGCTAGTCGCTGGTCCTGCCCGTCTGGATTCCCTGCACGGCTTATTCCGGTAATTCAATCTGGCCCGAGACACTGGTGGTGACCAGGGTCTCGCCAGCCTCGATCGGCATCGCTGCCGCATCGGACGCGGCCAGCGTTGCTGCGCGCATCATTGGCAGCGGGGGGGGACGACCGCTGCTGTTGATGGTCAGGTGCTTGATCCGGAAAGGCTTGCCAAAGGCGTCGGCGATCAGCTTGGCGCGGGCCCTGAAGGCCGTGATGGCGTCGAGTGTGGCTTCGTTTTCAGATTTTTGACGGGTTTCCGGTGCCGGCAGCATGCTCAGGTTGGCCACGCCCAGTGATCCCTGGAGCTTGCCCAACAACTCGGAGAGCGCAGCCGGATCAGTGGACTCCAGGGCGAGATCCGAGCGCATCCGCCAGCTTTCGATCTTGCCGCTCCTTGCGTAGACCGGATAGGTATAAGTGGCACCGCTTTGGATCCGGACATTGCTGTAGGCGCGTGCGGTCTTGAGACCGTCGGTGATCAGGCCATTCACCCTTTTCGCCAATTCACTCGGTGTTGCGCCGGCCGCTTCGGCAAAGACCGTCGCGCGTGCCAGATCGTTCGCAGCAGGTCGACTGGCTTCGGCCGTCAGGTCGATGCTCGTGCCACTGGCGGGAGCTGCCGGTGCCGGTAGGGCGACCAGCCATACGAGCAGGGGCAGGGTGTGC
>NZ_JDSS02000021.1:79414-90322 GCF_000584955.1 Candidatus Accumulibacter vicinus
GGGTTTGCTGTGTTCGAGAATGGCGAGTATCCTGCAGTCCCTCATCCAGAATCGAGAAATGGTTGGGTGGGAGTGACTGCCACATGCGGGGCATATTGTAGCGGGTACAAGTGTCGCTTCTTGTAGTCAGACGGCAGAAGCTTGGTTAGAATCTGCGTCACCCGCTCGCTTGTGTGCGGTCGGGAAGGGTCTTTGAGGGGGCACCATGCTGAAAGCAGGACAGGCAGCTCCGATGTTCGTCCTCCCCGATGCGGATATGGAACTCGTCGATATCGCCCAGTTTCAGGGCAAGAGCAATATCATTCTCTTTTTCTATCCGAGAGATGACGCACCGTGCTGTACGCTGCAGGCGACTGATTTCTCCGATCATGAGGACGAATTCGCGCGACTGGACTGCCTGATCATTGGCATCAGCCGCGATGACTGCATCAAACACGCAGAGTTCCGGGACAAGCATGGTATTTCCGTGTGTCTCCTTTCGGATGCCGAGGGTTCGGCGTGCAAACAGTACGGTGTCTGGCAGGCGAAAGAAGTGAATGGAGTCAAGAAACACGGCATCGTTCGCTCGACTTTTGTCATCGACAAACAAGGCGTTCTCCGTTTTGCGTCCTACGGAGTGAACGCCAAAGGCCATGCGCTTGAAATGCTGCGCACGGTTAAGGAACTCAAGAAATGAACATGCAAGTTGCAAAGAATATGGTGGTTACCCTGGACTATAACGTGACCGATGTCGACGGGCAGTTGGTGGATGCGGGTCAGGAGCCTCTGGTCTATTTGCACGGCGGCTACGACGACATTTTCCCGATGATCGAAGAAGCCATGCACGGCAAGCGGATTGGCGAGTCGGTGGTGGTCAAGATGCAGCCCGACGACGCCTTCGGTGAATACGATGCTGAGCTTGTCCAACTCGAGTCGCGCAGTCAGTTTCCCCAGGAACTGCAGGTAGGCATGCAGTTTGAAGGGGTGCCGGAGGGTGTCGATGACGAAGATGAGGACGATGAAGTGCTGATTTACCGGGTGACCGAAATCGCCGACGACAAGGTCGTTCTCGATGCCAATCATCCCTTGGCCGGCATGGCACTGGTGTTCACCTGTACCGTCACCGCCGTTCGCCCGGCGACTGCCGAGGAAATCAGCCACGGGCATACGCACGACGACAGTTGCGAGGACGAGGAATGACCGTCCTGCGGGGGGGTACCCAGGGCGCTTTCCGCTAGCTGGCCGTTTTCGCCGGCGGGGGGGGTGCCGGCCGGGCCGGTCATCCACACCTCGGGTCTAGCGCAGCAGCTTGCCGGTGCGATTGAGGATGGTGATGTCGACGAAGCGCGAGCCGGCGTGCCGCTTTGGCGAAAAGCTGATGAAGACGCCACCGGCGTCATAGTTCTTGAGCGCTTCAAGGGTGTCGCGCAGCTTCTTGCGCGTCGGGTTGGGTCCGGTACGGCGAAGTGCTTCGCCGAGCACCATGGCACCCAGGTAACCTTCCACGAAGGTATGGTTGAGCGTCACGTCACGGGGTTTGAACTTCGCGAAGTTGTTCTGGATTTCCCGGATCAGCGGAACGGTTTGACTGTTCGGATCCGGAACGACTTGCGTCAGTGCCAATCCCTCCGCCTTGTCGGCGCCAATTCGCTGTACGATCTGGGCCGCATCGGTGGTCGAAAGGGCGACATATTGGGCGAGATTTCCTGCCTCGCGTGACTGTTTCAGGAACTCGGCGCTGGCCGCGGTATTGGCAATCAGGATCACTGCCTGCGGTTTGGCGGCGGCAATGATCTTGACGGCAGCGCCGACCTCGGTCGTATTTTTCGCGTAGGCGCCCTTGGCGGCCAGGGTGCCGCCGGCGTTCTTGATCGCCTGCTCAGCGCTCTGCAGCACGCCCTGGCCGAAGGCATCGTCCTGATAGAGGATGGCAAAGCGGGTGTAACCGGTGGTGATGTACTGGTCGGTGATCTTTTCGATTTCTTCTGCGTAGCTGGCACGGGTCATGAACAGAAACGGGTCGTTCCTGCGCACCAGCGATTCGGTTCCGGTGCGCACGGCAACCAGAGGAATGCCGGCTTCACTGAGGATCTTCTGGTCGAGAATGGCCTCGACGTTGCCCGTGCCGACGAAGCCGATGAACGCCAGAGGTTGCGATTCCTTGAGCATCTCGCGGGCTAGCCGAACCGTCTCCTCGCTTTTGTAGCCGTCATCCTTCGAGAGCAGTCGAATCCTGGCTCCGTGGATGCCGCCTTCGGCGTTGATCGCGTCGAAGTAGAGTTGTGCCCCGGCTCGCATGTGTGTTCCTGTGGGCGCCAGAGGGCCGCTGAATGCGGCAACCTGGCCGATGACGATTTGGGCAGCACTGGGCAGCGCCATGGCGAACAAGATGATCGCCAGGGTCGCGCGAACGAAGGAGATCAGCGGCATGGGTCCAGTCCTCCTGATGCAGTTAAGCATGCCGAGTGTAGGACTTGCTGGCGCTGCTGTCGACGGTCTTGTTCGCTGCGGCAGTCAGCGCCGGCGGTAGGGATGGACCTCGAAGCGGAAGAGCTGCGGCAACTCGTCGTCGATGATGACTTTTACCCAGCCCATGACCGGGTAGCCAAAGGTTTCCAGGCGAGTGAAGTTGGTCATCGGCAGCTTCGTCTTCGGATGGCGCAGTGGCTGGTCGATGCGCTGCCAGTGTGTGTCGCCGTGCACCAGCAGAACCTGACCAGAAAAAGCCAGGGTTTCCGTGCTCAGGGTCTCCAGCAGATTCCGGTAACCGGCGTGCGTCAGGCCGGCCGCGTGATGCTTGAAGCCTGGGTTGGCCTGCATGACGATGACCATGCCGGCCGCCTGTTCGCGCCGTGCAACGGCAAATCCCTGTCGGAGCCAGTCGATGAGCACGGGATTGCGCGCCAGATATTCGTCGCTGGGCGTGCTCCCCAGGCCGAAATGGTTGTTCGGACCGGGAACGTTGAGCGACAGGAACAGCACCGGGCCAAGACGCCAGCGCAGGTGCTCGGGGGTATTAGCCTGTTGTTCGACCAGCAGCGTCTGCCTTCCCAGCGTGCGCGGTTCTGAGAAAAACAGCTCGCGCAGCTTCTGCAGCCGCTCAAGCGGGTCGAAGTGGCCGGCAGCCAATTGCCGGCAGTCGGTCCATTCGTTGTCGCCGACGACGTAGAGCAGCGGCACTCGTGACGCAGCGAAGAGCGTGCGCCGGTCGAGGAACACCTCGTCGCTGCAGATCGTCCGGCTATCCTTGAAGTCGCCAGCATGGATGATCAAGCCGGGGTGCTCGTCGGCGATATCGTCGAGCATGCGCGGTAGTTCGCTGCGCTCGTAAGCGTTATACGGGGTATCGCCGATCACTGCGAAACGCCAGGTTTCGGCGTGTACCGAACCGGCAAACCACAGGCCGGCAAGCAGCAATGCGTACGCGCGGAGAGTCATCAAAGCAGCGATTTGAGTTCGTAGAGGGCGTCGAGCGCCTCGCGGGGGGTCAGTCGATCAGGATCGAGCGAACGTAACCGCTCGATGGCCGGAGGGGTGGGGAGGGGCTCCTGCGCTTCTGCGGCATCGGCCAGTGCCGTGGCAAAGAGATCGGGTTGCAGGGGATTGATCGAAGCCCGTTGCTCGAACTCGCGCAACTGTCGCCGGGCTGCTTTCACGACCGCAGAGGGAATGCCCGCCAGTGCGGCGACCTGAATCCCGTAACTCTGGTTGGCCGGGCCTTCCTCGACGGCGTGCAGAAAGACGATGCGCTCGCCGTGCTCGATGGCGTCCAGATGCACATTGGCCAGGTCCGGGTACTCGTTCGCCAACAGCGTCAGCTCGAAATAATGGGTCGCGAACAGCGTCAGGCAACGATTTTTTTCGAGCAGATGGCGACAGATGGCAAAGGCCAGCGCCATGCCGTCGAAGGTCGAGGTGCCACGTCCGACTTCGTCCATCAGCACCAGGCTGTTTTCGGTGGCGTGATGCAGGATGGCTGCCGATTCGGTCATTTCGACCATGAACGTCGAGCGCCCGGCGGCGAGGTCATCGGCGGCGCCGATGCGCGTGAAGATCTGGTCGAGCGGGCCGATAACCGCGCGGGTTGCCGGCACGTAGCTGCCGACATGTGCGAGCAGGGCGATCAGCGCGGTCTGGCGCATGTAGGTCGATTTGCCGCCCATATTCGGGCCGGTGATCAGCAACAGTCGCCGCTCGTCGCCAAGGCGCGTCTCATTGGCAATGAAGCTGCCGCTGCCATCGAGCTGATCTTCGACGACCGGGTGCCGACCGCCTTCGATCAGCAGCCCTGGCTCGGATGAAAACAAGGGTCGGCAGTAGTTGCGCTTTTGTGCGGTATCGGCGAATCCGCTCAGGAGGTCGAGGCCGGCAACTGCCTGGGCGATCTGCTGCAACTGCGGCAGATCGCCTTGCAGGGTGGCGAGAATGCCTTCGTAGAGCAGCTTTTCACGTGCCAGGCCGCGCTCCTGCGCCGACAGGGCCTTGTCCTCGAAGGCCTTGAGTTCCGGTGTCAGGTAGCGTTCGGCGTTTTTCAGGGTTTGCCGGCGGCGATAATCGTCGGGCACTCTGGAGGCATTGGCGTGGCTGACTTCAATGTAGAAGCCGTGCACACGGTTGTACTCGACCTTCAGGTTGCTGATGCCCGTGCGCTCGCGTTCACGCGCCTCGAGTTCGACCAGAAAAGTGCCGCAGTGGTCATTGAGGGCGCGCAGTTCGTCGAGATCGGCGTCGAAGCCGTGGGCGATGACCCCACCGTCGCGGATCAGCGCGGCTGGTTCAGGCAGGATGGCGCGACTCAGGAGGTCAAGGGCGGCGTCCGGAGTGGCCAGCTGCGCATGCAGTTCGACAAGGAGCGGGGCTGCCGCGGTGTTCGGAGCCATTGCTGCCAGCGGCGCGCGCAGTTCACGCAGGCGCTGCAAACTGTCGCGCAAGCCCGACAGATCGCGTGGGCGGGCGCTGCAGAGCGCGATCCTGCCGGCGATACGTTCGATGTCGGCAAAGCCGCGCAACGCTCGCCGCAACTCGTGCAGCGTACGGCCACCGTCGTCGAGCAGCATCGCTACCGCTGCGTGGCGCGCGGATGGAATGGTCGGGTCTCGCCAGGGATGGTGCAGCGCATGTCGCAGCAGGCGCGCGCCCATGGCGGTGATGCAGTTGTCGAGCAGGCTGCAGAGCGTCGGCGCCGGTTGGCCACGCAAGGTTTCAGTGAGTTCGAGATTGCGTCGCGTCGCCGTGTCTAGTCCGAGGAAACTGGCGTCGCGTTCGACGATCAGCGCCCGCAGGTGTGGCAGGGCGCGCGTCTGGGTGGCCTTCGCATAGCGCAACAGGGCGCCGGCAGCGGCAATGGCCGGGCGCAGAGCGTCGGCACCGAAACCGGCGAGCGAGCGGGTGGCAAAATGCGTACAGAGTTCGCGGCTAGCGGTTTGGGCGTCGAAATGCCAGTCCGGCTGACGCCTCACCGCCACTTCGGGAGTGACGGTCGTGAAAGCCAGTCCGAAGCTTTCCGGCACGATGATCTCGGCGGGACGGACGCGTTCAAGCGTGGCGGCAAGCTTGCCGGGCGCGACTTCGCAGACACGGAAGTCGCCACTCGCAAGGTTGATCCAGGCCAGGCCGGCAAGTTGCTTGCTGGCGCACAAGGCGAGCAACAGCGTGTCGCGCTTCTCGTCGAGCAAGGCCGCGTCGGTCAGGGTGCCAGGCGTGACGATGCGTGTCACCGCGCGCTCGACCGGCCCCTTGCTGGTCGCCGGATCGCCGATCTGCTCGCAGATCACGACGGATTCACCGAGCCTGACCAGCTTCGCCAGATATTGTTCGACGGCGTGGTAGGGTACCCCGGCCATCTTGATCGGCTGTCCTGCCGACTGGCCGCGTGTCGTCAGCGTAATGTCCAGCAGCCGCGCCGCTTTTTCCGCGTCGTCGAAGAACAGTTCGTAAAAGTCGCCCATCCGGTAAAACAACAGGATGCCAGGATGTTCGGCCTTGATGCGCAGGTACTGCTGCATCATCGGGGTATGCCCCGTTACATCGCCTTCTCTTGCGTCTTTATTTTTCGGCATATGCCAGTCAAGCCGTTGATTTGTCTTGTAACATCGGTCATGTTTCCGATGCCTGAAGGTTCAACTACGTTGTTCTACACACACCTACACTTGGCTTTTCAGTGTAGGTTTTTTGGTGTATTTTCGAGAACCTATACTGCCGCATTGGCAAACTGAGAAACCTATACTGAAAGGGCGCCATGGGGTTCGATGCGAGGGCAATCAAGCTGCTGCAGCCAGGTCAACATCTTACCAGCACGGAGACCCCTGGTCTTCGTGTAGAAGCGTACGCTGACCGAAAGACTTGGACGTACCGGTATCGCAGTCCGCTCGACCAAAAGCTGCGACAGGTAAAGATTGGCACCTGGCCAGTCATGTCAGTTCACGCTGCTGTCGTCGCTTGGGAGCGACTGCGCGATCTGCGCGATTCCGGCAGGGATCCGGCCGTCGAGGCGAAAGCAGAGAGGGAACGATCTCGCCGCGCAATTGCTGAGGCGGTCGCCGCGTCCACTCCGTGCTACACGGTGGCGCAGGTCTGTGATGACTACTGGCAAGGCCATGTCTTGCCGTTTCGGGCGAAGAAGGGTGCTACCGAAGTCAGGCGCATGTTCGACAAGATGCTCGGCGATACGGCTGGCTTGGCCGCCAAGGACATCTCGCGTGCCGAGGCGTTCGATCTGATCAAGGGCTATGCCGAGACAGCACCGGTGCAGGCGGGAAGACGAAGAGCGCCCGCCACGAGAACGCTACCGATCTGCGCGTGCCTCTGTTTGGCCGGGCCTTGGAAGTGGTGATGCGCAGGAAGGATCGATACGGCGACGGGCCTTTGTTCCCGGCGCGAACCCTCGATGGCAAGGTCCGAGCAGTCGAGCAGAAGACGATTCAGTCGACGGTCTACTTTCATCAGCCATACAGCACCACCAGACCCGAAGCTGAACGGGCACGCCTCCCTGTATCTCACTGGGCCCCACACGATCTGAGACGAACAGCCCGCACCTTGCTGGCCTCGATGGGGTGTCCTGACGCAGTTGGTGAATCGATCCTTGGGCACATGCTTCCCGGAGTGTTGGGGGTCTACAACAAGCACGCCTACGACGCTGAGCGAGTGGAATGACTCAGGCGGCTTTCTGATCACCTGGAGCATCTTGCAACTTCCGGGTAGCGGGACGCGGCTTCTTTGCTCCCGTGTTTGGCGGCGGCGGCAAGTCCGAAGCCGGTCGTGATTCTGCCCATTCCTCTATTTCCCGCAAAAGCCACCCGACGCGCCGCCCTGATAGTAGTCGCGGTTGTGGGAAATGTTCTGGCCCAAGTCGAACCATGGCCTGTACGGTCGATTCAGACAGGGTGAGCAGCTCCGCTACGGTTGAAAGCTCGACGAAAATCTGCTTTACCGACACGGAACGGGTCCTGTTCATGACTCTGACCTCGCAGTGCACATGGCTAGTCGCGGAGATGGCCGTTTTCGACCGCGAGGTTGTTCAGGCTGCGCCAGTCGCTGCCGGCCTCGACGAACGCCAGTCGTATCCATGTCTTCCACTGCAGGCGCGGAACGCGATGCATCGGGCCGCCAGCCGGATCGCCAGGAAGCGGCATGCGATCGAGGACGGTCCCGACCGCCTGCAGCCGATGCTTCTCCGGCTCGTACAGGAACGGTGGCACCTTCTCGACGTGGCGGGCCACCATCAGGAAGCGTTTGCGGCTCTGCGCCAAACTCCCAATCTCGCCGCAGTCGTGCGTTGTCTCGGCCACGGCGTAACCGTAGCTGTGCAGCAGGTCGCCGATCTGGTCGAGCAGATGCCTGCCTCGGCTGGCGATACGCGGAACGTTCTCGAAAACGATCAGATCTGGAGGATCGTCCGAGAAGGCCTCGAGCATCAGCCAGACGCCTCGCAGCGTTAGCCCGTTGAGAGCCTGATACCTTGCTGTCTTGCTCTTGCCTTCGGCCAGCAATCCGGAGAAGCCCTTGCAGGGCGCAGACAGGAAAACAATGTGGGGCTGCTCGTTTCCGGCGGCGCGCTGGATGTCCTGCGGCGTGGCCTCGCGCCAGTCTGCCGGTGGCGGCGCACCGTGGAAAGCGGCGTACTGATCACGGTCGAACAGGTCGAGGACGGTGCCGGGCACGCCGGTCAGGCGCTGGAAGTCGCGGATGGCCGCCGCGTCGACGTCGACGCCTCCGATACAGCGGAACTGGCCGACCATGTTGGCCACGCGCGGCGTGGCCTTGTTGAACCCTTTGGCGCCGCCGCCGAGACCGCAGAATAGATGAAAGTGGCGGATCTCGCGTACGTCGTCCTGGAAAAATGTGAAGGCGTCGCGCTTCATCTCGATACCTCATTGTTTAAAGCGACTTCTGCGTTCGGCGTCATTGCGCGCACTTGCTCGCCGTATCCAGCCCCTTCCTTCGCGGCGATGTAGACCATCGCAGGCACGTGTGCCGCGATTCTCCGCAGCCTGTCGTTTTCGCGCTCCAATTCGCGGCACAGTTCCACCAGCGGTCTGTGCTCCGGCCCCAAATCGAACCCGGCGTCGAGTGTGGCGCCGAGAGCAGCGCCCGTGCGTGGCGTGTCGGTCATCTTTTTTCCTCGCGGCGGGTTTCGCCTCGCGCTCTGCCGACGCTCGGCTGGCAGTGTCCCGCAGTTGCCTGTGATGGGCGATCGTGCTGCTGGCAGGCCCTCACCTAGTATTCGTACATCTCCGTCCACGGGACGTGCCGCAAGCGGCCCGCCCGTGACGATGGCGTTATGCGGCTTGCACTCCGCGTATGCGCTACCGGGTTGCCCCGGCTCGTTGCTGCCTGTGCAGGCGTTCCTGTGGTCGGTAGCGTGCGGGCATCGCTTGTTGCCGCAGGTCTGGCATAACACCATCCGCTGCGCTTCGGCTGGAATGAAAAGCCCAGGCGCAATCTCGGCGCCTTCGTTCCTGTCTCGCAGGCATTGCCGGCATTGGCATTGTTCGTTCATGTCTCATCCTTTCCGTCGCGGCCTAACGAATAAGGATAGATCGTGCGAAGCCACGATCTGATCCGTTTGTTGGACGAGCCCGGGCCGGAGCGCTGAGCGCCCCTCTGCAAATATCTTTTCTGGATTTACCCGGGAAGCATGAATTCCGGAGTGCCGAGAACAGGAAATCCCGGTTTGCTGCTGCCCAGGCGGCAATGGTTTCGCGAATCCGGAGGGTTTTAGGCTCCGGGTTCTCAATTCCGGGCGGGCGCATCGCTCAGCTTGGGGAAACTGAAGTCCCGAACGCGGCCGGACAGCGCTGAGGTCTCGGCTTACATGGTCAGAGGGCGACCGCGGCGAGCGGCGCGATGGTGATGACTGCGGGCGATGTCGAGCGAATTCGCGTCCTGACGATCGCCATCACGGCGCCACAGCAGGGGCAAAGCATCGCTGGCCGCTCCTTGCGCGGCGGCGTGAAGCGGCTGGGATCGAACTTGAGCAAGAGATGCAGCAAGGCGATCAGGCGCTTGGAATTGGCGTGCAGGAAGCCGAAATTGCGAGCGCGGCGAAACCCCTTGGGCAGGACATGCTGGAGAATCAACCAGAGGAAATCGGCAGCCGTGAGCGAGCGCTTTTCCTGTTTGCCGGTTTGAGCATTGCGATAGCGGAAGCTCACCTGGCCATTCTCGCAGGCGAGAATGTCGTCTTCGCGGATGACGCCGCGGTAGAGGTAACGACCGAGGTAGATCAGGGCCTTCTCGCCGCTGCCGACCGATTTGCAGTGCGCCACCCATTCCCGCGGATAGCGCACCGGCAGAGGAATGCCGGCTGCCTCGATCGCTGCCAGCATCTTGGCCCGGAAGACCTTGGCCAGCGCCTTCTCGTTGAACAGATAGGTGCCGTTCTTGCCGCGCCGCTTGCATCGCCAGCGCCGCCGTCCCGCATCGACCGCCGCTGCGGGAACGACGAGATGGACATGCGGGTGGAAGTCGAGACGGCGCGAATGCGTGTGCAGTACCGCGATCGCCCCCGGGGTTCCCTGCAACTGCCGGTCGTTCTGACTGAAACGCAGCACTGTTTCCCAGGCACATCTCATCATGGAATCGAGGACGATGTCGGCGTGAGCCAGAGCGAGCCCGCGTAATTCGGCCGGGAGCGTGAAGGTCAGCAGAAAGTAGTCGGCCGGGACGAGCCGCTGCATCTGACGTTCCAGCCATTCCTGGCTCTCGTGGTGCTGGCAGTGCGGGCAAAGGCGATGGCCGCAGGAATGCGGAACGAGGTGGTGGTGGGCACAGTCACTGCATTGAACCTGCATCATCGGACTGTCAGGGCTGCGGCAGTGCTCGATCGCCGACAGCGCCTGCACCTGGTCAAAGCTCAGCCGGGGACGGAATTGCGCGAGGAAGTCGGCTCCGAATTCGGCGATGATGGCAGCGAGACGGATCATCGGGGCGCCCCCTTGGCCAGGCAATAGCGGTCCATCAGCGCGTTGATGCGGTCAATGGCGTGGGGCTTGGTTTGATCCGTCAGATGGGTGTAGCGGGCGGTCGTGAGGATCGAGTGATGGCCGAGATTCTTCTGGACTTCGATGAGGTCAACACCGGCCTCGATCAGGTGCGTGGCATAGCTGTGCCGAAGGCTGTGGGGCGAAATGTTTTTTTAGTCCACACGATTCGACGACTGCCCGCAGGGCATTCTGAACGCCGCCGCGGTCGAGAGGAGTGCTGGCGGCATGTGCGCCCGGCAAGCCGCCGCGGCGATTGGGAAACAGCAGGACGGGATTACGGTGGCGCTGCCAGAACCCGCGCAGGAGTCGGTCGGTGGCCGTCGGCAACGGCACTAGGCGGTCCTTGTTGCCTTGGGCATCGCGGATATGCACCCGCGCGCGTGCGCCGTCGATGTCGGCGACCGTCAGCCGCAACCCTTCGCCAAGGCGCAGGCCGAGACTGTAG
>NZ_JDSS02000021.1:90347-91040 GCF_000584955.1 Candidatus Accumulibacter vicinus
ACCACGACAGCGCCGCCGTTTCCTCCGCGTAGCGGCTTCGTCCAACATGGCGCTCAACCTCGCTCCCTTCGGTCGCTGGACGCTGCGCGATAAAGCCGCGCAGCGCCGGTTAGCTCCACGTTGGGCCCTTCAGGCCAAAGCCATGGCATACTCGGCGCATGAAAGTTAGCGACATATTGGCTGTGCTCCGTAACGACGGGTGGCTCTTGGTCGCAACCAGAGGGAGTCATCGCCAGTTTAAACACCCGGTCAAACCCGGTCGCGTCACCGTCGCTGGGAAGCCAAGTGACGATCTGGCTCCTGGAACACTCAACAGCATTCTGAAGCAGGCCTCACTGAAAGGTTGAAATTATGCGCTATGCGATTGTTATCGAAAAAGCCGAAAGCAATTTCTCCGGGTATGTGCCGGACCTGCCAGGTTGTGTCGCAACTGGAGCCACTGTAGAGGAAACTGAAAACGAGCTGCTTTTGGCAATCCAATTCCATCTCGATGGCCTTCGTGAGGATGGTCTTGCCCCTCCTGCTGCAGAAAGCATCGTGGAGTATGTGTTTATCCCTGCCCAACCTTTCGCTCCAGGGGACGCGCCGCAAGCGGCGCGCTCTTGAGCTCCAACGTGTGCGCCGGGCATGGCGCGTTACTTCATAGATGGAAGTCCTATGGCCAGGTTTTCGCAGAGCCGAAGGCAAGGAGAA
>NZ_JDSS02000021.1:91461-94387 GCF_000584955.1 Candidatus Accumulibacter vicinus
GAGGAGGCGTGATGCATCCGGGGCGAGCGGGCACGTGACCGCGAAGCCCTCCCTCTGCGGTTGGGGTGCATTTTGTAAATCCGGCGTCTATGCAGCGAAGGTAACGAGTCTTACCCCGGGAGATCCCTCCGGTGCCTCAGAGGAGCGAGGCTGGGCGTTGGGTGACTGGCGCTGAATACCGTGGAGAAGTCAGCAGAGGGCATAGTAGGGTAGGCGACGGCGAGGAGCCAGAGAGCCAACCGAAGGCCCGAACGGTGTTCCGCGAGGAACTTGAAAGAGAGGAGTAATCGTTGTCCAATGAAGACCATGACTGCATCCGACCGGATGAACGTGGGCTTGGAGCGGATAGAGATGAGGCTCCGGTTGCGGGCCGCGAAACCTTGGGCTGCTTCAGCCCTGGGCCACTCGACTCGTCGACTCAATCTGCCGAACCGCCGTGTACGTGACCCGTCCGCACGGTGGTGTGGGAGGGGGGAGCCGTGAGGCTTCTCCCTATCCCGATTAGACACTTGGAGCCCTCATGAAACGCCTATTGCTCCCCTTGGTCATCCTATTGGCTGTATCAGCGTGTGCTAAGAAAGAAGAATCGGCAGCGATGGCGCCGGCTGCAACCGTAGCGTCGGCGCCAGCAGGAAGAACATCCTCGTTCCTGGCCTACGAACATTCGCTGTCAGTCGACACCGAGGAACAGGAGGTTGCCACCATCTTCGAGGCGGCGCAGGCTGCCTGTCGTGACACTGCTGACGAGCTTTGTACCGTTTTGGAGTCTCGCATCAGTTCCGGGCGATCAGCCTCAGCTTCACTGAAATTCCGCGCTAGACCAAACGGCATAAGGAAGATTGTTGCAGCCCTAAGCAAACAGGCCGAAGTCACGAATCAATCGACCACTGCTGAAGACCTCGCGGTCCCGATCACAGATGCCGCGAAGAAACTGGCAATGCTCAAAGACTACCGATCAAAACTTGAGGCTCTCCGTGGTCGCGCCGGCAATGATGTCGATGCCCTCATCAAGGTGAATCGAGAACTCGCACAAGTCCAGAGCGAACTTGAGGCCAGGGAAGGGACGCATGCACACCTTGTTCAGCGTGTGGAGACAGAAATCCTCAATGTGTTCATCCGCTCTGTTGAACATCGAGCGTTCTGGAAGCCGATCGGCTTCGCAATCTCAGACTTTGCTGGCAACTTGTCACAGGGAATTTCTATCGCAATTACTGGCATTGCCTTTCTGACTCCCTGGGCCATGCTGCTTGTCATCGCAGTCTGGGGCGGTCGTAAACTATGGCGTCGCAGGAAAGGAGCGAAAACAAGTGCCTAACCCACCGGTCAACCGGACCGCCCACAAGCGTTGCTTGCGGGTCCCCTCCGCGCTGCGCGCTCCTGCGGCCAGTTACCTAAAACGTTGGGCGTCATGATTCCCACACCAGTTCGCGCAGAGATTATTTCTCGCATTCAAAGAGCCGAAAGCGAGCATAGCGTGCGTGTGCTCCTTGCCGTCGAATCTGGCAGTCGAGCGTGGGGCTTCGAGTCGCCAAACAGTGATTACGACGCCCGCTTTATCTATGCACATCAACCCGACTGGTACTTGTCGGTGAACCTTGAAGATATGCGCGACGTTATTGAGTACCCGATCGTCGACGACATTGACCTCAACGGTTGGGACGTTCGAAAAGCACTGCGCCTTTTTGCACGATCCAACCCGGCTTTTGTCGAGTGGATTCAGTCACCAATCGTCTATCTAGAGCGTGGCAGCTTTGCCGCGCGTGTTCGGCACTTATTGCCGTCGGTATACTCATGTGTCCGTGGAGTACATCATTACCGCAGCATGGCGAAAACAAACTATCGCGGCTACCTCAGAGCCGACCTCGTTCCGCTGAAGAAGTACTTCTATGTGCTTCGTCCGTTGTTATCCGTGCGGTGGCTGGAGAAATACGGTAATCCTGCGCCAATCGAATTTGAACGCCTACTCCATCTCGTCGGCGATCAGCACGCGCTCTTGGACGACATCAACCGCCTACTGGAGAGAAAACGGGCCGCCCCAGAAATGGGTCTCCAACCGCCTGTCAGGAGTATTCACGCCTTCATTGAGCAAGAACTTGAGCGCCTTGAGAACGTGCAAATCCACGCATCATCTCCTTCCGTAGTGGGTAGTCTCAATGAAGTCTTTCGTACGGTGCTCCGCGAATGATGCCCAACGAATAAAAACAAGGAGTTGGCGCGCAGCCGGAAATTTCGTGTAGACCTCAGCATTGCATCAACGATGGAAGCACTACATGAATCGTTCGTGGGATATCTGCCAATTCGCAAAGACCCCCACCCTACAAGCAAATGCGGCGACCGACTTGATTTCTGCGCTGGTAATTTCAACCCATCAGGTAATCATATTCCGTGCAGGCATCAGTTCCAAACCAATTCGGCTGACCGAGCGCCCAGGCAATGGCCTCGCACAGCCGGGCCAGCGCATCGCGGCTTTCCGGTAGATATTCCCCATAGGCGTGGAACTCGTGGTTCATATTCGTCCAGACATCCAAGCGCACCCGACCACCCTGGGCGGCAACCGTCGCCGCAAAATCACGGATCATGTCGACGAGGATTTCCTTGCCGCCGGCCTGCAGGTATATCGGCCCCAGATCGTGGAAATCCTGGCAGATCGGCGAAAGTTCGGCGTCGCTCAGAACCTGGCCGCCTTTGAGCCAGTTTGCGAACTGCAAGGTCATGTAGCCCTGAACGAGGTCGTAGGGATCGTTGCCGAACTGACTCTCGCCTCGCCGGCCAACATCGGTCCACGGGCTAAGGCCAAGTGTCAGGGCCGGTTTCGGCAAACCTGCCTGGTGCAGCCTGATCAGGGCCATCAAGGCCAGGTGGCCACCGGCCGAGTCGCCGCTGTCAATGGCGGTCAAAAACCGCCGAAATCTGGCGCCACCGAAAA
>NZ_JDSS02000021.1:94397-100667 GCF_000584955.1 Candidatus Accumulibacter vicinus
AATCCAGACTGGAACGAAACCCGCTTCTACCCAAATGGGACATCTTGATCCGACCGGCTTGCTTGGTATAAGGATTTGCGGAGATCACCTTAGCTTCACCGCCTGCGGGAAGGAAGTCGATTTCCCCGGCTTGACGTCGTCGGCAACGCATTCGATGTACTCCAGCGCGCCGTACTCGCGCCATACTTTGCCGGCCTGGCGTGCGATGCGCCGATAGGCCGCGAGCTTCTGCTTCGGAACGGCGAGGACGAAACCATCCACGTAACAGGTCATATCCAGTCTCCTTGACTTGGGTTGGGGGTCAATCCCGAGCGGGCGCGCCGAGTGGAAAGTAATGGCGGAAAGGCCGCCCCTCGTCTACCGCGCGCGCGAACGAGGGTCGCGCCAGCAGGCGTTGGCGATAGGCCTTGAGCGCGGCGAATTCGTCGGCGATCGGATAGGTCCAGTCGGCATAGAACAGCGACGGCGCCGCCGCGCAGTCGGCCGTCAATACGAGGGATGGGCGTAACGGACGAAGCTCATGTCGATGCCGCCTCCCCCCCGCGTACCGCCGCCTCGATCGCGGCGATGTCGATCTTCCGCATGGCCATCATGGCCTCGAACGCGCGCTTCGCCACGTCGCCGCCGGTGGCGAGTGCCTGGGTCAGCACGCGCGGCGTGATCTGCCACGACAGGCCCCACCTGTCCTTGCACCAGCCGCAGTCGCTTGCCACGCCACCGTTGGCGATGATCGCCTGCCAATATCGGTCGGTCTCGGCCTGGTCATCCGTCGCGATCTGGAACGAAAACGCCTCGCTGTGCCGGAAGACGTCGCCTCCGTTGAGGCCGAGGCAGGGCAGGCCGCAGACGGTGAATTCGACCGTCAGCACGTCGCCCGCCTTGCCGCCGGGATAATCGGACGGCGCACGATGCACCGCCCTGACCGCGCTGTCCGGGAAGGTTCGGGCGTAGAAGCGCGCGGCTTCTTCCGCATCGTGGTCGTACCACAGGCAAATCGTGTTCTTGCTCATCGTGAATTTCCTCTATCCGTTACCGCGTTGATTCTCAGGTCACGTACATGGTCCCCCGTTCAGTACCTGGCGTCTTCGGGCAGTCCTTCTTCCACCGGCCGCACCTCGATTTCGCCATAGCGCGCACCCGGCCACTGCGCCGCGATCTGGATCGCCTCGTCGAAGTCGCGCGCCTCGATCAGGAAAAAGCCGCCGAGCTGTTCCTTGGTTTCGATGAAGGGCCCGTCGGTCACCGAGAGGCGGCCGTCGCGCACTTTCAAGGTCACGGCCGACGACGCGCTGCGCAGCGCCCGCGCGTCGACCAGGTGCCCGCTTTGACGCAACGCCTGAACGTAGGCCAGCGTCTCCTCGCGCACCGCGTCCCACTCCGCGCGCGGCATGCGTGTGAAAGTGGCTTCCGCCTCGTAGGCCAGGCAAAGGTATTTCATCGTCTCATCCCGTCGCTTGCGGGCTGGCGAATGCCACGGCAATGCGCGGCAGCGCCGTCGATCGCAGGTAAACAGGTTCGAGATGGCCGCGCGGTGGCGGCAAACCTGCCAACAGCGTCACTTGGTCGGCCCTGTGCGCAGACTTTCATCGTGTCGCGCTCGCCTCGGGCTCAGGCACGATGACCATCCACGACACGCCGAAGCGGTCCGCCACCATGCCGAAGCAGGGGGAGAAGAAGGTTTTGCCGAGCGGCATGACAACCTTGCCGCCCGCCACCAGCGCATCGAAGCGCCGCCGCGCCTCGGCTTCATTCGCCGCCTGCAGCGAGAGCGAGAAGCCCTGGAAGTTCGGATGGCCGATACAGTCGTCGGCCATCATCAGTGTCGCCTCGCCGACGCGCAGGCAGGAATGCATCACCTTGTCGTCGTAGCCCTCCAGCATGCCCGGGCATTTCTCCGGCGCCTCGCGGTAGTGCATCAGCATCTCGAGCTCGGCGCCGAGCGCCTGCCGGTAAAAGCCGATGGCCTCTTCGCAGCGGCCGTCGAAGAACAGATAAGGTTGGATTGGCATTACGGTCTCCTTGAGAAATGTGGTGTTACGACATCGAATGCAGGCCGATCATGTTGCCTTCGGTATCGACCACGAGCGCGATGTGGCCGTACTGTCCGATGGATGTCTTCTGCCGGTGAATGCGGCCGCCGGCCTGTTCCGCCTTCGCCGCCTGGACGGCGCAATCGGCGCCTGTGAAGTAGATGATCACGTTGTGTCCGCCAGCTTCGAGGCCCGGCATCCTGACCAGCGCACCGGTCGCGCCCATGGCGTCCTGAAGCATGGGGAAGGCCCACATCTCCATGCCCGGCGGCTGGCCGGGGCCTTCGAGCCGGGTGAGCTGCGTGCCGAACACCGTCTGGTGGAACGCCTTGGCACGCGGCATGTCGTCGACGTAGATTTCGAACCAGCCGACCGGGTTCCTCGGGCAATCGTCGCTCATCCCTGGCTCCTCAATCCGGAATTTCGGGCTCGACCAGCCGCGCCAGCGCCTCGAGCGATTCCTGCCAGCCGAGGTAGCAAAGCTCGGTAGGGATCACTTCAGGAATACCCTCCTGCACCGCGACCAACTCGGTGCCACAGGACACGGCGCGCAGGGTGACGGTGGTGACCATCTCGCCCGGCAGGTTGGGAGCGTCGAACTTGTCCGAGTAGCGGAGGCGTTCGTTGGGTACCAGTTCCAGATAGGTGCCGCCGAAGGCATTGCCGTTGCCGGTGCTGAAATTGGTGAAGGTCATGCGGAACGTGCCGCCAACCCGGGCATCGAGGTGGTCCACCTGGCAGGTAAAGCCGTTGGGCGGCAGCCAGCGCGCCACGGCATCGGGGTTGGTGAAGGCGCGAAACACCTTCTCCGGTTTCGCGCGTATCACGCGATGCAGCTTGACGGTTCCGGTGGGCATGGAAGTCTCCTTGAAAGGGTGGTTGAGGTATTGTTTGTCTTTGCCTCTAGTCGAACCGCCCGCACCGCTTTCGACCACCGTGGCGAATTTTTTTTACCGTGGCTACGGCTTGCCGCCGCGCTTGCCCGGCACCAATTGACGCACCGGCCGCACCTCGATGCTGCCGACGCGTGCGGGCGGGATGGTCGCCGCCAGCTTCAGCGCCTCGTCGAGATCGGCCGCCTGCAAAATGTAGAAGCCGGTGAGCTGCTCCTTGGTCTCGGCGAAGGGACCGTCGGTGATGGCGACCTTGCCGTCGCGCATGCGCAGGGTGGTCGCCGTGCTCACCGGGTGCAGTGGCGCACCGCCAAGATAATGGCCGCTGGCGCGCATCGCGTCGCCGCAGGCAAGGCATTCGCCGTCATCGATCTCTTCGAGGCGCTTTTCATTGGCGTAGACCAGGCACAGGTAGTTCATGGGTTCTCCTTGGAGTGCTGTTTGGTGGATTCATTCCTGGTCGTTCGACAAACTGCCAAATCGACAGGGCCGAAAATTGGTCGATCAGGCGTTGAAGGTCGCGCTCGAGTTCTGGCGGGTCGGCGAGCATCACCGCGCCGATGGCGAGTGCGGCCAGGCAAGTTGATGTCGTTGCCTATGCTCGTCGTTTGCCGTCGCTTCGGCCGGTACCTGTCAATGTCAACCGGCACCCCCCTTTACATCCAACTCCGCCAACCTTCCCTCAATGAACCGCCGCTCCGGTTCCGATTGCGTCAGCTCCAGCGCGCGCCGATACGCCGCGCTTGACTCCTCCAACCGCCCCAGCCGGCGGCAGAGCTCGGCGCGGGCGGCGTGGGCGAGACGGTATTCGTCGAGTTCGCCTTCATCGAGCAGCGCATCGATCAGCGCCAGCCCGGCGGCCGGGCCGTCGCGCATGGCGATCGCGACAGCACGGTTGAGCGCCGCGACGGGCGAGGCCTCGACGCGCAGCAGCACATCGTAGAGGCCGACGATCTGTTCCCAGTCGGTATCCGCGGCGCTCGCGGCCTCGGCATGCACGGCGGAAATGGCGGCTTGCAACGTGTAGGAACTCAGGGCTCGGGGCGGGTTGGCGGCGTGGGGCTCGCGCAGCGCCTGCTCGACGAGCGACTTGCCTTCGCCGATCAACGCCCTGTCCCACTGGCCCCGGTCCTGCGCGTCGAGCAGCACCGGGGCGCCCTCCGCCGAGACGCGCGTGCCGCGGCGCGATTCGTGCAGCAGCATGAGCGCGAGCAGGCCCTTCACCTCGGGCGCCGGCAACAGCGCTAGCAATAGGCGGCCGAGGCGGATGGCCTCGCTACTGAGATCGTGGCGCGTGAGGGCGCTACCGGCACTGGCGTTGTAGCCTTCGTTGAAGACGAGATAGACCACGCGCAACACGTTGTCCAGCCGCGCCGGCAGTTCGTTCGGCTCCGGCACCTGGTAAGGGATGCGCGCCGCGCGGATCTTGGCCTTTGCGCGCACGATGCGCTGCGCCAGCGTCGTTGGCGAAACGAGGAAGGCACTGGCGATTTCCTCCGTGGTCAGGCCGCAGACTTCGCGCAGAGTGAGCGCCACCTGGGCGTCGGGCGCCAAGGCGGGGTGGCAGCAGGTGAAGATGAGGCGCAGGCGGTCGTCCTCGATCGGTTCGCTTTCGTCCCAGGCCGGCGCCGGGTCGGCAATCGCCGCTGCCAGTTCCTCGTCCAGTGTGGTGAAGCGGGCATCGCGGCGGATCGCGTCGATGGCTTTGAAGCGGCCCGCCGACACCAGCCAGGCGCACGGATTGTCTGGCACGCCTTGCGCCGGCCAGTGCTCGATGGCGGCGCGGAAAGCCTCGTGCAGCGCTTCCTCGGCGAGGTCGAAATCGCCCAGCAGGCGGATCAGCGTCGCCAGCACGCGCCGCGATTCACGGCGGTAGATCTCCTCTACCCTGTCCGACAACTTCGCCGCCTCGCCGTCCACCGTCATGCGCTCCATATTACTGGATTGGACAGCCGTTTCTGTGCCGCGGCACGGCTGTCTTCAGGGTGCGCAACCAGGCGAGGTCGGCCTGCACGGCCTTCGAACCCGGCAGGACGATGAGATCGCAGGCCGGTGGCGGCTCGTTCGGGCCGACGAAGCGGAAGTCGACTTCCGGATGGAAACGCAAGGGGTCGAGGTCGTTGTGATTCGAGATGCGTGGGTAAGTCGGGACGGCGACACGCAACGCCGCTCCGTCCTTGCGCGTTCCGGTGCGTGGCACGGCATCCTCGGCGTCGAGATAGAGACCGTGCAGGTACGGCAGGACGCCCAACACGGGCTTGCCGGTGCGTTGTTCGAGCCAGCGCAGGCCGCTTTCGAGCAGGCCGATCTCGCCGCCGTCGCTGGTGACCGCCGAATTGAGCGCCATGTTCTGCGGTTTGAAGGGTGCGACGCGAACGCTGCGGCGGTGCAGGATGCGGCATAACGCGGTGACCAGCACGCTCTTACCGGCGTCGGAAGTGCAGCCCTGAATCATCAGGCTGGGGGTGCGCTGCTCGTTCATCGTAGAATCCGGGTTTCGACGCCCCGATTCTCGCATGCCCACCCCTGCCGTTTCACAATTCCTCGTCGCCGGCGTGCCCGAGGCGCTGTTGTTGCCGCTGGCGGCGATGGCCGGCGCCGGACTCGATTGGCTGCTGGGCGAGCCGCGGCGCTGGCATCCGCTGGTCGGTTCCGGTGCCCTGGCCGGCCGTTGCGAAGCCGCCTGCGTGGCCTGCTGGCCTGGTCGCTACTTGTCGTGCCGCCGGTGGCTGTGGTTGCCTGGGTGGTGCCGGCGGGTCTGGCCGGCTGGCTGATCGACGCCGGCCTGCTCTACCTGGCACTCGGCGGACGTAGCCTCGGCGAACACGCCCGCCGCGTCGCCGCCGATCTGGCGAGCGACGACCTGACGGCGGCGCGCCGGCACGTCGGCTGGATGGTCTCGCGGCAGACCGCAGAGCTCGACGCTGCGGGAGTGGTCGGCGCCTGCATCGAGTCGACACTCGAGAACGGCAATGACGCGGTTTTCGGCGCACTCTTCTGGTTCGCGCTGCTCGGCGGTCCGGGCGCCGTCCTCTTTCGCCTAGCCAACACGCTGGACGCGATGTGGGGCTACCGCAACCCTCGTTTCGCCGAGTCCGGCTGGGCCGCGGCGCGGGCCGACGATGTCCTGAACTACCTGCCGGCCCGTTTGAACGCCCTGACCTACGCCCTGTGTGGCCGCACGCGCGCCGCGCTGCGTTGCTGGCGCGCCCAGGCGCCGCACTGGAAGCCCGAATGCCGGTCCGGTGATGGCCGCCGGCGCCGGCAGCCTGGGTCTCTCGCTCGGTGGCCCGGCGGTCTATCACGGTCGGCTCGAGGAGCGGCCGCGGCTTGGCGGGGGGCGGCCA
>NZ_JDSS02000021.1:101018-109533 GCF_000584955.1 Candidatus Accumulibacter vicinus
GCGCGTGGCGAGGACATCGTGCGCGCGCTGCGCCTGTTGCGCAACGGCCTGGTGCTGTGGCTCGCGGTGTTGTTCTGCGGGGGCTTGGCGCATGCTTGAACACGGTGGCCGCTTGCGTGCCGCGACGTGGCTTTACGCGCCCTACTGCGGTGCCGCGTTAGCCTGCCCACGCTGCGGCGGCGAGATGCGAATCATCGCCTTCCTCACCGACGCCGGCGCGGTGCGCGACATCCTGACCGATCTGGGCGAGCCAACATCGCCGCCACGCCTGATGCCCGCCCGTGCACCGCCGCTCTGGGAGATGCAGGGCGCCACCCTGGGCGAGGACGACCCACAGGCTCAACCGGCACCTGAGTACGAATTCGACCAGCGTATCGCCTGGTAGGTGCGGGTTGGAAGTATCCATGCGCAAAGGTCCAGACTGGTGGTCGCCAGCCTTCCCGAAGCTCGTCACCCTCGCTTCCATCCCTTTCACCAGGCCGGCTCGGTTCCGCCTTGCTTGACGCAGAGGTGTTCGAGAAGCGTGACGCGCTCGCGTGTTGTATCAGCCAGGCCATTCCTGAGAAAACGCCGATCCTGGCAAGCAAGACCGAACCCTCAACCAGAAACTGCCTCGCACGGGCGATCAATTGATTATAATCAGACTGTTACCGAAGAGTGACGTGAGCTGCCCAAAGTCCGCCGGCATGTGGGAGGTGACCAGGGAGGCGGCGCTGCTTGTTGGTTTCCCCATCACTGACCATAGGGGGCATCATGACCATTGCAAACTTGACCTTGACCCAGGTACTGGACCAGCTCAACTCGGGCCGGAGCTGGCGTGGCACCAGTATCAGCTATTCTTTTCCGGGCACGGCCCCGGGTCTGTATTCGCAGGGCGAGGCTGCAGCGTTCCGTTCATTCGATGCTGATCAGCGGTCGATGATGACCCTGGCGATGGTCACCTGGGACGATCTGATCTCTCCGGACTTTGTGCAGGGCACGGCGGGCACCACCTACATCGAGTTTGGCTACACCACCTCCAATATCGGCTTCGCCCACGCCTACTACCCGGAAATCGGCAGCGCCTGGTTCAACAGCACCGAATCGGACCTGATCACGCCGCTGATCGGCGGCTACGGCTTTGATACTTTCATCCATGAACTCGGGCATGCGCTGGGTCTCAACCACATGGGTGACTACAACGGCAATGGCAACTGGGCACCCTCGTCGTACCAGGATAGCGTGGTGCTGTCGGTGATGTCCTACTTCGGCCCGCGCTACGCGGCGCCCTATTACTCGTCCGAGGTGATGCAGGCCGACTGGACGGGCAGCGATGGCCGGACCTACTCGGCGCAGACGCCGATGCTCAACGACGTCATGGCGATCCAGGCGATTTATGGAGCCTCCACCAGTACGCGGCTGGACAACACGGTCTACGGCTTTGGGAGCAACATCGTCGACAGCACCCGTGCGATCTATGATTTCTCGCGCAATGCGCATCCGATCCTGACCCTCTACGACGCGGGCGGTCTGGATACCCTGAACCTGAGCGGCTGGTCCACGCCCAGCCGCATCGACCTGCACGCTGGCGCGTTCTCGTCAGGTAATGACATGAGCAACAACATCGCGATCGCCTACAACGCGACGATCGAGAACGCCGAGGGGGGCGGCGGCAATGATGTGATCACCGGCAACGACACGGCCAACCTGTTGCGCGGCGCCGCCGGCAATGACGAGCTCTACGGCAGTGCCGGTGACGATACGCTGGTCGGCGGCACGGGCAACGACGACCTTCGTGGCGGCGCCGGTACCGACACAGCGGTGTTCGAGGGCAGCTTCGCCAGTTACACCATCAGCAGCAGCGGCGGTGTGCTGACCATCAGCAGCTCGACCAGCGGCAGCGACCGGATCAGCGAGGTCGAACGTTTTCAGTTTGCCGACAGCACGCGCACGCTCGACCAGTTGTCTGCCGACAGCGACACCACGGCACCGCAACTGGTCAGTCTGAACCCGTCGGACAACGGCAGCAACGTCGCCGTCGGTGCAAATCTGGTGCTCAGCTTCGACGAGGCCATCAAGGCCGGCAACGGTACGATCAGCATCTATCACAGCGACGGCAGCCTGGCGCGCAGCATCAGCGCCGGTGATGCGGCGCAGGTGCGCATCAATGGCAGTACCGTGATCGTCGACCCTGCCACCGATCTGCTGGCCAGTCGCGGTTACTACATCACCGTGTCGACCGGCGCATTGACCGACCTCGCGGATAATCCCTTCGCCGGCATCAGCAGCGCGACCCGCTGGAATTTCAACACCGGCAGCACCGACAGCACGGCTCCGCAGATCGTGGCACTGACGCCGGCTGACGACAGCGGCAATGTCGCGCGCAATGCCAACCTGGTGATCGTCTTCAACGAAAGCGTTCGCACCGGCAGTGGCAACCTCAACATCCGCGATGCACTTGGGCAGCTACGCACGATCGCGGTGACTGACGGTAGCCAGATCACGATTGACGGCAGTACGGTGACGATCAATCCGACGGCCGATCTGGCTGCTGGCAGCAGCTACACCATCACCGTCGATGCCGGTGCTTTCCGCGACCTGGCCGGCAATCCCCATGGCGGCATACTGACGACCAGCGCCTGGAACTTCAGCACCGGCGCCGCCACGGTGACCGACGACTATCCCTACAGCACCGACACCCCCGGGCTGGTCGTCGTCAATGGCGCAAGCGCATCGGGAGTGATCGAAGTGCCTAAGGACCAGGATCTGTTCCGGGTCGAGTTGCTGGCTGGCGTCAACTACACCTTCGACCTGCAGCGCAACGCCGGCGGACTGGCCGACCCCTTTCTCGCGCTGTTCAGTCCGACCATCACGCAGGTGGCCTTCGACGACGACAGCGGCGGTTCCGGCAACGCACGCATCAGCTATACGGCGTTGACGACCGGTTCGTACTACCTGGCCGCTGTCGACTACGACACCGGCACCGGCGGCTACCTCTTGCGGGCCACGACCGCTGATTCGGTGGCGCCCACCCTGGTCAACCGGACGCCGGCGGACGATGCGCAGGCCGTCAGCGTCAGTGCCGATCTCGTGCTGGGCTTCAGCGAAACGGTGCTGGCCGGCAGCGGCAGCATCCGGATCTACAACAGCAACGGCAGCCTGGTGCGCGAGATCCATGCCAATGACAGCGCCGCAGTGCGTATCGCGGGCAACAGCGTCACCCTCAACCCGGGCGAGAACCTGCCTGCAGGCACCAGCTTCTACGTCAACGTCGACGCAAGCGCCTTTCACGATGCCTCGGGCAACAACTACGCGGGCCTTCTCGACACGAGTTCGTGGAACTTCACCACCGCCGCCGTGCCCGCGACCGACGACTATCCATTGAGCCTGAACACCACGGGGATGATCACGGTCAACAGTCCGGCGCTCAGCGCCCGCATCGACAGCAGCAACGACGGTGACCTGTTCAAGGTGGACCTGAGCGCTGGTGCCACCTACCTCTTCGACATGATCAGCCCGCTCAGCAGTGCGGTAGACCCTTTCCTGGTGCTCTACGGCCTACAGCCCGAGGTGAACCTGATCACCTACGACGATGACGGCGGTCCGCTGCCGCTGGATTCGCGGATCTACTACACGCCCTCCACCTCGGGGACCTACTACCTGGCGGCCTACGACTATGCCGAGGCGACCGGCACTTACAGTATTTCTGCCACGCTCCCGGTCGACGACTACCTGGGGTCGACGGCTACAGGCGGCCGCCTGGTGAGCGGCGGCTCAGTGCTCACCGGCAGCATTGGTGTTCCCAGCGACATCGACATGTTCGCGCTGTCCACGATGGCGGGCGTGCAGTATTCGGTAGACCTGCGCAGCACCGGTCTGGCCGACCCCTACCTGGTGCTGCTCGACGCGGACGGCACCGCCATCGCTTACGACGACGACAGTCTGGGCTCTCTCAATGCCGAAATCACGTTTACCGCGCAGACCAGCGGCACGATGTACCTCGCCGTTTCCGATTTCGATGTCGGTACGGGCGCCTACAGTATCAACGCTTTCCCACGCGTCGCGAACATCACCGGCACCTCCGGTGGCGACAAGCTGACCGGCGGTGCGGACAACGACCTGATCTATGGTTTGGGCGGCAACGACACGCTGACCGGCGGCGCGGGCAACGACACCTTGGGTGGCGGTGACGGCATCGACACCATCAACTATGGTGGCCCTGCCAGCCGTTATGTCCTGGGTGTGCCGGGCACTGGGTGGTCGGTACAGGATACTTCCGGCAGCGAGGGTCGTGACCTTCTGTACGATTTTGAACGCCTTCATTTTTCCGACCACAGTCTGGCGATCGACATCGACGGCCATGCCGGCACGACCGCCAAGATTCTGGGCGCGGTCTTTGGTGCGACTGCGGTCCACAATCGCACCTATGTCGGCATCGCGCTCGGTCTGCTCGACGGCGGCATGTCCGACCAAAGCCTGATGCAACTGGCGCTCGACGTCAGGCTAGGTGCCGCTGCCAGCCACCAGGCGGTCGTCAGCCTCCTTTACACCAATGTGATTGGCAGTGCGCCTCCGCCCGATGCCCTGGCGTACTTCACCAGCCTGCTCGATAACGGTGTGCTCACCCCGTCCGGCCTGGGTGTACTGGCCGCCGAAACCACGCAGAACGCAGTCAACATCAATCTCGTGGGGCTGTACGAGTCTGGTATCGAGTTTGTCTGAATCCCGCAGCAGACCCCATCAAGTGGCTGCTCGGATCTGCTCACCGACTGACGCCGGCTGCCGCAAAACTGGCCATTTCGTTGAGGAAGGCGGCGGCAGCGCGCACCAGCGGCCAGGCCAGTGCAGCGCCGGTGCCCTCGCCGAGGCGCAGGCCGAGGTCGAGCAGCGGTTCGGCGTTCAGGGCGCGCAGTTGTGCAAGATGGCCAGGCTCTGCCGAGCGGTGGCAATAGACACAATAGTCGCGAATATTCGGTGCGATGGCGGCGGCAACCAGCAGCGCTGAAGTGACGATGAATCCGTCGATCAGCAGCAGCAGACCGCGCTCGGCAGCGGCGAGCATCGCGCCGCTCATCATTGCGATTTCAAAACCTCCGAACTCGGCGAGTACGCACAGCGCGTCGGCGCCAGGGGACAGCGCGGCACGCTTCACCGCCTGCGCCAGCAGCGCCTGTTTGCGGGCGAGCCCAGGATCGTCGAGGCCGCTACCCCGCCCGACGCAATCGGCCAGCGGCGTGCCGGTCAGAGAATGCGTCAGCAGCGAAGCAGCGGCGGTATTGCCGATCCCCATCTCGCCGAAACCGACCACCCGGCAGCCACGATCGGCCAGCGCACCGACGATGGCCGCGCCGCGGGCCAGCGCGGCATCGCGCTGGCTCGCGCTCATCGCCGGCTGTTCGAGATAGTTGCCTGTTCCGAAAGCGATCTTGGCGTCGACCAGAGCGTCGCGCACGCCGAAGTCATGCGCGACGCCGGCGTCGATGACCTGCAGTTGCAGGCCGTTGTGACGGGCGAAGACATTGATCGCTGCGCCGCCAGCGAGGAAGTTTTCGACCATCTGCCAGGTCACTTCCTGCGGGAATGCCGAAATGCCGGCGCATGCCGCGCCATGGTCGCCAGCGAAGACCAGCAGGTGAGGATGGTCGAGACTCGGCGTCAAGGACTGCTGTATCTGCCCGATCTGCAGCGCCAGACGTTCGAGCCGACCCAGTGAGCCGGGCGGTTTGGTCTTGCCGTCGATGCGGGCCTGTAGCTCGGGGACGGCGGCGGTGGGCGGGATGGAGAAATGCATGCGCTGGCCAGAGGGGAAGAAAGACGCCGATTATACGCATCCCCGGTCGTGCTAAGCTTCGCCGCATGCGAGAACTGATCATCGGCGGTGCCCGTTCGGGCAAGAGCGTCCTGGCCGAACGCCGGGCCAGCGAAAGCGGATTGCGCGTCATCTACGTGGCGACGGCGTTGGCACTCGATGCTGAAATGTCGCGGCGTATCGAACATCATCGGGCGCGGCGCTGTCCCGAATGGGGTCTGGTCGTCGAACCGATCGAACTGGCCACGGCCCTGCATCGACACGCGGCGCCCGAAGTCTGCCTGCTCGTCGATTGCCTGACGCTGTGGTTGTCGAATCTGTTGTTTGCCGGCGAAGCGGCGAACCAGGCTGAAGCCGGCGAGGCGGTGCATTGCCAGCGCCTCGCCGGCGCGACGCAAGCACTGGTCGACCGGCTGCCGGAACTGCCGGGGCGGGTCATCCTGGTCTCCAACGAGGTCGGTTGCGGCATCGTGCCGACGACGCCACTGTCGCGACTGTTTGCCGATGAGCATGGACGGCTGAACCAGCGGGTGGCGGCGGTGTGCGAACGGGTGACGCTGGTGGCGGCGGGTTTGCCGCTGACCCTCAAGTAGCTGGCGCTTGCTCTGCTGGCGGCGGATCAGTGTTAATGTTGATCCTGTCTGACAATTTTGCCGAACGAGGAGCCAAGAGATGTACAAGCGAATCATGGTCGCGGTTGATGAGAGCTTCATGACCAGCCAGGTCATGCAGGCAGCGATTGAACTTGCCAAGGCCAGCGGTGCACGACTGGCGATCTGCCACGCGATCGACGAAACGATTCTCGCGCAACGGGAAATGGCGATGATGTTGCCAAACAGCGTTGGCAAGACCGAGGCGCGCATGCGCCTGGGTGCGCAGGGGTTTCTCGGCCGGCTTGCCGACGAGGCGCGGGCGGCCGGGATCGAGGCCGAAATCAGGCTCGTCGAGTCTGAGCAGAAGCATGTTTCGGACATGCTCATCGACGCGGCAAGCGAATGGCAGGCCGACCTGGTGGTCGTCGGTACGCATGGGCGGCGCGGCATCGAGCGCTTCTTCGTCGGCAGTGTCGCCGACCGCCTGGTGCGCAAGGGGCATACCTCGCTGCTGCTGGTGCGCGGCGAAGAGAGCGACGAATAGCCAAGGAATCTAGCTGATGGCCTGCGCCGGCAGCCACTCGGCCAGGCGCTGCAGATCCAGATGTTGCTCGACGGCGTCGGCGAGGCGGTCAATGTCCTGTTCGCGGCGCTGACGCGGGTCGAAGTCCTGGGTTGGCCGGTATCCGGCCCAGGTCAGCAACGCCGATAGCGCTGGCGGAGAATCGAACAAGCCGTGACAGTAGGTCGCGAGAATCTGTCCATCGTTCGATAGTGCACCATCGGGCTGGCCGGCGAGGAGCGCCGCCGGTCGGGCCAGTGCCGCGCCGCTGGTGACGCCCATGTGGATGCGGTAACCGGCGACCGTAGCGGCTCCGGGAAGCAGCAGTTCACCACGGACATTCTCCAGGGTCTTCTCGGTGGCCAGGTGCGTTTCATAGTCCAGCCATCCGAGTCCCGGCAGGCTGCCGGCCGGGCCTTCAAGCCCCTGCGGATCGTGCAGTTCGCGGCCGAGCATCTGCAGGCCGCCGCAGATGCCGATCAGTTTGCCGCCGTAGCGCAGGTGGCGACGAATGAACTCCTCCCAGCCCTGCGCACGCAGCCAGGTGAGATCGGACTGTACCGCCTTGGAACCAGGCAGCACGATCAGATCACAGGGTGGCGGTGCCGCATTGGGCCCGACGAAGCGAAAATCGACTTCCGGATGGAAACGCAGCGGGTCGAGATCGTTGTGGTTCGAGATGCGCGGATACACCGGCGCGACGACCCGCAGGCCGCTCGCCGCTTTGTTCTCCACGGTGCGCGGCACGGCATCCTCGGCATCGAGATAAAGGCCGTGCAGATACGGCAACACGCCGAGAACCGGCTTGCCGGTGCGCCCTTCAAGCCAGCGCAGGCCGCTCTCGAGCAGCCCGATATCGCCACGAAAGCGATTGATCACGAAGCCCTTGACGCGCGCCTGCTCGGACGGCGAGAGCAGGTCGAGGGTGCCGCAAAGATGCGCGAAGACACCACCGCGATCGATGTCGGCGATCAGGATCACCGGGCAATCGACGGCTTCGGCAAAACCCATGTTGGCGATGTCCCGGTCGCGCAGATTGATCTCGGCCGGGCTGCCGGCGCCTTCGACGAGCAGGCACTCGTACTGTGCGCAGAGGCGCTGCCACGATTCGAGTACCGCCTGCATGGCGCGCGGCTTGTAGGCATGGTAATCGCGCGCGTCGAGGTCAAGCAGTGCCTTGCCGTGGATGATCACCTGTGCGCGCTTGTCGGTCGCCGGCTTGAGCAGCACCGGATTGAAGTCGGAGTGCGCCGGCAGGCCGGCAGCGAGTGCCTGCAGCGCCTGCGCGCGACCGATCTCGCCGGCATCGACGGTGACCGCCGAATTGAGCGCCATATTCTGCGGCTTGAAGGGCGCGACGCGAACGCCACGGCGATGCAGGATGCGGCACAGCGCGGTCACCAGCACGCTCTTGCCGGCATCGGAAGTGCAGCCCTGAACCATCAGGCTGGGGGTAGGGGTCTTGTTCATCGTAGAATCCAGGTTTCGTCGCCGCGATTGTCGCATGCCAACCGTCCTTTCCCTACCCCTGCTTGCTGCCGAAATGCCAACGTCGCTGTTGCTACCCCTGGC
>NZ_JDSS02000021.1:109558-114806 GCF_000584955.1 Candidatus Accumulibacter vicinus
CGCTGGCGAGCGCCTGCGAGCGCGCCCTGAACACCGGCGAACGGCGCCGCCTGCGTGGTCTTCTGGCCTGGTGGCTGCTGGTTCTGCCAGGCGTCGCGATCACCCTGCTGGTCCTGCTGGCGATGCCGCCCGGTCTGCCACGCTCGCTCATCGACGCCGTCCTGCTCTATCTGGCGCTCGGCGGATACAGCCTTGGCGAACATGCCCGGCGCGTCGCCAATGACCTGGCGAAGGGTGATCTTGGCGCCGCACGCCAGCACGTCGGCTGGATGGTGTCGCGCCAGACCGAAGAACTCGACAGCGCCGGTGTCGCGTCGGCGTGCATCGAATCGACACTGGAGAACGGTAACGACGCCGTTTTCGGTGCGCTGTTCTGGTTCGCGCTGCTTGGCGGAGCGGGCGCAGTTCTCTTTCGGCTGGCGAACACGCTCGACGCCATGTGGGGATATCGCAATCAGCGCTTCGGCGAATTCGGCTGCGCGGCCGCGCGCATCGACGACCTGCTGAACCTCGTGCCCGCGCGTCTGACCGCTTTGTCCTACGCCATTTGCGGGCGCACGCGCGCGGCATTGCGCTGCTGGCGGGAACAGGCGCCACGCTGGAAAAGCCCGAACGCCGGCCCGGTGATGGCCGCCGGCGCCGGCAGTCTGGGTCTCGCGCTCGGTGGTCCGGCGGTCTACCACGGCCGGCTGGAAGAGCGGCCACGCCTTGGCGAAGGGCGGCCAGCCAGCGGTGAGGACATTGCTCGTGCGCTGACGCTCGTTCGTCGCAGCCTGCTGTTGTGGCTGGCAGTGCTGCTCGCCTGGGGGCTGCTGCGTGCTTGAGCACGGCGGTCGCCTGCGCGCTGCCGCCCGGCAGTATGCGCCGTTCTGCAAATGCGATCTGGCCGACTGGCTGGATCTGTCTACCGGTATCAACCCTGACGCGTATCCGCTACCGGCGATCGACCCGGCCTGCTGGCATCGCCTGCCCGAAGACGACGATGGCCTCGCGGCAGCGGCAGCGATCTACTACGGCAATGATCGCTTGCTGGCGCTGCCGGGATCACAGGCCGCGATCCAGTGGCTGCCGGCGCTGTTCCCGCCGGTCGCCGTCGCTTGCCTGACACCGATCTACGAAGAGCACCCGCAGGCCTGGGAACGCGCTGGCCACAAGCTGCGCCGCCTGCAGAATGTTCCTTTGGCACGCGCGCTGGCTGCAGCGACGCCGATCATCGTACTCTGCAATCCCAACAATCCGACCGGGCGAACGCTGCCAGCCGGAGAATTGCTCGCCGCTGCCGCGCAACTGCTGCGGCGCGGTGGCTGGCTGATCGTCGACGAGGCGTTTGGCGATCCCGACCCCGAGAACTGTGTCACCGCCCTCGCCGGTGGCCCGGCAGCACCGAATCTGATCGTCCTGCGCTCGCTGGGCAAATTCTTTGGTCTCGCCGGTGCACGGGTCGGTTTTGTCTTCGGCGCCTCCGACAAACTCGCCAGACTACGCGAGGCGATGGGGCCCTGGCCCTTGTCGGGGCCAGCGCGCGCCGTCGCCCGGCAGGTGCTCGCCGACGGCGCCTGGCAGGTGCAGACGCGGCGCGATCTGGCGCTGGCCTCGGCGCGGCTGGCGACCTTGCTGGCGCCGCTTGGCGAGGTGAGCCACAGCGCGCTGTTCGCCACCGTCGCGACGGCGCATGCCGCGGCCCTCTTCGAACACCTGGCCCGGCAGGCGATCCTGACCCGGCATTTTCCGGCGCACGGCCTGCTCCGCTTTGGCCTGCCCGGCGGCGAGGCCAAATGGCAGCGGCTCGGCAGTGCCCTCGCCAACTGGAACCCTTGACATGCCCTGCGCGCGCTGGCCGCGAACTTTTCGCCGTCTGGTTGCTGATGGCCTGCCCGATCGTGCAGGCCCAGATCAGCGTCATCGACGATAGCGGAGCCACGGTGCGCCTGGCGCAGCCGGCGAACGCACCCTGACCGAAACGCTGTTTGCTGCCGGTGCCGGCGAGCACATCGTCGGCACCGTCGACCAGGCATGCAGCCCCTTTGCTTGCTGCACCCGGCGGCCCGCCCTCCCTCGGTATTACGGATTTCCACAATATTCATTCAGGCTGATTCTTGCGATATTGGCGCCTGCAGGACGCGCAGTAGCATTTCACATCATCATCAATGGAGGAGACAATAAATGAAGTTTTCCAAGCTGCTCTTCGGTCTGGCCACCTGTGCGCTGTCTGCGACGCCCTTCAGCGTCCTCGCGCAACAGCCGATCGTCATCAAGTTCAGCCATGTCGTGGCGCATGACACGCCCAAGGGCCTGGCCGCCGAGTTCTTCGCCAAACGCGCCGGCGAACTCACCAAAGGCAAGGTCAAGGTCGAGGTGTACGCCAATTCGACCTTGTATAAGGACAAGGAAGAGATGGAAGCCCTGCAGCTCGGCGCCGTGCAGATGCTCGCCCCGTCGCTGGCCAAGTTTGGTCCGCTGGGGGTCAAGGAATTCGAACTCTTCGACCTGCCCTACATCTTCGACAACTATGCCGAACTGCACAAGGTCACCCAGGGTCCGATCGGTCAGAGCCTGCTCAAGAAACTGGAGCCCAAGGGGGTAACCGGTCTGGCCTTCTGGGACAACGGTTTCAAGTCGTTTTCGGCCAATACGCCGATCAAGATGCCGGCCGATCTGAAGGGCAAGAAGATGCGCATCCAGTCTTCGAAAGTGCTCGAAGAGGAAATCCGCGCCTTGAGCGCCTTGCCGCAGGTGATGGCTTTCTCCGAAGTCTATCAGGCGCTGCAGACCGGCGTGGTCGATGGCACCGAGAACCCGATTTCCAACCTGTACACGCAGAAAATGTTTGAAGTGCAGAAGCATCTGGCACTGACCGAACACGGCTACCTCGGTTATGCCGTGATCGCCAACAAGAAGTTCTGGGAAGGACTGCCGGCCGACGTGCGTGGTCAGCTCGAAGCAGCGATGAAGGAATCGACCGCTTACGCCAACAAGATCGCCAAGGAGCAGAACGACAAGGATCTGGAAGCAGTCAAGAAGACCGGCAAGACGCAGGTCTATTCGCTGACCCCGGAAGAGCGGCAGGCTTTCAAGAAAGCGCTGGCGCCCGTGCATCTGAAGATGGAGTCGCGCATCGGCAAGGATCTCCTGCAGGCGGTCTACAAGGAAACCGGTTTCGATCCGACCAAACCCTGATCATTCGATAAGACAGAAGACAGCCCGTTGGGATGCCACGCCTGACGGGCTTTTTTTCAGGCAGATGGGGGAGTTTTCCACATGAAGCTACTTGATCATCTCGAGGAATGGCTGATCACCTTCCTCATGGCGGCAGCGACGACGATCATCTTCGCGTCCGTCGTGCATCGCTACCTGTCGGGAGTATCGATTCCCGGCTTGCAGGACTGGTTGTTGTCTCTCAACTTTGGCTGGGCACAGGAACTGTGCATCATCATGTTCGTCTGGATGGCCAAATTCGGTGCCGCCTATGGGGTACGCACCGGCATTCACGTCGGGGTTGACGTGCTGATCAACCGCATGACCGGTCGCACGCGCGCCAAGTTCGTTGTTTTCGGCTTGCTCGCGGGCGCTTTGTTCACCGGCATCGTCGGCACGCTTGGCGCCCACTTCGTTTGGGAAAACGGTTTTCATTATGCGCTATACACGGCGATCGGCTGGGAACTGGTGGATATTCCCGAGGGTCCGACCACGCCTGATCTGGAGTGGCCGACATGGATCGTCTATAGCGCGATTCCGCTCGGTTCGAGCCTGATGTGCTTCCGTTTCCTGCAGGTGACAGTGAGTTTCATCCGGACCGGCGAGCTGCCGCATCACGACCACGGGCACGTGGATGGTATCGACGAGACGACGATCGCCGAAGAAATCAATGCGTTCCAGATGGAGGACAACCTGCATCCGCACGACCTGACCTACAAGAAGCGTCACCCGGAAGACTCGTCGGACAAGGGAGGTAAGCAATCATGAACGCTTCGATCATTTTCATCATTCTGCTGGTCCTGATGCTGACCGGCATGCCGATCTCGATCTCGCTCGGCCTGACGGTTCTGAGTTTCCTGTTCATGTTTACGCAGGTACCGCTCGAGTCGGTTGCCCTGAAGCTGTTCACCGGTATCGAGAAGTTCGAGATCATGGCCATTCCGTTCTTCATCCTGGCCGGCAACTTTCTTACCCACGGCGGGGTGGCGCGACGAATGATCAAGTTCGCGACCAGCATGGTCGGGCACTGGTACGGTGGTCTTGGCCTGGCCGGGGTGCTGGCTTGTGCCCTGTTCGCCGCGGTATCCGGCTCGTCGCCGGCGACCGTCGTGGCGATCGGGTCGATCCTGATGCCGGCGATGGTCAAGGCGGGTTTCCCGAACAAATTCGGGGCGGGCGTGATCACCACCTCCGGTGCGCTCGGCATCCTGATCCCGCCGTCGATCGTGATGGTCATGTATTCGGTGGCGACCAACACTTCGGTCGGCGCGCTGTTCATGGCCGGCGTGATTCCGGGGATCGCTCTGGCGATGGTCCTTGGTGGCGTCACCTGGTATCGGGCGATGAAGTTCGACTACCCGCGCATGAAGAAGGCAACGTTCGGCGAGCGCTGGAAGGCTTTCCGCGAATCGGTCTGGGGGTTGTTGCTGATCGTGGTGGTCATGGGCGGCATCTACAGCGGCATGTTCACGCCGACCGAAGCAGCCGCGATGAGCGCGGTCTATGCCTTCTTCGTGGCAGTCTTCGTTTACAAGGACCTGTCGATGAAGGATGTGGCGCGGGTGCTGCTGAACTCGGCGAACATGTCCGCGATGCTCCTGTACATCATCACCAACGCTGTGCTCTTCTCGTTCATCATGACCAACGAGAACATCCCGCAGGCGCTGGCGGACTGGATGCTCGGTCACGGTCTCGGAATGATCGCCTTCCTGCTGGCGGTCAACATCATCCTGCTGTTGGCCGGCAATTTCATGGAGCCTTCGTCGATCGTGCTGATCTTCGCGCCGATTCTCTTTCCGGTGGCGATGAAACTGGGCATTGATCCGGTGCACTTCGGCATCCTGATGGTGGTGAACATGGAAGTCGGCATGTGCCATCCGCCGGTCGGGCTCAACCTCTATGTCGCATCGGGGATTACCAAGATGGGGATTACCGAACTGACGGTCGCTGTCTGGCCATGGCTGCTGTCGATGCTGGCCTTCCTGGTGGTGGTGACCTATGTACCGATCCTGTCGACCTGGTTGCCGAAGACGCTCGGGATGATGTAGCCGAA
>NZ_JDSS02000021.1:115159-117985 GCF_000584955.1 Candidatus Accumulibacter vicinus
CTCTTGGTAGCGCGGCTCCGGGCGCGCGTGCGGGGGGACCCGTACGCGCGCCCGGCATTTTGGTCAACCTCAGTGCCGAGTTCAGAATATCCCCGCCACTGACCGAGATATCCGGTGAACGTTTGCCACCACAAGCATGGTGTCGGCTTCGGGCCATCCTACGAGCAACACCGATGAACGTTGTCAGGGTGAACTCAATATCTCACGACCACCAGCCGGTCCGCCCCCGATTCAGCTCCCCAGGCCTCGCCGCTGCGGCCTGCCATCTGGCGCACGCTCGCGCTGCGTGCGCTGCTCGGGAAACTCTCGAAAGTCTCGGTCCAGGGATCGAAGCGCACGATGGCATTGGCCGTGAAGTCGGTCAGCCAGACCTTGTCGCGCTCGTCCACCCACACCGAATACGTGCGTGGAGAGGTGCCGGGCAGCTTCCAGGCCTTCCAGGTTCTGGCGGCGGGGTCATACCTGCTGACGTTGCCACTCTGCCATTCGCTGACCCAGAGGCGTCCGGTCGAGTCGCTCCATACGCGCCGCGCTCCCTGATTCGGCGTTGGCGGGTCAATGGGCGTCGCCTCGCCGCTCGCCAGGTCGATGCGCGCGATATGGCTGCCAGCGAGCGACGCGTAGTAGACCTCACCCGACGGTGTGGTCGCGATGCCGTAGGGCCCGCTGCCGCGCGGCGATTTCCATACGTCCACCTTGCCCGATCTGTTAGATGGAAAATTCAGCGCTACGCCAGAGAGTATCACTGACCACGGCAGGCGCGGTCAATCGACTGCGCGCTCCCGAGATCCCGATGCGGCGTTTCGGGTGTATGCTGAGGCCTGGAAAGTACCCGGGACATTTTCCCGATTCCGCTTCTGGAACCGGTCTCGATCAGGATCTCCGGATGCCTCGAAGCATCGGGCATGCGGAGCCAAACCTCGGTGCTGAACCCTTGGAGAGCGATACATGTCCGAATACACCGCAGAAGTTCTTTGGCTCCGTGGAGAGCAGGATTTTCTTGGCAACCGATATAGCCGGCGGCATCTCTTGCGCTTCGATGGCGGCGTCGAGATCCCGGGATCGTCATCTCCGCATGTCGTGCCGGTGCCAATGTCCGACACCTTCGCAGTCGACCCCGAGGAGGCTTTTGTCTCGTCCCTGGCCAGCTGTCACATGCTTTGGTTCCTGTCAATCGCAGCGAAGCGAAAGTATTGCGTCGATCGCTACTTCGACGCTGCCACTGGCATCATGGAGAGGAACGAAGCGGGCAAACTGGTCATCTCGGTGGTCACCCTGCGTCCGGAGGTGCAATTCTCCGGTGCAAGCATGCCAACACGCGCGCAATTGGATCAGATGCACCACCAGGCGCATGACGAGTGTTTCATCGCCAATTCCGTGCGGACCGAGGTTCGTTGCGTTCCGATCTACACGGCCCCTGAAGGGCTGTGAATCCCCGGCAGCTGCCTGCTTGCACAGCGCAATCCCGGCATGCCAGGCGCCCACGCCGACTCTTGTCGTGCTGAACTGTTCGAGCAGTGATTGGCGATCGCATCCACTGGTGTGAACCATGAAACTTCCCATTGAGATCGAGGATTTTCATCAGATTACTCCCGGCGCAGCTCCGGTTTCCCTGGGTGGACTGCTTGCCGTGCTGGTTTTTGGCGCGGTCTGCCTGGGTTTTCACTGGCTTGGCAGGGACGGCTGGGTGCCTTTGCTCGACAGCGCCAACCTGGCCCTGCACGAAGCCGGTCACCCGCTGGTCGGCATTTTCAGCGCGCGGGCGACCGTCTATGGCGGGACGCTGTTTCAGCTCGTTTTCCCGCTTGCGGTGGCCTGGCATTTTCATCGCGCAGGCAATCCGGTCGGCCTGGCGGCAGCCCTGGTCTGGCTGGGAGAAAATCTCTTCAATATTGCCCGCTACATGGCGGATGCACGCGTTCAGGAACTGCCCTTGGTCGGTAGCGGAGATCATGACTGGACCGAGATCTTCGGTCGCTGGGGCGTACTGCACCTGGATGGCCGGATCGCGTCGCTGACGCGGGGCTGCGGCCTCCTGCTGATGGCCGGGGCCATGCTATGGCTTTATCGACGTTGGCGGGTCGACAGCCAGGGCGACCTCGCTCAGGCGACGAAAAAAATCTCGCCGCGCGACCGGAACGGCAGGCGCCGCCCCTGAGGTAACCAGAAAGACGTTTTTCGAAGCCGCACTCAGGCCGGTGCAAGCGCCTTGGTCACGGGCGCTTCGCGGATCGGCAGGTTGATCAGCGCAGCAGCGGTGGCCAGCACCATGTCGGCGTACCACATCCAGCCGAAGTCGCCGAAACGGACAATGACCAGGCCGCCCAGCCAGGCGCCGAGGAAGCCGCCGATCTGGTGCGACAGCAGGGTCATGCCGAACAGCGTGGCCAGGTAGCGAACGCCGAACAGCTTGCCGACGATGGCCGCCGTCGGTGGGACAGTCGCCAGCCAGGTGAAACCGAGACCGGCGGCGAAAACGTAGAAAGTCAGCTCCGTGCGCGGCGCCAGCAGGTAAGCGGCGACGAGCACGGCGCGCGAGCCGTACATGATCGCCAGCACGTACTTGCTGCGATAGCGGGAGACGCAGGCACCGGCGTAGAGGCTGCCCAGGATGTTGGCCAGGCCAATGATCGCCAGCGACCAACTGGCGACCTCGGGAGGCAGCCCGCACAGATGGACCTCGCCGGGCAGATGGGTGACCAGGAATGCGATGTGGAAGCCGCAGGTGAAGAAGCCGGCATGCAGCAGCAGGTAGCTGCGGTCGCCGAATGCCTCGCGCAGGGCCGCCCGCAAACCTTGGTCGGCCCGCTCGACGGCATGGGTCGG
>NZ_JDSS02000021.1:118337-124730 GCF_000584955.1 Candidatus Accumulibacter vicinus
TGGGCCGGCGCCCCGCCGGACCAAGGGCAGCGCCGCCAGGGTCATCACTGCCAGGACCCACATCGCGCCCATCCAGCCGAGCGCCTGGATCGCCTTCTGGAGGATCGGAGCAAAGACGAACTGGCCAAAGGAACCACCGGCGTTGATCACTCCCGACGCCGTGCCGCGCACTTCCAGCGGCAGGCGTTGCGCAGCGGCGCCGATCAGCACGGAAAAGCTCCCGGCACCTGAACCGATCGCCGCCAGCAGGCCGAGCGACACCACCAGACCGAAACCGGAAGTGGCGTATGGCGTGATCGCGCAACCCGTTGCCAGCATGACGATGCCGCCGGTGAGGACGGCGCGCGGCCCGTAACGGTCAGCCAGGGCGCCGGCTACCGGCTGGATCGCTCCCCAGGTGAATTGGCCAATGGCGAGAGCCAGGCTGATGGTGGCAATTCCCAATCCGCTCGTGGCATTGATCGGCGCGATGATCAGGCCGAAGGACTGGCGCGTTCCCATCGTGACCATCAGGATGCCGGCCGCAGCCAGGGTGATGGCCATGACGCCGGGACGGTTGAGTGAACGCAGCATGGCAGGTACCTGTGGAGAAATTGGCCAGGCCGGAATTGGCTCTGGATCAGGCGAACTATAGTGCGAAAACTGGGCGACAAATAGCGGTAGAATCAATTATTCGACCCGTACGGCTGCCCCACAACACCCGTGTTTCGATTACGCGCATCCCTTTATTTTGCTGGCTGTCGCCACAGGCCTCTCGGCCTGAACCTTTGAATTCTAATGCTTCGACTATTCCTACCATGATTCCTGCCATGAATCCTGCCAACACGAATGCGCCCTTGGAACTTGCCACCGTCGGCGGTGGCTGCTTCTGGTGTACCGAAGCGGTTTTTCAAATGTTGACCGGGGTCAAATCCGTCACCAGTGGCTACGCCGGAGGTCAGACGGAGAATCCCACCTATGAACAGGTTTGCAGCGGAACCACCGGACACGCGGAAGTCATCCAGGTTGCCTTTGATCCTACGGTGATTTCCTACGAAAAGATCCTGGAAGTATTCTGGGAAGCTCACGATCCCACGACGCTGAACCGGCAAGGTCACGACACCGGAACCCAGTATCGTTCCATGATTTTATATCACGACGCCGCGCAAAAAGAGATCGCTGAGAAATCCAAAGCGACAGCTCAAAAGCATTTTCCAGATCCGATCGTCACCGAGATCGTCGCGCTAAAAAAATTCTACGCTGGCGAGGGATATCATCAGAGTTATTACCGATCCAATCCCAATCAAGGTTACTGCCGGGTGGTCATCCGCCCGAAAATTGAGAAGTTCGAAAAGAAATTTCAGGGCAAATAAAATACCCGCCAGTGTGACTGGCGGGTTTTGGGATGGCTTGCTTCAGAGCCCGGCAATGATGTTTGGGTAGGGAAGCACTGATTTAGACCGTTCGTCAGCCAGGCGCTGCCACGCTAGTGACAAAGTCATGCCCCTTGACGTCCTCGGGTTGACCTTCAGGCCGCCATTCCTTGCCCCCCATTTCGTGCGCATGGCCGTTCAGCTTCCGCGAAGCATACGCAGGCATCTACAATCCCAGCCAGCGCGAGATGATGTTTCGCTGCATCTCCGAGGTTCCCGAGTAGATCGTTCCCGCGACGGCGTCACGCAAGACACGCTCGACTTCGTACTCGACCATGAAGCCGTAGCCTCCGTGCAACTGCACGCAGTCGAGCGCGGATTGCAGCAGCGACTCGCTCACAAACAGCTTGCCGATGGACGCATCGAGGGAAGCGCTACGCGAGTTGCCGAGTTTCCAGGCAGCCCGATAGGCGAGCAGGCGCGCCGCTTCCAGCTGGACCTTCATGTCGGCGATCTTGTGCGAGACCGCCTGGAACTTGCCGATGCTCTGATTGAACTGGTTGCGCGTTCGCGCATAGCCGACCGCCGTCTCCAGCAGCCGTTCCATCACGCCGATATGCCCGGCGACGAGCAGAGCACGTTCCCAATCCATGGCCGTCCCGAAAACGGCGGCTCCGGCCCCCACTTTTCCAAGCACCGCGTCGTCGGGAACGAACATGTCCTGAAAGACTAATTCGCCGATCGGAGATGTGCGCAAGCCCATCTTTTCAAACGGCTTGCCGGTCGACAGTCCCTGTTGCCCGGCGTCCACCAGGAAGCCGCTGACCCCGCCGTGGAAACCCTTGCCAGGATCGGTCATCGCGAAGATGATCGCCACGTCTGCAACCGGACCATTCGAGATAAAGGTCTTGGTTCCATTGATCTTCCAGCCCCCGTTTACCTTCTCGGCACGGGTGCGCATCGAAAACGTGTCCGAACCCGAGCCTGGCTCGGTGATCGCATGCGACCCGATCCAGGTCCCGTCACACAATCCCGGCAGATAACGTTGCTTCTGGGCGTCGGTCCCGTGCCGCCAGATCGGCACGACGCAGGCCAGCAGATGCGCCGACAGAGAGAACACCAGGCCGCCATCGTGGCAGGCGTAGCCAAGCGCCTCCAGGGCGATCGCGCAAGTCAGCGGGTCGACATTGGAACCGCCGTACTGCTCCGGAACAGGCAATCCCTGAATGCCGATCTCTCCGCATTTGCGCCACAGATCCCGAGAGAACTCATGATTGTGATCACGCTCGATCACTTTCTGGTTCAGCGTACCCTTGGCGAATCTGACGATGTTGTCTCGCAGCAATCGCTGCTCTTCCGAGAAAGAAAAATCCATCAAGCCATCTCCTTCAGGCGCTGATAGTCGATTTTGTCAGTGGAGGTCTTGGGAAGCGACTGCTGCCAGACGAAACGGTCCGGGATCATGTACAAGGGCAGGTTCTCGCCACAGAAGCGTTTCATCTCGATCAACGACGGGACGGCCTGCGCCTTGCAGCTCAGGTGTGCGACGATCCTGACGCCCGCTTCCTCATCGGGCACCGCGACAACCGCAGCTTCCTTCACTTGCGCATGCTTGTACAGACCGGCTTCGATCTCGCCGAGTTCGACGCGATAGCCGCGCCGTTTGACCATGCGATCGCGCCGCCCACGGTAGATGTAGCAGCCATCGGATTCCTCGACGACAATGTCGCCCGTTTTGTACCACCGTGTTCCTTGCGGATCGACCAGGAAACTATTCTCAGTCTGCTCGGGGAGTCCCCAGTAACCCTGCATGACCCCCAGGCCCGCGATACACAGTTCGCCTTCCGCACCCCGCTCGACGGTCGTGCCGTTCTCATCAACCACTTTTCCGAGCAGGTGCGAGCAGACCCTCCCGATCGGATAAGGTACCGAGCGATCCTCCGGTACCGGCGTGATGACCTCGTGGAAGGTGCAGACATTCGTTTCGGTTGGGCCGTACAGGTTGAAGTATCGCGGTTTCGTCCACAAACCGCAGAGGATGCGCAGGTGCTTGACCGGGAAAACCTCGCCGGCGAACAACACGTGGCGCAGATCCGGGAACTCGAGGTTGGCGAGGTTTCCGAACTGCGCAAGCAGGCCCAGAATCGATGGTGCCGAGTACCAGATTGAAATCCTGTGCTCTGCGATGATCTTTGCCAAACGCATCGGATCCTTGCCGACATCTTCCGTGATCAGCACGAGCGTGGCACCGTGCTTCAAGGAAACGTGCAGATCAAGAATCGAGAGGTCAAAATGAAACGGTGCGTGCGCGGAGAAAGTGTCCGTCTCTCGAGGTTCAAAGACCTCGGAACACCAGTCGACAAAACTGACGGCATTCTTGTGCGACAGCATCACGCCCTTCGGTTTCCCTGTTGATCCCGATGTGTACAGGATATAGGCAAGATCGTCATCATTCGCGCTGATGTCTGCCTCCTGTGCAAACGGGAGTGCACTCGATTGCGTTTCGAGCCACCGCCCCAGGGCCAGTCCGGCACCCACGTCGTCGAGAGCGATCACCTGCGGTGTTGCTCCGATGGCTTCAAGTTCAGCACAGAACTTTTCTGTGACGCGGCTCTCGCTGAACACCAACTTCACCCCACAGTTGTGCATGATGTACGCGTTGCGAGCCGGCGGCGCGCCCGGATCAACCGGTACATAGGCCGCGCCCGCGCGCAGGATGGCGTAGATCGCGGCGACGGTATCGATTGACTTGCGCAGGTACAGACCAACCCGGTCACCACGACCGATGCCACGTGCGCGCAGTTGATCGCGCGTGCGGCCCGACAAATCGGCAAGTTGTCGATAGCTGATCTCTCCTTCGCCGGGTTCGACGACGGCAATGCGCTCCGGAAAATGCTCGGCGGCGGCAAGAAACGCCTGGTGCAATGCCCGAGTGCTCATCATTCACTCACTTCTGCTTGGCCTCGATGGTGGCGACCATCTGGGCAAGCGTATCCATGTTTTCCTTGTCGGTTTCGTGCGCTTCGAGGGTAATCCCGAAGCGCTCTTCGATGAAGAGCACGAGCTTGAGCGTCGCAATCGAGTCCAGAATCCCGCTGCTGATCAGCGGGAGGTCATCGGTCACGTTATCGGGGTTTTCGCCCGGCAGAAACTCCTGGATGATGTAATTCTTTATGGCCTGTTTCAGTTCTTCTGTATTCATGTGACCTCCGTTGGTTTGGTTTGTCAAACTACTGTGCGTGGTGGATGCGGTCGGTCTTGAACACCTGCTCGCGTCGCTCGAGAAGTCCTTTGTACAGGTGCTCTGCGACCAGGCGATGGCCTTGCGTGTTCGGGTGGTCGTCCCACTCGGCAAGCCGCAACTGGTTGATGTCGCGGCCCTTGTAGAGGTCGTCCAGATCAATGATCACGAAGCCCGCACCCGCTGCGATCGCGAGGGTATCGGCCGTCTCCTCTCGCCATGACCCATCAGTAACCTGTGGCAAAAAAAGCAGGATCGAGAGGGTGCCGCTGGCGCGCGCGCGCGCCGCGATCGATCCGTAGACGAAATTCAGCATTTCCTTGCGGTATGGCGTCAGGCGCTTGAGTGCCTCGGCTTCCTCCATCTCCGGCGTGATCCCCGAGCGCTGAACGATTTGTCGCAACTCCTCATAGGGGATATCGATCCGCTTCCTGACCGCTTCGGCGAGGTAGACCGCAGCACGCGACAGCTCACGTCCGGTCGCGACGTAGATCACGGCATTCGGCCGAAACTGCATGGCTTTCTCAAAGGCCACGAGTTGCTGCAGCGGCTGATAACCGGGAACGCCGAAGTTCAGGAATTCATAGTGGTCGATGCCAACGACCGGTCGCTCGGTATTCAGGCGCTCTTCGACGAGCGCTTCGAAGGTTTCACCGTCTCCCACACCCCAGCCCATCACCGAGGATGCGCCGAGGACAGCGGCACGAAAGACGCCGGCAGCGGGTTCCAGCGCGTAGTCACGATCCCGCATTCCCCAGCGATTGATGGTGATATCACCGTACTTGGTGCGAGAAACGAAAGACGGGATCAGTTCCGTTTGTGCAAAGCCGCCGTTGAAACGCTTCAGATTGGCATTGTCGACGTCCAGCCAGTTGGCGGGTTTCTTGGTATAGACCTCCCAGAGCTGAGAGTTGAAACGATCCACCGACAGAAGGTTTTCATAATAGCCCTTTTCCAGCTTGGCCTGATCAAGGCGGCTCAACTGTCCGGAACGTAGTGAATGCACGATCGTCGCGATGTTCGGGCTAATCCGGGTGGCCACCCCTTCGATACTGATCAGAATCAGTCCGATCAATGCGACAACAGTGACGATGCGTGAGCGAATCCACTCGCTTTCTTCCTGCGCCGAAACCTTGATATTGCGCAAGGTCTCCTTGGGGATCGAGCCGACGGCAACCACCAGCAGGACGACGGCTGGCCAGGCCAGCACCTGCCAGCTGAAGTCGCCGTGTAGGGCACCCCATAAGGAGAACCAGTCGCCCAGGGTTTCCGCCGTCCAGAAAGACCAGAGGACACAGATGAACCAGAAGGTGCCGTAGGTCTTCACGATCGAAAGAAGGACATCGCGCAGGGTCCGCTTCTTCGCCGCGATGCTTCGCGACCGTCCATGCTTGATCTCGTAGAGCGAATTGAGCACCACCAGAACGCCCAGGATCGCCCAGAATAGGATGTCCTGTGGCACGAAGAGCAGCGTGCCACGCAGCCAGAACCATTGGTAGGCGTGCAGGAACCACGTCATCACGAAAACATAGAGCGTCGCGATCACCAGCGCCTTTGTCGCCCCCAGCTTTTTCAGTTTGAACACCACCGGGTAATAGAAGACCTTCTGCATGAAGTCTTTCCAGTAGATGTTGATGCGCCGCCAGAAATCCGTGAAGCTCGTCGCCAGCAGGTAGCGGTTGTGCGTTTCCGACAGACGGAAACCAAACAGGTAAAGCATGCCGATAATCAGGTGAAACAGGCCCGATACGCGCAGGTAGAGCAGGAAGTTCGATACGAGGTAATTCAACAGGTCGGCCG
>NZ_JDSS02000021.1:124755-182770 GCF_000584955.1 Candidatus Accumulibacter vicinus
AGGTAGAGCAGGAAGTTCGATACGAGGTAATTCAACAGGTCGGCCGGGGTGTTGACCTCGGAGGGCGCCATCGTGAAGTAATAGTAGATCACCCGATACAGGATCAGATGGATGACACCGCGGACCATCCAGTCGATGCCGACCTGATAGACACGGTAGGCATCATCGTCGAAATGGCTGCGGCGAAATGCCTTGTAGTCAACCACGGGGAAAAGGGGGAAACAGGCATTTGGCAGCATGAAGAAATAGGCCAGAGCCTGGACTGGCGTCCCCGGTACCTTTTCGTGGCGCAGGTCATAGAAGTACACGATCAGCCGGAACATGAACATCGAGCCGAGAATCGGCCAGATTGCTTCCGACCAGGGAAACGGCAGGAGCTTTGCGCGTTGTGCCGCCAGAAGCGCTCCCACGAGCAGCAGCAAGGCGCCCCTCAACGTAAAGGAAACCGGGATATGGCAGATGCCTATCAGGAGCAACCCTATCCCGATCATCCAGGCGCCGTTCTCGAAGCCCATGACGACCCCGATACCCGCGAAACTCAAGAGTAGAAAGAATGGCAAACGGTAGCGCAGAGGCAGCCAGGCATGAATGGCAAAGCCGCCGAAGGCAAGGGCGGCGAGCCGCAGGAAGGCCGCGGATTCGATCTGGAATTGGCGCAAGAGAAGCAGAAGCAACACCAATTGGATACCGACCAGGGCAAAATCGAAAACCCTGATCGTGCCTGGCTTGTCGAGGCTGTTGGGTGGTGAAGGAATGGTGCTTGCGAGCATTTCTACCTCTAAACTATCCACAGCATTGGCGATTACCTCCCGTGCCATGGCACGGTGCCCTTGCGATGCCAACGGCTTGCTAAAAACGTGTTAATCAAGAGAGGGGTCGTGGCAGGCGCAGCGAAGTTGATACTTCGTCATTACGCGAGTTCAAACCCGCCCGTCAACCTGCGAGGGTACACACGTCGGTCGGCGAGTGGCGGCGTTCGCGCCGCCAGGGAGCATCGACCACCCACCAGGAATGTTCCGGAAGTCGTCAGACCAACGAGGCGGCACTGCCAGCGGCCCTCCAGACCATCCCGAGCATATGAGAAGAAAGGAAACCCAGAACTGTCCGCGAGAGTATATGTTCCTGATCAACTGCGGTCAATTATTCACACCCGATACCCTCTCCTGCCGGGTCCGGGGAAATCGGGAGCGTGTTAGAATAGCGGGCTTCAACAAGACGACGACATTCCTGCCGAAGTCACGTCGCCAGCGGATAGAAGATGGAAGCTTTCGCCAAAGAAACCCTCCCGATCAGCCTCGAAGACGAGATGCGCCGATCGTATCTCGATTATGCAATGAGCGTGATTGTCGGGCGCGCGCTGCCCGACGCACGTGATGGCCTCAAGCCGGTGCATCGGCGTGTGCTTTATGCCATGCATGAGTTGTCGAATGACTGGAACAAGCCGTACAAGAAATCGGCGCGGATCGTCGGCGATGTCATCGGCAAGTACCATCCGCATGGCGACACGGCGGTCTACGACACCATCGTGCGCATGGCGCAGGATTTCTCGCTGCGCTACATGCTGGTCGACGGGCAGGGCAACTTCGGTTCGGTCGACGGCGACAATGCTGCCGCGATGCGTTACACCGAAGTGCGCATGGCGCGTATCGGGCACGAATTGCTTGCCGACATCGACAAGGAAACCGTCGATTTCGGACCCAACTACGACGGTTCGGAGGACGAGCCGCTGGTCATGCCTGCACGCATTCCGAACCTGCTGATCAACGGCTCGTCGGGGATTGCGGTCGGCATGGCGACCAACATTCCGCCGCACAACCTCGGCGAAGTGATCGATGCCTGTCTCGCGTTGCTTGACAATGCCGAGATCGGCGTCGACGAGCTGATCGATCTGCTGCCGGCGCCCGACTTTCCGACCGCCGGCATCATCTACGGCCTTGCCGGTGTCCGCGAGGGCTATCGCACCGGGCGAGGACGCGTCATCATGCGCGGCAAGGTGCACTTCGAGGACATGGAGAAGGGCAACAATCGTCAGGCGATCATCATCGACGAACTACCTTACCAGGTGAACAAGCGAACGCTGCTCGAAAGGCTCGGCGAGCTGGTCAACGAGAAGAAGATCGAAGGCATTTCCGATCTGCGCGACGAGTCCGACAAATCGGGCATGCGCGTGGTGATCGAGCTGAAGCGTGGCGAAGTGACTGAAGTGGTGCTCAACTGCCTGTACAAGCAGACGCAACTGCAGGACACCTTCGGCATGAACATGGTCGCCCTGGTCGATGGGCAGCCGCGCCTGCTCAACCTCAAACAGATGCTCGAATGTTTTCTCTGGCACCGGCGCGAGGTGTTGACCCGGCGAACCGTTTTCGAATTGCGCAAGGCACGCGAGCGGGCGCACATCCAGGAAGGCCTGGCGGTGGCGCTCGACAATGTCGACGAGATCATTGCCCTGATCAAGGCTGCGCCGACGCCGGCCGATGCGCGCCGCGGGCTGATGGCCAGGCACTGGACCTCGCCGACGGTGGCCGAGATGCTGCGGCGGGCGGCGCTCGATGCGACCCGCCCGGAAGGACTGGGTCGCGAATTCGGCCTGGCGGAGAACGGCTACCTGCTCTCGGAAGCCCAGGCGCAGGCGATCCTCGAACTGCGCCTGCAGCGCTTGACCGGCCTCGAACGCGACAAGATCGTTGCCGATTACGGCGAACTGCTCGAACGCATTGCCGACCTGATGGACATCCTGGCGCGACCCGAGCGCATCACCGAGATGATCGTCGACGAATTGACCGGCATCCGTGCCCAGTTCTCCGACAAGCGCCGTTCGGAGATCGTCACCCACACCCAGGATCTCGGCATCGAGGATTTCATCACCCCGGCCGACATGGTGGTGACGCTTTCGCATACCGGTTACATCAAGGCGCAGCCACTCGCCGACTATCGCGCACAGCGGCGGGGTGGACGGGGCAAGCAGGCGGCAGCGATGAAGGCGGACGATTTCGTCGACCATCTGTTTGTGGCCAATACGCACGATTTCATTCTCTGCTTCACCAACCGGGGGCGCGTCTACTGGCTGAAAGTCTATGAGGTGCCGCAAGGGACGCGCAGTAGCCGCGGCAAGCCGATCGTCAACCTGTTTCCCTTCGAGGAGGGCGAGAAAATCAGTGCCATCCTGCCGGTCAAGGAGTTCGCCGACGATCGCTACATCTTCATGTGCACCGCCAACGGCACGGTCAAGAAGACGCCGCTGTCGGATTTCTCCAACCCGCGCAAGGCCGGCATCATCGCCGTCGCCCTCGACGAGGATGACGTCCTGATCGGCGCCGAGATCACCAATGGTCTGCAGGATGTGGTGCTGGTTTCCGACGTCGGCAAAGCGGTGTGGTTCGACGAGGAGGAGGTTCGCCCGATGGGGCGTACGGCACGCGGCGTGCGGGGAATGCGGCTTGCGGACCAGCAACAGGTGTTGTCGCTGCTGGTTGCCGACAACGATCAGCAGACGGTGCTGGTGGCCACCGAGAACGGTTTTGGCAAACGCACGGTTCTCGCCGATTTCCGCCATTCCGGTCGCGGCACGCAGGGGGTCAAGGCAATTGCCGCCAGCGAACGCAACGGCAAGGTCGTCGCTGCCCGCCTGGTGCGTGACGAAGACGAGATCATGCTGATCACCACCGGTGGCGTGTTGATCCGCACGCGCGTGCGCGAGATTCGCGAACTTGGACGCGCGACCCAGGGAGTGACGCTGATCGCGCTCGACGCCGGCGAGAAGCTCGCCGGTCTGGAAAAGGTCGTCGAAAGCGAAGACGACGTCGAAGGGGTTGAACCCCCGGCGGATGACGAGGACACTGCCGCGGTCGAGCTGCCCGTGACCGATCCGGAGCAGGGCTAGGGTGGTCGGCATGTTCGACCGCCTGCCTTGCCTGACCGACCGGCTGCGACTGCACACGGGATACGCTTGGTGAGCGGCGACCTGCAGAGCGAACTGGCGGTCGTTCGTCAGCAGATCGACGGCCTTGACAGGCAACTGCTGGACTTGTTGAACCGGCGTGCCCGCTATGCGCAGCAGGTCGGGGAGATCAAGGCGCGCCATGGTGAGGCCGGCTTCATTTATCGGCCCGAGCGTGAAGCGCAGGTGCTGCAGCGGATTCAGGAGATCAACCCAGGGCCGCTGTCGAACGAGAGCGTGACCTGGTTTTTCCGGGAAGTGATGTCGGCCTGCCTGTCGCTCGAACAGCCGCTGGGCATCGCCTTCCTGGGACCGCTCGGCACCTTCTCGGAAAGCGCAGCGATCAAGCATTTTGGTCATGCCGCACGCCCGATGCCCCAGATTTCGATCGACGATGTCTTTCGCGAAGTCGAATCCTGTCATGCCGACTACGCTGTGGTGCCAATCGAAAACTCGACCGAGGGTGCCGTCGGACGCACCCTCGACCTGCTGCTGACGACGCCGCTCAAGGTCTGCGGCGAAGTGGTGCTGCGCATTCACCAGCATCTGCTGTCGAACGAGCGCTCTCTGGGTGAAGTGGTGAAGGTCTATTCACACGCGCAGTCGCTGGCGCAATGTCACGAGTGGCTGAATCGCTCGCTGCCGAATGTGCAGCGCATCCCGGTCGGCAGCAACGCGCAGGCCGCGCAACTCGCCGCGACCGAAGCCGGGGCGGCGGCAATCGCCGGTCAGGCGGCTGCCGAGCGTTATCGACTGCCTGAACTGGCCAGCAACATCGAGGATGAACCGAACAATACCACCCGCTTCGTCGTTCTCGGTCGCCACGACGCCGGGCCATCGGGGCGTGACAAGACCTCGCTGATCATGTCGGCGCACAACCAGACCGGCGCGCTCAGCAAGCTGCTGGCCCCGTTTTCCGATGCCGGTGTTTCGCTGACCCGGCTGGAGTCACGTCCAGCACGTCATACGCTGTGGGCGTATGTCTTTTTCGTCGATGTCGAGGGCCACCGCGACGATGTGGCAGTGCGTAGCGCACTCACCGAACTGGCTCGGCGTGCGCCTTATCTGAAGCTGCTGGGTTCATACCCGGTCGCGGTCTACTAGGCTTTTCGACTTTTCGATGCGAGGACTGCAGATGACACTCTACGAGCAATCATTACCCTACATCCGGGCCATTTCTCCCTACCAGCCGGGCAAACCGATCACCCAACTGGCGCGCGAGATGGGCCTTGCCGTCGAACAGATCGTCAAGCTGGCTTCCAACGAGAATCCGCTCGGCATGAGCCCCAAGGCGCGCGTGGCAGTGACCGAGGCGATCACCGGCCTGGCGCGTTATCCGGATGACTTCGCGTTGAAACAGTCCCTGGCTGAACGGACCGGCCTGGGAAGGGAGTGCATCGTTCTCGGCAATGGCTCGAATGACTTGCTCGATATCATTGCCCGGGTTTTTCTGGCGCCGGGGCGCTCGGCAGTCTTCGCGCAGTATGCCTTTGCCGTTTACCCGCTGGCAACGCTGGCGGCCGGTGGCGAGGGCATTGCCGTTGCGGCCAGGGATTACGGCCATGACCTCGATGCCATGCGCGCTGCAATCCGGCCCGATACACGGCTGCTCTGGATCGCCAACCCCAACAATCCGACCGGCACCTTTGTGCCGTATGCGCAGCTGCGGGCGTTTCTACAGTCGCTGCCGGCAGAGGTCGTGGTGGTGCTCGACGAAGCCTACAACGAATACCTGCCTCCCGCCGAGCGGGTCGATACAACCGCCTGGCTGGCGGCCTTTCCGAATCTGGTGATCACCCGCACCTTTTCGAAGATCTACGGTCTGGCGGGTCTGCGCATCGGTTATGCGCTCTGCTCGGCCGAGATCGCCGACCTCATGAATCGCGTTCGCCAGCCCTTCAATTGCAACAACCTCGCACTGGCCGCAGCCATCGCAGCGCTCGATGACCATCAGTTCGTCGCCAGCAGCTATGCGCTCAACCGTTCGGGAATGGCGCAGATTGTTGGCGGACTGAAACGCCTGGGCTGTACCCACATTCCATCGCATGGCAACTTCTTGACTTTCCGGGCAGCGGATGCGCATCTGGTCAACCAGAAGCTGCTCAAGCAGGGGATCATCGTTCGCCCGATCGCCAGCTACGGGATGCCGGAATGGCTGCGCGTCACGATCGGCACCGAAAGCGAAAATACTCGCTTCCTGGCCGCCCTGGAGGGGTCGCTGTGAGTAGCGGCTGCCCCGGAGCCCTGCCGTGAGCAGCGCGCCGCTGTTCGGCAAGGTCGTTGTCTTTGGCGTCGGTCTGATCGGGGGATCCTTCGCGCTGGCACTCAAGGCTGCCGGAGAGGCCGCAGAGATCGTCGGTTTCGGGCGTCGGATCGGCTCGCTGACGCAGGCGCTGGAGCTGGGTATCGTGGACCGTGCCGGATTCAATGTCGGGCAGGAGGTTTCCAATGCCGACTTGGTACTGATCGCGACGCCGGTCGGCAAGACCGCCGAGATCATGGCCCGCATTGCCCCCTGCCTGGGGCGCCAGACGCTGGTTACCGACGCGGGCAGTACCAAGGGAAACGTGATTGCCGCAGCGCGCGTCCATTTTGCCGCCCGGCTCGGTCAATTCGTCCCCGCGCACCCCATTGCCGGTGCCGAAAATAGCGGTGCGCTGGCCGCGCGCGCCGATCTCTATCGTCACAAGCAGGTCGTCCTGACACCACTGCCGGAAAACCGTCCCGAGGACATCGCGCGCGTACGTTCGGCATGGGCGTGCTGCGGCGGCCTGGTCAGGGAACTGACGGCGGCCGAGCATGATCGGATTTTCGCTGCCGTCAGCCATCTGCCGCACCTCTTGTCCTTTGCACTGGTGCATGAGCTGACCCGGCGCGACAACCGGGAGTTGCTGTTCGGCTTTGCCGCCAGCGGTTTTCGCGACTTCACGCGCATTGCTGCCAGCCACCCGGAGATGTGGCGCGATATCTGTCTGGCCAATCGCACCGCTTTGCTCGACGAACTCGACCGCTACCGGGAAGAACTCGACGAATTGCGGGAGGCGCTGCAGCGTGGCGACGGTGCCAGCCTCGAAGCGACCTTCGACATCGCCAGGAACGCTCGTCGCGAGTGGGCGGCAGGTCAGGCGAACAAGTGAGCATCGACCATCTCGATCTGCCGCAGTTGTGCGCGGCGCGCGGTACGGTACACCTGCCCGGTTCGAAGAGCCTCTCCAACCGGCTGCTGCTGCTGGCAGCGCTGGCCACGGGCAGGACCGAGCTTGGTGACCTGCTGCTCTCCGATGACACCGCGCGCATGCTCGCAGCGCTGCGGGTACTCGGCGTTGGCGTCGCGCCGGGGGAGGGCAAGACGCTTTGTATCACGGGTGTGGCAGGAGATTTCCCGGTCCGTGCGGCCGACCTTTTTCTCGGCAACGCCGGCACGGCTTTCCGGCCGCTGACTGCAGTCCTGGCGCTCGCCAGGGGTGACTACCGCCTGAGCGGCGTGCCGCGGATGCACGAACGACCGATTGGCGATCTGGTCGATGCCTTGCGCCAGCTCGGCGCCGAGATCAGCTACCTGGGTGTCGAGGGCTTTCCGCCCCTGCTGATCCATCCGCCGAGGCCCTGCCCGAATGATGTGGTGCAGGTCCGTGGCGACGTGTCCAGCCAGTTTCTCACCGGTCTGTTGATGGCCTTGCCGCTGCGCGGGGTCGAAACGACGGTGGAAGTGGTCGGCGAGCTGATTTCCAGACCCTACATCGACATCACGCTGGCGAGCATGGCGCGCTTTGGCGTCGAGGTGCGACGCGACGGCTGGCGGCGCTTTACCGTGCCTGCGAGCAGCGCCTATCGTTCGCCAGGGCTCGTCCAGGTCGAAGGCGATGCCTCGTCGGCGTCCTACTTCCTCGCGCTCGGCGCGATCGGCGGTGGGCCGTTGCGTGTCGAGGGGATTGGCCCGGATTCGATCCAGGGGGATGTCCGCTTTGCCGATGCCCTCTCCGCGATGGGCGCACAGATCAGTGCAGGGGCCCACTGGATCGAGGCGGCGGCGCCGTTGGCCGGCAGGCTGCGGGGTATCGACCTCGATTGCAATCACATTCCCGATGCGGCGATGACGCTGGCCACCACGGCCTTGTTTGCCGACGGGCCGACCACCTTGCGCCATATTGCCAGCTGGCGAGTCAAGGAAACCGACCGCATCGCCGCGATGGCAACCGAGCTGCGCAAGCTCGGTGCAAGCGTCGAAGAGGGCGCGGACTACCTCCGCATTGATCCGCCAGTTGGCGGTCTGCACGCGGTGGCGATCGACACCTATGATGACCACCGGATGGCCATGGCCTGCTCGCTGGCGGCACTGGGAACGCCACTGCGGATCAATGACCCGCAGACGGTGGCCAAGACCTTTCCGGACTATTTCGCACGCTTCGCCGAGGTCGGCCAGGCGGTGCCGGTGATCGCCATTGACGGCACCTCGGCTTCAGGCAAAGGCACCATCGCCACCCGCGTCGCGCAGGCGCTGGGCTGGCACTACCTCGATTCCGGCGCTCTCTATCGCTTGACCGCCCTGGCCGCACGGCGTGCTGGAACGGCCTGGGACGATGAAGACGCTGTCGCAGCGATTGCTGCCGGTCTTGACGTCGAGTTTGGCGACCATGCAATCCTTCTGGCTGGCGAGGAAGTTTCCGACGCCATCCGTAGCGAGGAGATCTCTGTCGGTGCTTCGCGAGTGGCTGCGCTGCCTGCCGTACGCGCTGCCCTGCTGTTCCGGCAGCGGGCTTTTCGCCGGTCACCCGGACTCGTTGCCGACGGGCGCGACATGGGGTCGGTCGTTTTTCCGGATGCGATGACCAAGGTATTTCTCACTGCAAGCGTCGAGATGCGCGCCATGCGCCGGCATAAGCAGTTGATCGAAAAAGGAATGGCTGCTAGTATTGAAGACCTCTTGCTGGATCTGCGCGAGCGCGACGAACGGGATAGCCAACGTAGCGTCGCTCCGATGCAGCAGGGTGCGGACGCCGAGCTACTCGACACCACGGACCACACCATCGACTCAGCGGTGGCACAGGTCCTGGACTGGATCGGCAAGGGTCCGCAGAAAAGGTGAAACGGCAACCGTCGTTTTCCTGAGGTGTCACCAGTTCGACGTGTCGTTCCGTTGGCCCGGCAGGTTCTGCCGCACCAGATCTGCCGGTGCCATGCCCTTGCCTCCGCCTTGTAAGACTGTCAAGCCGGAACTGGTGATCGTTCATTCATTCACCCCGCAATGCTGCGGTTAGGTAACTCAACTCATATGTCAGCTCATCCCATCATGCAAGAAAGTTTTGCCGAACTCTTCGAAGAGAGCCTCGGTCGTCAGGAAATGCGTCCCGGGGAGGTCATCACCGCGGAAGTCGTGCGCATTGACCAGAATTTTGTGGTTGTCAATGCCGGTCTCAAGTCCGAGAGCTATATTGAAATTGAAGAATTCCTGAGTGACAATGGCGAAATCGAGGTCAAGGTCGGGGATTTTGTCCAAGTCGCCATCGAGCAGCTCGAAAACGGTTTCGGTGAAACCCGTCTGTCGCGCGACCGTGCCAAACGTGTCGCAGCATGGAATGCTCTCGAACAGGCGCTCAATGACGGCAGCCTGGTGACCGGCACCATCACCGGCAAGGTCAAGGGCGGGCTGACGGTCATGACCAACAGCGTCCGCGCCTTCCTGCCGGGTTCGCTGGTGGACATGCGTCCGGTCAAGGACACCACCCCGTACGAAGGCAAGACCTACGAATTCAAGGTCATCAAGCTCGACCGCAAGCGCAACAATGTCGTCGTTTCCCGCCGTGCCGTCCTCGAAGCCAGTGTGGGCGAAGAGCGCGATGCACTGTTGGCGGCACTCAAGGAAGGCAGCATCGTTAAAGGGGTGGTCAAGAACATCACCGATTACGGCGCTTTCGTTGACCTGGGCGGCATCGATGGCCTGCTGCATATCACTGACCTGGCCTGGCGCCGGGTTCGCCACCCCTCCGAAGTGCTTGCAGTGGGCGACGAGGTGCAGGCCAAGATCCTCAAGTTCGACCAGGAAAAGAACCGCGTTTCGCTCGGTCTCAAGCAGTTGGGCGAAGATCCCTGGGTCGGCATCTCGCGCCGCTACCCACCGACCACCCGGCTGTTCGGGAAAGTCACCAACCTCACCGACTACGGCGCCTTTGTCGAGATCGAACAGGGCATTGAGGGACTGGTGCATGTCTCCGAGATGGACTGGACCAACAAAAACGTGCATCCGTCGAAAGTCGTTCAACTCGGCGATGAAGTCGAAGTGATGATCCTCGAGATCGATGAGGATCGGCGCCGAATTTCCCTGGGGATGAAGCAGTGTGCGGCCAACCCGTGGGACGACTTCTCGATGAACTACAAGAAGGGCGACCGGGTTCGGGGCGCCATCAAGTCGATCACCGACTTTGGCGTCTTCATTGGTCTGCCCGGTGGCATCGACGGTCTGGTACATCTGTCCGACCTTTCATGGTCGCTGCCGGGAGAAGAAGCGATCCGCAACTTCAAGAAGGGCGATGAGGTCGATGCTGTGGTGCTGGCCATCGATACTGACAAGGAGCGGATTTCGCTGGGCATCAAACAGCTTGATGGCGATCCCTATACCAGCTATATCGCGACTCACGACAAGAACAGCATCGCGCGTGGCGTCGTCAAATCGGTCGATGCCCGTGGTGCAGTAGTGACGCTCGATGGCGACATCGAAGCCTATCTGCGCGCTTCGGAAGTATCGCGAGACCGCATTGATGACCTGACCAAGGTGTACAAGGAAGGTGACAAGGTGGAAGCGATGATCATCAACGTGGATCGCAAGACACGTTCCATCAGCCTGTCGATCAAGGCCCGGGAGCAGGCTGAGCAGCAGGAAGCCATGCAGAAGTTTTCGGCTGACAGCAACGCCAGTTCAGGCACCACGAATCTCGGGGCCCTGCTCAAAGCCAAGCTCAACAACCCGAACTAGGGTTTAGCAAATGACCAAGTCGGATCTTATCGCCCAGCTGGCCGAGCGCTTTCCGCAACTGGTCGCCAAGGATGCGGACCTGTCGGTGAAGATGATTCTCGCTGCCATGGAGGAGGCCCTGGCCCAGGGTGATCGCATCGAGATTCGTGGCTTTGGGAGTTTCTCTCTGAATTACCGGCCACCGCGGGTCGGTCGGAATCCCAAGTCCGGCGACAAGGTCGAGGTTCCAGAAAAATGGGTACCGCACTTCAAGGCCGGGAAGGAGTTGCGGGAACGCGTCGACGGCGCTCTGGACGCGGTAGACTCGATCTGAGTTGCTAAGACCGTGGCGAATGACGGGCGGTAACGAGAGTTGCCGCCCGTTTTTTTGTGGGAGGCTGATCAATGCGTGCGTTATCGTGGGCTTTGTCATGTTCGCGTTTGCCATCAAGAATCAGGTGACACATGATTGAATTCGAATACTGGCAGCTCCTGCTTTTCCCTTTGTTCTTCGGGCTCGGCTGGGCAGCGGCGCGCATCGATATCCGGCATCTCGTGAAGGAGTCGCGAACGCTGCCGCGTTCGTATTTTCAGGGACTCAACTTCTTGCTCAACGAGCAGCCCGACCGTGCCATCGAGGCCTTTGTCGAAGCCGTCAAGATCGATCCCCAGACTATCGAGCTGCACTTTGCGCTGGGCAGCCTGTTCCGTCGTCGCGGCGAGACCGAACGCGCCATCCGCATGCACCAGAACCTCATCGAACGTGAGGATCTGAAACAGGATTTAAAACTGCAGGCGCTGGCGGAACTCGGACAGGACTATCTCAAGGCCGGCTTGCTCGATCGCGCCGAAGAAATTTTCGACAAGCTGCGCGATTCACCTCTGGCCGAAGAAGCGAAGCGCAACCTGCTCGAGATCTATCAGCTCGAAAAGGACTGGGGGAAGGCGATCACGATCGCTTCGGAACTGCCGGACTACGCGTCACACAAGGAAATCGCCGAGTACCATTGCGAGCTGGCTGCTGCCGAGCTGATTCGCTCGCGCCGTGATCTGGCGGTCAGCCACCTGCAGACGGCGCTCGAGCGCAACCGCAAATGTGTTCGCGCCAGCCTGCTCCAAGGTGACATCCTGCTCCAGCAGGATCAGCCGCTGGCAGCAATCGAATCCTGGCAACGCATCGAACAGCAGGATCCTACCTACCTGGCGCTGGTGGCGCAACGCCTGCTCGACGCCTTTCGCAAGCTCGATCGCCGCGAAAGAGGCCTGCAACTGTTGCGCGGCTATCTTGAGCACTACCCTTCGCTGGACCTGCTCGACGTGGTTTTTCAACTGGTGCTCGAGAGTGACGGGCCGGATGCAGCGTACAAACTGGTTCGCGATGAGTTGAAGCGCAATCCGACCCTGCTCGGTTTCGACAAGTTGCTGGAGGCCAGATTGCTGATTGCGCCGCCCGAGAGCCGCCCCGATCTCGATCTGGCAAAAGGGATCGTGCAGGTCTACACACGCCGCCTGGCGCGCTATCGATGCGATAATTGCGGTTTCAAGGCGCGTCAGTTCTATTGGCGCTGTCCGGCCTGTGGCGGTTGGGAGACCTATTCGCCAAAGCGCACCGAAGAATTTGACCTCACACCTTAGGAGTTCAGCTTGCCAGTCGCCATACGCGATATGAGGTGTATTCGCCTCATGAGCAGATCCTGCCGTTCCGGAAGCCGCGGCGATGCACGTCCCTGATTTCGCGACCGCCAAGCTGCTGATCGTCGGCGATGTGATGCTTGATCGCTACTGGTTTGGCGAGGTCTCTCGCATCTCTCCCGAGGCACCGGTGCCGGTGGTCAAGGTGGACCGCAGCGAAGAGCGTCCCGGCGGGGCCGCCAACGTCGCTCGCAACGTCGCTGCCCTGGGTGCGCAGGTCGCCCTGCTGTCGGTGGTTGGCGACGACGAAGCCGGGCGCTGCCTGCAGAGACTGCTGGCCGCAAGTGGCATCGAGGCCAGCCTGCATCTCGACGCTGCGATCAGCACGACGGTCAAGCTGCGCGTGATTGGCCGGCAACAGCAACTGCTGCGCATCGATTTTGAAACGGCCCCTTCACATGAGGTGTTGCGCACCAAGCTCGCCGAGTTCGCGGCGCGCCTGCCGACATGCGACGCGGTGATCCTCTCCGATTATGGCAAGGGCGGCCTGGCGCACATCGGCGAGATGATCCGATTGGCGCGCACGGCCGGCAAGAAGGTTCTGGTCGATCCCAAGGGCGACGATTTCTCCAAGTATGCGGGCGCGACCATCGTCACGCCGAACCGCAACGAGTTACGCACCGTGGTCGGTCGCTGGCACGACGACGGCGAACTGGCGTACAAGGCCGAAGCATTGCGCTGCGATTTGGGACTCGAAGCGCTGCTGGTGACCCGCAGCGAGGAAGGGATGTCGCTCTTCCATGCTGGCGGGGCGATCTACGAGCAGGCCGTGGCTAGGGAGGTCTTCGATGTGTCTGGTGCCGGCGATACGGTCATCGCTACCCTGGCCGTGATGCTCGCGTGCGGCACGGCCTGGCCGGAGGCCGTCCGGGTGGCAAATGTTGCGGCCGGCGTCGTCGTTGGCAAGCTCGGTACGGCGGTGGTCAGCCATCGTGAACTGGCTGCGGCACTCAAGTGAGGTCAATCCATGTATACCATCGTTACCGGCGCAGCCGGCTTCATTGGTTCCAATCTCGTCAAGGCGCTCAACGAGCGCGGCATGCGCAGGATCATTGCCGTCGACAATCTGAGCCGGGCCGACAAGTTTCGTAACCTCGTCGATTGCGACATCGCCGATTACATCGACAAACAGAAATTCCTCAGCCGCTTGCTGGCCGGCGACTTTGACGGTGACATCGATGCCATTCTCCACCAGGGGGCATGTTCCGATACCCTGGAGAGCGATGGCCGCTACATGATGGAGAACAATTACCGTTACTCGCTGGATCTTCTCGACTGGTGTCTTGATCAGGAAGTACCGCTGCTCTACGCATCGAGCGCGGCAACTTACGGCGGCGGCAGCGTTTTCCGGGAAGAGCGAGCGCACGAGGCACCGCTGAACGTCTACGGCTATTCGAAGTTCCTGTTCGACCAGGTGGTCCGGCAACGCCTTGCCGTCGCCGGTCCGTCCCACTCGCAGGTCGTCGGCTTCCGCTATTTCAACGTCTATGGTCCGCGCGAGTCGCACAAGGGGCGCATGGCCTCGGTCGCCTTCCATCATTTTCAGCAGTTCCGCAGTCAGGGTAAGGTCAAGCTTTTCGAAGGCTGCGATGGCTATGCCGATGGCGAACAGCGACGCGATTTCGTGCATGTCGGCGATGTCACGCACGTCAACCTGTTTTTCCTCGATCATCCGGAGAAATCGGGGATTTTCAACGTCGGCAGCGGTCGCGCACAGCCTTTCAACGACCTGGCGATGGCCAGCGTCAATGGTTGCCGGGCCTTGTTTGGCGAGGCAGCGCTGCCGCTCGCCGAACTGGTGCAGCAAGGGCTGATCGAATACATCCCGTTTCCGGCGGATCTCAAGGGCAAGTACCAGAGTTTCACCGAAGCCGACCTCACCAGGCTGCGCAAGGCGGGTTATGAGGCCCCGTTTGCCAGTGTCGAGGAAGGCGTTGCGCAATACGTTAACTGGCTGAACGAGCATGCATAAGACCCTTGAAGAGTACGTCGGCGAAACGCCGCTGGTGCGTCTGCAGCGTATACCGGGCACCGCCAACGACGCTCGCGGTAATCTCGTTCTGGCCAAGCTGGAAGGCAACAATCCGGCCGGCTCGGTCAAGGATCGGCCGGCGCTGTCGATGATTGCACGCGCCGAACAGCGTGGCGACATCAAACCGGGGGACACCCTGATCGAGGCCACTTCGGGCAATACCGGCATCGCCCTGGCCATGGCGGCGGCGGTGCGCGGCTATCGGATGATTCTGGTGATGCCGGAAAATCAGAGCATCGAACGCCGGCAGACGATGCGCGCTTTTGGCGCCGAACTGGTGCTGGTGCCCAGGGATGGCGGCATGGAATTGGCGCGTGACGTTGCCGAGAGCCTGCGCAACGAAGGCCGCGGCATCATCCTTGATCAGTTTGCCAACCCGGACAACCCGCTGGCACACTACGAAGGTACCGGTCCCGAGCTGTGGCGCCAGACTGCGGGGCGAATCACCCATTTCGTGAGCAGCATGGGCACCACCGGAACGATCATGGGGGTGTCACGCTACCTCAAGGAACAGAACCCCGGCATCTGCATCGTCGGCTGCCAGCCCGAGGACGGTTCGCAGATCCCCGGCATCCGCAAGTGGCCGGAAGCCTATCTGCCGAAGATCTTCGACCGCTCGCGTGTCGATCGCGTCGAATCGGTCGGGCAGGGCGAGGCAGAAGAAATGACCCGCCGCCTGGCACGCGAAGAAGGGATTTTCGCCGGCATCTCGTCGGGTGGCGCGTTGGTCGTCGCCTTGCGGGTCGCCAGCGAAGTCGAGAATGCGATGATCGTCAGCATCGTTTGCGATCGTGGGGACCGCTATCTGTCGACCGGGGTCTTTCCCGCTTGAACGCATGAAGCCGGTTCTCGCCTTTGACATTGAAACCATTCCGGACGTCGGGGGCTTGCGCCGCCTGCATGGCCTCGACGCGGCGCTTTCCGACGACGAGGTCGCCGAACTCGCCTTTCAGCAGCGCCGCGCTAGCAGCGGCAACGACTTCCTGCCGCTGCACCTGCAACGCGTCGCGGTGATCTCCTGCGTTCTCAGGGTCGGCAAGGATTTTCGTGTGTGGTCGCTGGCTGAACCCGAGCAGGGCGAAGCCGAAATCATTCAACGCTTCTTCGACGGCATCGAAAAGTTCACGCCGCAGATCGTGTCCTGGAACGGCAGTGGTTTTGACCTGCCGGTGTTGCACTATCGCGGCCTGATGCACGGGGTGGTCGCGCCGCGATATTGGGACCTCGGTGACGGCGACTACTCCGACAGCCGTGAATTCAAATGGAACAACTACATCAGCCGCTATCACACGCGCCACCTGGACCTGATGGACCTGCTGGCGATGTATCAGCCGCGCGCCAGCGTGCCGCTCGACGAGCTGGCCAGGCTGATCGGCTTTCCCGGCAAGCTCGGCATGGATGGCAGCAAGGTGTGGGGCGCATGGCAGGCGGGCCGAAACGCTGAAATCCGCGATTACTGCGAGACCGACGCACTCAACACCTACCTGGTTTCCGTGTGCTTTCGCCGCATGCGCGGTGAGATTGCGCGTGCCGGATACGAAAACGAGATGGCCTTCATACGTGCTGAACTGGCGCGGATCGACAAACCGCACTGGCGGGAATTCCTGGCCGCCTGGCAGTAGCGTGGCCGTCCGCTGGCGCCAGCTTTTCGCTATCAGCGGGCCTGCTCAGAGATCAGGCAAAGTCAAGGAAAAGCCACGAAATGATTTCTCGCCTGGCTTGGTGTCCTTGCACTGGTTGCCGTCGTCGCTGAGCACATAGATCTCGTTTTTCCCGGCCGCCGCGAAGAGCGCTTCCGGGTGCATGCCAGAGAAGTCGATCTTCTTGACCCGCTGCGGCGAATCGGCTGCCTTGCCCGACCAGGTATAGAGGGCGAAACCCTTGCCGCTCTTCTTGTCACCCAAGGGGCCGGCGATGATCGCGAAACGGGAATTGACGAAATCGATGCTGCGAATCCCTCGCTCGCCGAGATCGAGCGCAATCAGATCGCCAAAGACCGGCTTGGCTGCCTGATCGATCACTGCCGCCGGATTTCTCAGTGGCAGCAGCAGCGCTTCCTTGCGTGCGGACAAGGGATTGCGGAAGCCGATCAGGAGTTGCCCATCCGGGGTCGCGGCGAGACCTTCGATGTTCAGGCCGCCCGGCATTTCGGGATCGATCGCCTGCTTGCTGGCCGAGCCGAGGACTGCAAACCTTGGTTCGGCGGCGATGTCCTCGACAAGCCGGGTGTAGGGCGGGGTGGCTGCGCTGACCGTTGGTGAGGGAGCACTTGCGAGCACGTCGGTGGCAAAGAACTGCCGCCGCTGCACCTTGATCTCGCCGTCCTGATTGCGGGCGTGCGAGGAAATCCAGTATATCCTGTCGCCGATGCGCGCGGCACCCTCGATGTCCGATTTCGTGGCCTTGGCCTTGGCCTTGGGCAGGCACTCGCCGCTGTTGCCGAGCAGCTCGACGCAGGCCACGGCTTCGGGTTTGCCGCGTTGGTAGATGGTCAGGACATGACGATCGTCGTCCGCGACGACGAAGTGCCTTGCGCCGAGCGCGACGGCAGCGGAAGCATCGCAGAGGCCAAGGTAGCGCGTCTCTTCTGCATGGACGGGTGCAACCACCAGGAGCGTGTTCAGAAGCAGGGCGGTGACAGATATCGGGTAGTTGTTCATGAGCAGCGATCTTCTGGCAGGCACGGGGCCACAGTATAGTCCTGTTATAGGGGCAGGGTGTGTGCCGCAGAACCCGGGTAATAACGATTTTCAAATCGCCGTCCATCGATCAGAATCACGGCTTCACGGCTTTGATCATTCGAGAAGGCGATCTTCGTCATCACCACTGGGAGGAATTGCATGCAGTTGCATCATTGGGTTCTGTGGGTGGCAACGACTGTGCTCCTGGGCTTGGTCGTACCGGCGCAGGCAGCGGGGACGCTCGACAAGATCAAGGCGTCAAAGACCATTGCTCTCGGTTACCGGGAGAACTCGGTACCCTTCTCTTACACTGGCGATGACAATCAGCCCTGGGGCTATTCGGTCGACCTGTGTACCAGGGTGGCGGCGGCAATCGTCAAGCAACTGGAGCTCGACGAGCTGCATCTGCAGTGGATCCCGGTGACGCCGGAAACGCGGATCGCCAAATTGAAGTCGGGCGCGATCGACCTCGAATGTGGTTCAACCACCAGTACGCTGGCAAGGATGGAGGAAGTCGATTTCAGTCTGCTGACCTTCATCGACGGCGGCACTTATCTGTCGCGCCGGGCCGCCGGAATCCGGCGCTTCGAAGACCTGGCCGGCAAGCGGGTTGCCGTCGCCGCCGGAACGACCAGCGAGCGGACGATTGCCGCGGCACTGCTGCAGTACAAGGTCGCTGCCGAGCTGGTCAAGGTCGGCGATCACTCGCAGGGGATCGCGGCGATGCTGCAGGGAAAGGTCGAGGCCTACGCCTCGGACCGATCGTTGCTGATCGGACTCGCCCTCGATTCAGGCAGCCAGAATGACTGGTCGATCGGTCCCGAGACCTTTTCCTACGAGCCTTATGCCTTGATGATGCGCCGCAATGATGCAGCCTTCCGCCTGGCAGTGAACCGTGAACTTGCTCGCCTCAGCCGCAACCGCGAGATCTACGCGATCCATGATCGCTGGTTCGGCATGCTCGGCAGACCGGGGCCGCGGCTGGAGAGTCTGTACTTTCTGAACGGTTTGCCGGAGTAGCCGGGTCAGGCTGTGACCGTTCAGCGCGGGTCGATCTGCTCGTTCTTCTCCTCGTCAGCCACGACTTCGCGGTAGACGTGCCAGCTCGCATGCCCGACCAGGGGCATGGTCACAATCAGCCCGAGAAACAGCGTTGTGAAACCGATGGCGGCGAGGATCGCGATGCAGGTGGCCCAGAGCAGCATCGGGCCGGGGTTGCGAGCGCAGGCGAAGAGGCTGGCAAGCGCCGCTGTAACCGCATCGGTCTTGCGGTCGAGCATCATGGGCAGGGCGATGACGCTGATCGCGAAGACGAAGCAGGCGAAGAACCCCCCGACGGCAAAGTAGGCGAATGCAAAGTCGAGTTGTTCGAACGTCAGGACGGTGCGCACGACATCAGCGAAGCTGGGCAATCCACCGGCGAAGAAAAGCGCAAAGACAATGATTGACGCGCGTGCCCAGATCAGCAGGACCACCGCCAGCAGTGCGGCAAACACCCCGATATTGGCCAGATTCGAGCGCCAGGCGACGAGGGTCGGGGCCAATCGGGGTGGTTCGCCAATTTCGATACGTCGACTCAGATCGTAGAGCCCGAATGTCAGAAAGGGGCCAAATAGCAGGAAGCCGGTCGTCAGCCCCGCGAAAAGTGCGAAGGCATGAGCAAAAACTGCCTGCAGCAACCAGCCGCCGAAGGCAAAACAGACCCCGTAGAACAGGCTGGCAAACCCACTCTGGCGGTAGTCATTCCAGCCTGCCTGCACCCAGCCGAGAACGGCGCTGGCCTGGGTCTGGCGGATGGTCGGGAAGCGGCTCCCGGTCGGGTCTGGTGTGTTGCTCATCGGCAGGGTTGGCCATTCTCGGCCGAGTACCGGTTGCAGATCGCCAGGGAGAACTTACCGACGGATGTCGGAGAAAAATATTGGTTCATGATTGCTCCTCCTTGCGGGTGTTCAATGGAGGTGTCATGACCGTGAGAGAATCACTCGATTTTCTAAGCATGTTCAAGCCCTGTTTGATCTGAATACTTCCGGTTCGATCCGTAACTGCGTGCAATCGGATACTTGATCGCGTTCTTCACGAGTTTGGCGCGTGCGGCTTCTTCAAGGTCGATGCCGGCATTTTCGGCAATCAACAACAGGTAAATCAGGACGTCGGCACATTCGTCGCGCAGGGCTTCCTGCACGCTGGCGCTGCCTGCGATTGCAGCCATCTCGGTGTCACTCTTCCACTGCGTCAGTTCGAGCAACTCGCTGGCTTCAAGATTCAGCGAGACGATCAAGTTGCGCAAACTGTGGAACTGCGCCCAGTTGCGTTGATCGCGAAATTCGAGGATTGCCGCGGTCAGCGTCGGCAGACTCATGGCTTCAGGTGAAGAAGCGCGGTTTTGCTTCCTCCAGTAGGCGCATGCGGGTTGTCTGCGTGCATGCGGGCAACTCCCCGTAACAGAGGAAACGGTTTCACGCCTGTGAAGAGGTTCTCTGTGGAGTAGCGCATGAGGGTTGTTTGCAGGTTTTGCGAAACAGTCATTCTAGAAGGAAAATAAGTAGGGAAGGAAAAGAAATCCAACGCCCCTTAAGCCCGATAGCGTCCGCACGTTGGCGGACCCGCCTCGTTGCGGTACGCTCTAGACTTCAGGCTCATACTGGATTGGCAAGTACTTCTGGGGAAAAAAAAGCCGCGGACTCCCGCGGCTGAAAGTTCGCAGCGACTGCTGATGACCTGCTTAGAGCATGTCCTTGACAGCATCCGCTTCGTCGGTCAGTTCCTTGAGTGTCTTGTTCATCTTCTCGCGCGAGTACGCGTCGATTTCGATTCCTTGGATGATCTTGAACGAACCGCCTTTGCATTCGCACGGGAAACCGAAAACGATACCGGCCGGGATGTCATAGGAGCCATCGGAAGGAACGCCCATGGTCACCCATTCGTCGGAACCGAGTACCCAGTCGCGCATGTGGTCGATGGCCGCGTTGGCTGCAGAAGCGGCCGAGGAGAGACCACGCGCGTCGATGATCGCGGCACCGCGCTTGCCGACGGTCGGCAGGAACACATCATTGTTCCACACCGGGTCATTGATCAGCGCCTTGACGTTGTCGCCGTCAGAGGTGCAATTGCGGTAATCGGCGTACATCGTTGGCGAATGATTGCCCCACACGACGAGCTGTTTGAAGCTCGCTACCGGTCGGCCGGTTTTTGCGGCGAGTTGCGAGAGGGCACGGTTGTGATCGAGGCGCAGCATGCCATGGTAGTTATCCGGATTGGTGCGGCCGACTTTCCTGGCGGCGGCACCAGCAATCAGGGCATTGGTATTGCAGGGGTTGCCAACAACGAGAACGCGGACGTCCTCGCTGGCCTGCTCGGCAATGGCCTTGCCCTGCACGGTAAAGATCGCCCCATTGGCCGTCAGCAGGTCGGCGCGCTCCATTCCCGGACCACGTGGACGTGCGCCAACCAGCAGGCAGACATCTGCATCCTTGAAAGCAAGGGTCGGATCGTCGGTAGCGAGCATGCCGGCGAGTAGCGGGAAGGCACAGTCTTCGAGTTCCATCATCACGCCCTGGCAGGCTTTTTGAGCTTGCGGCAGGTCGAGTAGTTGGAGGATGACCGGTTGATCCTTGCCGAGCATTTCGCCGGAGGCAATCCGGAAAAGCAGGCTATAACCAATTTGACCGGCGGCGCCGGTGACCGCGACGCGCATGGGGACTTTGGACATGATGCGGCTCCTGTTGTTAGTGATGACGTAAAGTAGGCAGCGTGAGCAGAAAACGATCGGCGTTGCCCCCGCAAGCCGTTTGCTGCGGGGGCGGCAAATCGGACGGATCATAAGATCTATGATCCGCAGGTGTCAAATCTATCTTATGTCTTATATAAGATATGAATGGTTTGAGCGGGATGGACGCGAGCGTCAAATTATGCTGAAATGACTGTCCATGAGCCGGTCATCGTCATTGCATCCTCCCACATTCAGTCCGTTGTATCGGCAGATCAAGGAACTGATCCTGCACAATCTGGAGTCGGGTGAGTGGGGTCCGGGGGACTCCATCCCGAGTGAGTCCGAACTGGCCAGCCGTTTCGGCGTGAGCCAGGGGACGGTGCGCAAGGCCATTGATGAAATGGCTGCCGAGAATCTCCTGGTACGCCAGCAAGGCAAGGGGACTTTCGTCGCCACTCACAAGGATCCAGGTTCGTTTTTCCGCTTTCTTCGCCTGCTCCCCAATCAAGGAGAGTTGCAGATCTCCCAGAGCATCCCGCTCGAATGCTGGCGCGCCAAGGCCGGTGCCGATGTCGCGCGCATTCTGGCCATCGAGACGGGTGCGCCCATTACGATTCTTCGTCGCCTGTTGAAATTGGGGGACGAGCCGGTGGTCTTCGACGAGATCTATCTCCCGAGCGAACTCTTTCCCGATCTGTCACTTGAGGTGCTCAGATCAGGCGAGTCGCTGTACAGCCTGTTCGAGACGCGTTATGGCGTCCGCATGATCCGTGCCGACGAACGGCTGCGCGCCGTTGCGGCTGACCGGGTCAGTGCCGAGTGGCTGCAGGTAGCCGAGGGAAGTCCGCTGCTGCTGGTCGAGAGGGTGACTTTCACCTATGGCCACAAGCCCGTCGAATGGCGGCGGGGTTTCTATTCGACACGCAACTATCATTATCACAATGAACTGGGCTGAGGACTCGGAACAGGCTTTTTGGGTGAGTCAGGCACGCCTGGATGGTTTATAATCCAGCGTGGTTTCGAAGGGGGTCGGGTGGCGTACATTCGGCCAGCTAATCATATGAGGGATGACGTTCATGGCAGAGATGGCGATCAAGAAGAAGCGTCCAAAGAATTTGGATTTGCCCACTATCAGGCTACCCCTTCCGGGTATCCTTTCAATCATTCACCGCATCAGCGGGGCAGGACTGTTCCTGCTGTTGCCATTTCTGCTCTGGCTGTTCCAGAGCAGTCTCACCTCTTCGGAAACCTTCGCCAGCGTCAGGGGGGTCGTCGCCCATCCCCTGGTCAAAATTGTTCTGCTCGGTCTGATCTGGTTCTACATGCACCACTTCTGCGCCGGCATCCGCTATCTGCTGCTCGATCTGCACAAAGGGATCGAACTTGAGGCGGCACGTCTGTCGAGCAAGGTCGTTTTCGCGGTCAGCATTGCGCTGACCCTGATCGTCGGAGCTAAAGTGCTATGGTAAATCGTATTCTCGTCGGGGCTCACTATGGCCTCAAGGACTGGCTCATCCAGCGTGCCACAGCAATCATCATGGCGGTTTACACGGTCATTTTCCTGGTCGTGGTCGGTGCCGTCGGGCCCGATTCCTTCGAGGCCTGGCGCGCCATCTTCGCCAACGGCTTCATGAAATTCGCCACATTTCTGTTCTTTGTCAGTGTCTTCTACCATGCCTGGATTGGTGTCAGGGACATCTGGATGGATTACGTCAAGCCCGATGGCTTGCGTCTGCTGATGATGATTGCGACAGCTACGGTGCTGGTCGGATATGCCGGCTGGGCGGTTCAGATCCTGTGGAGAATGTAAGTGAGCAAGCTAATCGTTCCGGTACGTAAGTTCGATGCGGTCATCGTTGGGGCCGGCGGTTCCGGCCTGCGGGCGGCGATCCAGCTTTCCGAGGCTGGTCTGAAGACAGCCGTGTTGTCAAAGGTCTTTCCCACCCGTTCGCACACCGTGGCGGCGCAAGGAGGGGTATCGGCCTCGCTCGGCAATTCCGAGGAGGATCACTGGCACTGGCACATGTACGATACCGTCAAGGGCTCTGACTGGCTTGGTGACCAGGATGCGATCGAATACATGTGCCGCATGGCACCCGAGGTCGTCGTCGAACTCGAGCACTTCGGCATGCCTTTCGACCGCACCGATGAGGGCAAGATCTACCAGCGTCCCTTCGGCGGACATATGTCGAACTTTGGCGAGAAACCGGTTCGCCGCGCCTGCGCCGCGGCAGACCGCACGGGTCACGCCATGCTGCACGCGCTCTATCAGCGCAACGTACGCGCCAATACGCAGTTCTTCGTCGAATGGATGGCGCTCGACCTGATCCGTGATGATTCCGGGCAGGTGCTTGGCGTCATCGCCCTTGAAATGGAAACGGGTGAAGTCGTCGCTTTCCACACCAAGGCCACCGTCTTTGCCACCGGAGGTGCTGGCCGGATTTTCTATTCATCGACCAACGCCTTCATCAACACCGGTGACGGTCTGGGCATGGCGGCGCGCGCCGGCATTGCACTGGAGGACATGGAGTTCTGGCAGTTCCACCCGACCGGCGTCGCTGGCGCGGGCGTGCTGATTACCGAGGGAGTGCGCGGCGAAGGTGGCATCCTGCGTAATTCGACCAATGAACGCTTCATGGAGCGTTATGCGCCGAATGCCAAGGATCTGGCTTCTCGCGACGTGGTGTCGCGTGCCATGGTGACGGAAATCAATGAGGGCCGAGGTTGCGGGCCAAACAAGGATTTTGTGCTGCTCGACATCACCCACCTCGATCCGGCGACGATCATGAAGCGCCTGCCGGGAATTCGCGAGATTTCAATCCAGTTTGCCGGCATCGATCCGATCAAGGCGCCGATCCCGGTGGTGCCGACCTGTCATTACCAGATGGGAGGTGTGCCGACCAACTACAAGGGCCAGGTCGTCGCCGATGACGGGACGCCGGTCAAGGGCTTCTACGCCGCCGGTGAGGTCGCCTGTGCTTCGGTGCACGGCGCCAACCGGCTGGGAACCAACTCACTGCTGGACCTGCTGGTATTCGGCAAATCATCCGGCGATTCGGTCATCGACGATCTCAAGTCCGGGGCCATCGGTCTCAAGGAACTGCCGGAGAATTTCGCGGATCGCACGATGGCACGTCTGCACCGTCTCGACACGCAGACCGGCGGGGCCGACGTCAATGCGACGCGTCTCGAACTGCAGCGTACGATGCAAAAACACTGTGGCGTTTTCCGCTTCAAGGAGATGCTGGCCGAGGGGGTCGCGAAGATCCTCGATATCGAGAAGGCGGTCGCGCGAACCGAGATCAAGGACAAGTCCCAGGTGTGGAATACGGCACGAGTTGAGGCCCTGGAACTGGACAATCTGATCGAAGTGGCCAAGGCGACGATGATTTCGGCGGAGGCGCGCAAGGAGTCGCGTGGTGCCCATGTCCGTGACGATGCGCCGGATACTGCAGCGAATCCGAACGGGCGCGACGACATCCACTGGCACAAGCACACACTATGGCACCGCGACGGTAATCGTCTCGATTACAAGCCGGTGATCATGAAGCCTCTGTCTGTCGAATCCATCGCGCTGAAGACGCGTTCCTATTGATCGTGCGCCAAGGAGTCAATGTCATGACCACCAGTACCATGCAGTTCAAAATTTACCGCTACGATCCCGACAAGGACGCCGCGCCCTACATGCAGGATATCTCGGTCGAAGTCGATTTTTCCATCGACCGCAAGTTGCTCGACATCCTGACCCGGCTGAAGGCGAAGGATGACACGCTGTCCTATCGTCGCTCGTGTCGAGAAGGCATTTGCGGATCGGATGCGATGAACATCAATGGCAAGAACGGCCTGGCCTGCCTGACCGAGATCAAGGATCTCAAGCAGCCGGTCGTCTTGCGACCGCTGCCGGGCCTGCCGGTGATTCGCGACCTGATCGTCGACATGACCCAATTCTTCAAACAGTATCACTCGATCAAGCCTTACCTGATCAATGAGGGTCCCCGTCCTGAACGCGAGCGACTCCAGTCGCCAGAAGAACGTGAAGAACTCAATGGTCTATACGAGTGCATCCTGTGTGCCTGCTGTTCGACCTCGTGCCCCTCTTTCTGGTGGAACCCGGACAAGTTTGTCGGTCCTGCCGGTCTGCTGAACGCCTACCGTTTCATCGCCGATACCCGTGACCAGGCGACCAACGAGCGCCTCGATGATCTTGAGGATCCCTATCGTCTGTTCCGCTGCCATAGCATCATGAACTGTGTCGATGTCTGCCCGAAAGGTCTGAATCCGACGCGGGCGATTGGCAAGATCAAGGAATTGATGGTTCGTCGTGCGGTCTGATGGGGGACAGAGAAAACCTCAACCGCCTGCGCTGGCGTTGCACGCGACGTGCAATGCTGGAAATGGACCTCTTGCTCGGGGAGTTTCTTGACCGGATCTTCCCGACGCTGGACCCCGAACAGGTGGACGCATTTGTCACTCTGGCTGACATGGAGGACCTGGAACTCTGGCCGCTGATCAATGGTAGCCGCGAGTGCACAGATGCGGTCCAGGCCGAAGTCGTGGCGTTGTTGCGCAACGTAAGAGTTAAGTAAGGAAGTCGCCATACAGTCTGGCGGTTTCCTGTTCGTAGCTGTGACCTCAACACCTGAACGGGGATAAATAAATGACGATCGAACGTAAAGCAACTTTGACCATCGAGGGGCAGGCGCCCGTCGAATTTCCAATCATGACGCCTACGCATGGCAATGATTGTATCGACATTCGTACCCTGCTGGGCAAGACCGGTCATTTCACCTACGATTCCGGCTACTTGTCGACAGCAAGTTGCCGGTCGAAGATCACGTTCATCGATGGCGACAAGGGCGAACTCCTCTATCGGGGTTATCCGATCGAGCAACTGGCCGAGCAATGCAACTTCCTCGAGGTGGCCTATCTGTTGTGGAACGGCGAACTGCCGACGGCTATTCAGAAAACCAACTTCGAGAAGAACATCAAGGTACACACGATGGTGCACGAGCAGCTGGTGAAGTTTTACCAGGGCTTCCGTCGTGATGCGCATCCGATGGCCGTCCTGGTGGGGGTCGTGGGCGCCTTGTCGGCGTTTTACCATGAAGCCGAGAATTTCTCCGATCTTGAACACCAGAACATCAGTTTCAACCGGATCGTCGCCAAACTCCCGACAATCATTGCCATGGCCTACAAGTATCACGTCGGCGAGCCGTTCATTTACCCGCGCAACGACCTCGATTACACCGCCAACTTCATGCACATGATGTTCGGCACGCCCTGCGAGGAGTACAAGCCGAATCCGGTGCTGGTGCACGCCCTGGACACCATTTTCACCTTGCATGCCGATCACGAGCAGAATGCATCGACTTCGACGGTTCGTCTGTCGGGATCTTCCGGTGCCAACCCGTATGCCTGCATCTCGGCGGGGATCGCCTGCCTCTGGGGCCCGGCACACGGCGGTGCCAACGAGGCCTGCCTGCAGATGCTCGAGGAAATCCACGATGTCTCGCGAGTTGGCCGCTACATTGCCCGCGCCAAGGACAAGAACGACGAATTCAAGCTGATGGGCTTTGGTCACCGTGTCTACAAGAATTTTGATCCGCGCGCCAAGCTGATGCGCAAGGTCTGCAGCGATGTGCTGCAGGAACTCGGTCTGGAGAACGATCGTTTGTTCAAGCTGGCGCTGGAACTTGAGAAGATCGCTCTCGAGGACGACTACTTCATCGAGAAGAAGCTCTATCCCAACGTCGATTTCTACTCGGGGATCGTGCAAAAGGCGCTCGGCATTCCGACCACCATGTTCACCTGCATCTTCGCACTGGCACGTACGGTCGGGTGGATGACACAATGGGAAGAGATGATCAACGATCCGGAGTACAAGATCGGGCGTCCACGCCAGCTCTATGTCGGCCCAACCAGGCGCGACGTCATTGCCGTCGACCAGCGCTAGGCTGATCGATTCAAAGGGGCGGCCGGCAGTAGCCGCCCTTTTTCATGCTGTGGTCTCCCCGCCACAGGTTTTCTCAATTCGAACCAGAACGGTGACGACAGGTAACTGCCATGATGAATCAGCTTTTTGGTAACTCCCTACTCTTTGGCGGCAACGCACCCTTTGTCGAGGAGTTGTACGAAAACTATCTCGACAATCCTGGCTCTGTCTCCGAGCAATGGCGCGAGTATTTCGACAAGCTGGCGCAATTGCCGGGTTACGTGGCCCGCGATGTTCCGCATTTGCCCGTGATCAATGCGTTTGCCGAACTGGCCAGAAAGGGGGGCTACCGCGCTGCGGCAGTCACGCCAGTAGATGACAGGAAACAGGTCAGCGTTCTCCAGATGATCACCTCGTATCGTTTCATTGGCGACCGCTGGGCCAACCTGGACCCACTGAAACGAACGCCGCGTCCGGACGTGCCACAACTCGATCCCGCCTATTATGGCCTTTCCGATGCCGACCTGAATACGGTGTTCAATGCCGGATCGTTCAAGGGAACGCCGGACCATGCCACCTTTGGCCAGATCTACGATGCCTTGAAAGCGACCTATTGCGGATCGATTGGCGTCGAGTATATGTATATCAGTACGGTGGCCGAGAAGCGCTGGATTCAGGATCGCCTCGAGCGCATCCATTCGAAGCCGAACTATACCGCCGAGCAGAGAAAACGGATGCTTGAACGTCTGACTGCAGCCGAGACGCTCGAGCGTTATCTGCATACCCGTTATGTCGGGCAGAAACGCTTCTCGCTCGAAGGAGGCGAATCGACGATCGTGGCCATGGATGAACTGATTCGTGTCGCCGGTGCCGGGGGGGTCGATGAGATCGTCGTCGGTATGGCCCACCGCGGTCGCCTCAACGTGCTGGTCAATACGCTGGGCAAGGCCCCGTCGATGTTGTTTGACGAATTCGAAGGCCGGAAGGCGCAGGATCTGAGCGCGGGTGATGTCAAGTACCACATGGGTTACTCGTCCGACGTGTCCACTCCGGGCGGCCCCTGCCATCTGACGCTGGCGTTCAACCCGTCGCATCTTGAAATCGTGAACCCGGTCGTCGTCGGTTCGGTGTACTCGCGTCAGCGTCGTCGCGGCGAGAGCGGCAATGACAAGGTGCTCGCGGTGCTCATCCATGGGGATGCGGCCGTTGCTGGCCAGGGCGTTAACCAGGAAATGCTCAACTTCGCGCAGACGCGCGGTTACGGTGTCGGCGGTACGGTTCATATCGTCGTCAATAACCAGATTGGCTTCACCACCTCCGACCCGCGCGATTATCGTTCGTCGCTGTACTGCACCGACATCTTCAAGATGGCCGAAGCGCCCATCTTTCATGTCAATGGGGATGACCCGGAGGCGGTGGCGCTGGTCACCAGCCTGGCCGTTGAATTCCGCAAGACCTTCAAGAAGGATGTCGTGGTCGACATCGTCTGCTACCGCAAGCTCGGTCACAACGAGCAGGATGAGCCCATGGTCACACAGCCGCTGATGTACAAGAAGATCCAGCAGCATCCCGGCACGCGCAAGCTCTACGCGGACAAGCTGGTTGCCGAAGGCGTGCTGCACGCCGAGGGCCCGGACGAGATCATCGCGGATTACCGTGCCCACCTCGATCGTGGCGAACTGTTGTATAACCCGGTCCTCGCCGGTTACAAGCACCCGATGACCATCGACTGGACACCGTTCGTCTCGCCGAAATACATCGAAAATTGTGATACCAAGGTGCCGGTCGGCGAACTGCAGCGCCTGTCCGGGCGATTGGCGACCATTCCGCCGAACTTCACGTTGCACAGCCGCGTTCAGAAGATCATCGAGGACCGTCGCCAGATGGGCGAAGGCAAGCTCCCGGTCGACTGGGGAATGGCCGAGAATCTGGCCTACGCCTCGCTGCTGGTTTCTGGCTACGGCGTTCGTATTTCCGGCGAAGACGTTGGCCGCAGCACTTTCTTTCACCGACACGCCGCGCTGCACGACCAGAATCGTGAGCACTGGGATCATGGAACCTATTACCCGCTGGCCAACTTGCAGGAACGGCAGGGTGGTTTCCAATGCTTCGACTCGGTGCTCTCGGAGGAGGCGGTGCTGGCCTTCGAGTATGGCTACTCGACGGCCAATCCGCACGAGTTGGTGGTCTGGGAGGCGCAATTCGGGGACTTCGCCAACGGTGCGCAAGTGGTCATCGACCAGTTCATCGCTGCCGGAGAAGCCAAGTGGGGGCGGGCCAGTGGCTTGGTTCTGCTGCTGCCCCATGGTTACGAAGGACAGGGTCCGGAGCATTCTTCGGCACGCATCGAGCGTTACATGCAGCTCTGTGCCGAGATGAACATGGAAGTTTGCCAGCCATCGACACCAGCGCAGGTCTTTCACATGCTGCGCCGGCAAGCACTGCGTAGCCAGCGCAAACCGTTGATCGTTTTCTCGCCGAAATCGCTGCTTCGCCACAAGGATGCGACCTCGACGCTGGAGGAGTTGAGCGAAGGAGAATTCCAGCGCGTGATCGGAGAAGTCGAACCGATCATTGCCAAGAAGGTTACCCGAGTGATCTTCTGCTCCGGCAAGATCTACTACGAACTGGCGGCTGCACGGCACGAGCGGAAGATCTCGCATGTTGCGATTGCCCGACTCGAGCAACTCTATCCCTTTCCGCAAGAGTCTTTCCAGGAAGAACTGGCCAAGTACCCGAAAGCCACGGAGGTTGTCTGGTGTCAGGATGAGCCGCGCAATCAGGGTGCCTGGTACTGGATTGCCTCGCGTCAGCACCTGTCGCGCTCGCTCAGCGACAAGCAGCATTTGTTGCTGGTTTCCCGTCCAGCCTCCGCGTCCCCGGCGGTTGGCTACCAAAGCAAGCACAACGCCCAACAAAAGGCTCTGATCGACTCCGCCTTCGGTGAGATCGAGTACTACAAATTGCCCTAGAACGGAGAGAACATGATCATCGACGTCAAAGTTCCACAGCTTTCCGAGTCAGTTGCCGAAGCGACCTTGGTCACCTGGCACAAGAAGGCCGGCGAAGCCGTCACGAGGGATGAAAACCTGATCGACATCGAGACCGACAAGGTCGTCCTTGAGCTGCCGGCACCGGATGGTGGTGTGCTGGTTGAAATTGTCAAGACTGACGGGGAGACTGTGGTTGCGGGAGAGGTGATTGCGCGCATCGATACGGCTGCTCAGGCTGGCGCAGTCGCGGTGGCAACGCCCGCGACCAGGGTGGTACCGGCCAAGACTGAGGCCGTGGCGACGGCTCCGGTGACAGCTACTGGTGTCGCTTTGCCGGCGGCACGCAAGATCCTGGAAGAGAAAGGGATTGCCACCAGCAGTGTCGCGGGTACGGGTCGTGGCGGCCGGGTAACCAAGGGGGATGCCCTGGCCGCCCAGGCGCCGGTGGTGAAAGCGGCAGCGGCTGCAGGCCCGGTCGCTGTGCCGATGGCCAGCCCGGTTTCGGGTCTGGCACCGGCACCGAGCGTGACGGTGCCGCTTGGCGATCGGCCTGAGCAGCGCGTACCGATGTCACGTCTGCGTGCCCGAGTTGCCGAGCGCCTGTTGCAGTCGCAGGCGACCAATGCGATCCTGACCACCTTCAATGAGGTGAACATGGGCCCGATCATGGCGCTACGCAAGCAATATGGTGATCGCTTCGAAAAGGTACACGGCGTTCGCCTGGGCTTCATGGGCTTCTTCGTCAAGGCCGCCGTCGCTGCGCTGCAAAAATTCCCGGTGATCAACGCCTCAGTCGATGGCAACGACATCGTATACCATGGCTACATGGATATCGGTATTGCCGTGGGCAGTCCGCGCGGTCTGGTGGTGCCGATCCTGCGCGACGCTGACCAGATGACTATTGCCGACATCGAGAAGAAAATCGGCGAGTTCGGCAGCAAGGCCAAGGACGGCAAGCTGTCGATGGAAGATCTGACTGGCGGAACCTTCTCGATTTCCAATGGCGGTGTCTTCGGTTCGATGTTGTCGACACCGATCATCAATCCGCCCCAGTCGGCCATCCTCGGCATTCATGCGACCAAGGACCGGCCAGTGGTCGAAAATGGCCAAGTAGTGATCCGTCCGATCAACTATCTGGCAATGTCATACGATCATCGCATTATCGACGGTCGCGAGGCGGTACTCGGTCTGGTGACCATGAAGGAAGCACTGGAGGATCCAACACGCCTGCTGCTCGGCGTTTAACCTCTCGCCACCGAGGCACGGATCATCACGGATCATGAATCGGGAGTGTCTTGAGAAGTCATGACCATTAGAAAGGGAATCAATCATGTCCAAACAATTTGACATTCTCGTTATCGGTGGTGGCCCGGGTGGCTACATTGCCGCCATTCGGGCCGCACAGCTTGGTTTCAATGTCGCCTGCTGTGAATCGAATGCCTATGCCGATCCCAAGGGAGAACCGCGTCTTGGCGGTACCTGCCTGAACGTTGGTTGCATTCCTTCGAAAGCGCTGCTGCATACCTCGCACCTCTTTGAGGAGAGCGGGCACAGCTTTGCTGATCAGGGGATCTGTGTCGGTACGCCGGCCATCGATGTGGCCAGGATGATCGGTCGCAAGGATGGTATCGTCAAACAGCTGACCAGCGGCATCAAGGGCCTCTTCAAGAAAAACAAGGTTACCCTGCTCAATGGGCACGGTGCATTTGTCGGGCGCAAGGACTCGGCTGAAAGCGGGCTCTGGCAGATCAGGGTAGGTGACACCCTGGTCGAGGCTAGGCAGATAATCGTGGCTACCGGTTCCAAGGCCCGTCATCTGCCCGGAGTACCGGTCGATAACGAGATTGTTTGCGATAACATCGGTGCGCTCGACCTCAATGCTGTTCCGAAGAGGCTCGCGGTCATCGGTGCTGGCGTCATCGGCCTTGAGATGGGCAGTGTCTGGCGTCGCCTGGGTGCCGAAGTGACCATCCTTGAAGCGCTACCGGAATTTCTTTCGGTCACCGATATTGACGTGGCCAAGGAAGCCGCCAAGATTTTTGCCAAACAGGGTCTGAAGATCATTACCGGAATCGAAATCGGTGATGTCAAGATTTCCCAGAAAGGGGTTTCGATCGACTATACCGGCAGGGACGGCAGCGAGCAGAAACTCGATGCCGATCGACTGATTGTCTCGATCGGACGCATCCCCAACACGGATGGCCTGGATGCCGACAAGGTGGGTCTAAAACTGACCGAGCGAGGCCAGATCGAAGTCGATGCCCAATGCCGTACCAATCTTCCCGGCGTGTGGGCAGTGGGTGATGTCGTCGCCGGCCCGATGCTGGCGCACAAGGCAATGGAGGAGGGTGTCATGGTCGCCGAGATCATGGCTGGTCAGTCCGGGCATTGTAATCACGAGACTGTCCCATGGGTGATTTACACCAGTCCGGAGATCGCCTGGGTGGGCAAGACCGAACAGCAATTGAAGGCTGAAGGTGTCGCCTACAAAGCCGGCAAGATTCCGTTTGCCGCGAACGGTCGTGCGCTTGGCATGGGCGACCCGAGCGGCTTCGTCAAGATGCTTGCCTGCGCCACGACCGACCGCATCCTCGGTGTCCATATCATCGGCGCGAATGCTTCCGAGCTGATCTCGGAGGGTGTCGTGGCGATGGAGTTCGGCGCTGCCGCCGAGGATCTGGCGCGCATTTGCCATGCGCATCCGACATTGTCGGAGGTGGTCCACGAAGCTGCACTGGCTTGCGACAAGCGGCCGCTGCACTTCTAGGAACTGAACGAGAGGATGGTCCAGCGTCCGGAGAACTGATCGTTAGTCTCCGCAGAAAGGATTGCTGCGTCTCTCGGCTCCGAAAGTGGACATCGGTCCGTGACCAGGAATGAAGACGACATCGTCACCGAGCGGCCAGAGCCGATTGCGGATCGAAGAAATCAGCGTATTGAAATCGCCTTTCGGAAAATCGGTACGGCCAATCGAGCCCTGGAACAGTACGTCGCCAACGATCGCCAAGCGGCCCGGTTGGTTGAAGAAAACCACGTGCCCAGGCGTATGGCCAGGACAATGCAGGACGTCCATTTCGACCTTGCCGAACGATACCTTGTCGCCCTGGACGAGCCAGCGGTCAGGCGTAAAGGCCCGCACGTTGGCAAAGCCGAACATCCTGCTCTGTACCGGCATGCCGTCAATCCAGAACTGGTCTTCGCGCTGCGGTCCTTCGATCGGCAGGGACAAACGATCCGCCAGATCAGCTACGGCGCCAGCGTGGTCGATATGACCGTGCGTGACGAGAATCTTCTCCAGCTCGACGCCGTTGGCCGAAACTGCGCGCAGGATGCGCGATACATCACCACCCGGATCGACGACGGCACCGCGCCTGGTTTGCTCGCACCAGAGCAGGCTGCAGTTCTGCTCGAAAGGGGTCACCGGGATGATCTGATATTTCATGTTCGACGGTCGTAGGGGAATGTCTGCCAAGACTGTGCAGTATACCAGACGACCACTCGCTGCACCGCTGCGTCCAGCCGCACGCAGCTTCTCGCAGGGCGTGCTGGTGGCTCTGATGTCACTGATGATTGCGTCCGATGCCCTGGCGCAGAGCGATGCAGCCGGTGGCGCAACGGCCCGCATCGAGGTGTCGCTCGACGGTGAAATCTACAGCGTGCGAGCCAGCGCGCAGTTGGTCGCCGATCAGCGCGTGGTTTGGGAAGCGCTGACCGACTATGAGCGCCTGCGCGAGTTCATTCCTGGAGTGACGCGCGCACGCGTTCTCGCGCGTGCAGGAAACCAGCTCATTATCGAGCAGGTCGGCGTGTTCTCGGTATTCTTTATCGACCTGCCGGTACGGGTCCGCCTGGCGGTTCAGCACCTTCCCTATACGATGGTGCTGGCGCGCATGGATGCGAATCCCCTGGACGCGGGTGAGCCGACGCTGCGCAGCTTCAGCGGCCGTTACACGCTGAGCGCAATCCGCTTGGCGCAACGTGCCGGGGTGCGGCTGGACTACGACGCGCAGTTCGAACTGACGCGGCCGCTCCCCCCGGTGATCGGCCCGCTGTTCGGCATTGCCGCCGTGCGAGCCACGATGCGCGCGCAGTTCGAGGCGATGCTGCGCGAGATCGAGAGGCGACAGGCGCTACTGGTCGCTGCGGAGCCTGCCGAATGACGAACGGTCTCGCCATCGCTCTGTGCTGCGGCCTGCTCGCCGGCTGTGCAAGTCCGGACCCCTATGGATACGCGCCGGTCGCGCAGCGTCTGCAGCAGGACGACGCCTTAGGGGATTGCGCGCGACTTTTCCAGGTAAGCGACCGACTGATCGACGAGGCAGGCACACGTGATGCACAAGCGCCGCGTGTACCAGGTTTTCCCTACCGGCGGGTCGATCGTGTTCTCGCCCAGATGGCAGCGCAGAGCGACTTGACCGCGCCGCAGGCACAGGCCTGGAGCGCTGCGCTGGCGGTGCTGGATGCCGCCGCGCGGCGCATCGAACTTGGCAATGCCAGTCACGACGCTACTGCCTTGGCCGACGCGCTGACCGCTTGCCGGCAACTGCTGGCATGGGCCGATCAGCACGAGCTGCCGGCGTTGCTCGAAGCAGTCCAGGTGCCCGACGACTACTCGACCGGGATGCGTGCGCTGGGTCTCTATCCGCTGACACGCTACGCTTTCGCTGCCGGCATCCGGAACTGGCAGCGCGACACGCTGGCGGAGTTTGCCGCACAGGCCGCGACTGACCCGTTTGCCGCCATGCGTCGGCGCTACACCGTCAGTGAATCCCTGACCGCCATGCCAGCGCTGCTTGAGTTGCCCGAACTTGGCCTGCCAGTGCTCTCCCGACAGACACTGAACAGCCTGATCCTTCGCCACGCCCCGCAACTCGACATTGCCACGGCGAGCGACGCCGATTACCCCGGCGCACTGGTCTGGCGGATCGATTCTGATGGCCGGCTGCGGATCGGTGTTGCCCTCGACCAGCCGGTGCTGTACGTGCGCACCAGCCACGCACGCTTCAGTGGGCGCTGGTCGCTACAACTGATATACACTGCATGGTTTCCGGCACGCCCACCGGTGCATGCCTACGACGTCCTGGCCGGGCGGCTCGATGGCCTGATGTGGCGCGTCACCCTGGCCGAGGACGGCACTCCCCTGGTCTATGACACGATTCATCCCTGTGGCTGCTATCATCTGTTCATACCGACCCAGCAGGTACGGGCGCGACCGCAAACCGAGAGCATCGATGAAAACCTGTTTTCCCCCCAAACGCTCCGCTCGCCGGCGACGCACGAGCGCGTCGTGCTGAAACTCGCAGCTGGCACGCACTATCTGCAGCGGGTTGAAATCGACGTTGCGAGACAGGATCGCAGCGTCGCACTCGTGCTGCGCGACGACGACGAGCTGCGTGCGCTACCCTTACCTGACGGCGGCAACCGCAGCGCTTTTACTCCGGATGGGCTGATTGCCGGCAGCGAGCGGCGCGAACGCTTCTACTTCTGGCCGATGGGGGTGATCAGCGCCGGGCAGATGCGGCAATGGGGGCGGCATGCGACGGCTTTCGTCGGGCGCCGCCATTTCGACGATCCGACCCTGATCGATCGCTACTTCGAACGTTTGCCGTGAAGCCTCAGCCAGCCACCTGCCAGACCCTGCCATGAGGCTCCGGGTTGCTACCTACAACATCCACAAGGGCGTCACCGGTATCCGCGGGCGGCCACGCATCCACGACGTACGCATGGCGCTCGACGCCATCGATGCCGACATCGTTTTCCTGCAGGAGGTGCAGGACCGCAATGAACGGCTGGTCCGTCAGCCTGGCTACCCATTATCGGGTACCCAGCTCGATTTTCTGGCCACTGGCGCTTACGCACACCGCGCCTACGGCATGAATGCGGTTTATCCGCATGGCCATCACGGGAATGCCATCCTCTCGCGCCATCGGATTGTCGACTTCACCAACCACGACATCTCCGACCATATCCTTGAAAAGCGCGGCCTGCTGCACGCCGTGGTGCGCTTCGGCCGGGGCAAGGGCCGTGAGGTGCACCTGATCTGCGTCCATTTCGGCCTGATCAAGCGCAGCCGCCTGCGGCAGGCCACTTTTCTGGCGGATTTCGTGCAGCGCGAAGTACCCGCCAAGGCGCCGCTGATCATTGCCGGCGACTTCAACGACTGGCAACAGCGAGTCGATAGTCTGCTGCGCGACCGGTTGGGTGTCGATGAAGTGGGCGAGGCAGCCGCGTCGGCAATCCCCGACCGCGGCGTTCTCGACTGGTTGCTGCCCTGGCGCACCGCCAGTGATACGCAGGCTGGCGTGGCACGCACCTTTCCGAGTTTTGCCCCTTGGCTGACACTGGATCGCATCTACGTGCGCGGCTTCCAGATACTCGAAATGCAGGTCCCCAAGGGACTGTCCTGGGCTCGCTGCTCGGATCACGCGCCGCTGATTGCGGAACTCGAACTCTGACGGCAGGCCATCACCGCCGTCAACGGTTCTTCGGCCTATTCACTATTCACGCCGTCAACCCCGCCGTCCGATGATTGTCGATCACCTGCAACAATTGGGCAAAGATCTTCGGCGTACCAGCGACCAGGTTGCCGGTTTGCAGGTAGCTTTCGTTGCCTGCGAGATCACTGATCAGGCCGCCGGCTTCGGAAATCAACAGCGCGCCACCGGCGATGTCCCAGGGCGACAGGCCGAATTCCCAGAAGCCGTCGAAACGTCCGCAGGCCACGTAGGCCAGATCGAGGGAAGCAGCGCCGGGGCGGCGGAGGCCGGCAGTTTTTCGCGCCAGTTCCTTGAAGATCGCCAGGTAAGCGTCGATGTGATCGTAGATGCGGTAAGGGAAGCCGGTGCCAATCAACGCATCTTCGAGTCTGAGGCACTTGCTGACACGGATGCGGCGTTCGTTGAGGAAGGCGCCAGCGCCCTTGCTGGCAGTGAACATCTCGTTCCTGACCGTGTCATATACCACCGACTGGGTGATCTGACCGCGATGAGCGAGCGCAATCGAGACCGCGTATTGTGGAAGACCGTGGATGAAATTGGTGGTGCCGTCAAGCGGGTCGATGATCCACTGATACTCGCTGGTGCCGGTGCTACCGGCGGTCTGACCGGACTCTTCTGCTAGAATGCCGTATTCTGGATACGCTTCGCGCAGCACTTCGATAATCGCCACTTCGGCGGCTTTATCCACTTCCGTGACGAAATCGCTCTGACGTTTGGTGGCGACCTGCAGGTGCTCGAGATCCAGTGAGGCACGATTGATGATCTGGCTGGCGCGGCGAGCCGCCTTGATGAGGATGTTGAGCGCTGGATGCATGGATGACTTTTGAAGAACCCGGCGGGCGGCGTGTGCGGCCCGATTGCTGTGGGAGAATCCCGATTCTAATATGAACCGGCCTGCCAGGTCTCAATCTTCGAACTCGCTGCTCGACCGGGTTCGCGTCGTCCTGTCGCATACCAGCCATCCCGGCAACATCGGTGCCGCCGCGCGCGCAATGAAGACGATGGGTCTGTCGCGCCTGCTGCTGGTCAATCCGAAGCACTTTCCCGATGACCAGGCGCTGGCCCGTGCCGCCGGGGCCGGGGGCCTTCTCGTGACGGCGGAGGTGTATACGAGCATTGATGCAGCGCTGGCCGATTGTGTATTTACCTGCGCAATCTCGGCGCGGCAGCGCAACCTCGGGCCACCGCCACTGCCGGCGCGCTCGGCCGCGGCAGAGATTCTCGCCAGGGCCGACGAGGGCGAGGTGGCACTATTGTTTGGCAACGAGACTGCCGGGCTGTCGAATGCCGAGGTACAGCGCTGTCAGCGTACGGTCTTCATCCCCGCGAACCCAGAGTACACCTCACTCAATCTGGCTGCAGCGGTGCAACTGCTGTGTTATGAGTTGCGCCTGGCGGCTTTCGACGGCTATCCACCGGTACTCAGCAAAGCGGTGCCATTTGCTTCGCCACCGGCGAGCCACCAGGATGTGCAGCGGTTTTTCGAGCATCTTGAACGGGTCATGGTGAGCAGCGGTTTTCTCGACCCGCTGCGACCACGGCGGCTGCTTCCCAAGCTGCGTCGCCTGTTCGGACGTGTCGAGCTCGAACGCGACGAGATCAACATTCTGCGCGGACTGCTTGACGCGGTCGAAAGGCCGGTCGCCAAAGATGGCAGGATGAGCAGCGGTACAAGCGACACCGTAGATGATAGTGGATCAGAATAGTTGGGTATTGTATAATGAACTACTTCCCACAAGGATTTTCGCTGAAGGATTTTCTTTCATGTTCAGCCACCTGCGAGAAGACATTCAATCGGTATTCGATCGTGACCCTGCTGCCCGTACTTTCTGGGAGGTGCTGACCTGTTATCCCGGTGTGCATGCGATGGCCTCACATCGTCTGGCGCACTGGTTGTGGAGGCATCAACTGCGCTGGCTGGGTCGCGCGGTCTCGCACCTCGGTCGTTTCTTCACCGGTATTGAAATCCATCCCGGTGCGACGATCGGGCGGCGTCTGTTCATCGATCACGGGATGGGAGTGGTGATCGGCGAGACCGCCATCATTGGCGACGATGTCACGCTCTACCACGGCGTCACCCTCGGCGGGACTTCATGGAACAAGGGCCGGCGGCATCCGACGCTGGAAAATGGAGTGGTCATCGGTGCCGGCGCCAAGGTGCTCGGACCGATCACCATCGGTGCGTCGGCCAAGGTCGGTTCGAATGCGGTGGTAATCAAGAACGTACCGCCAGGAGCCACTGCGGTGGGCAATCCGGCGCGCATCATCGACAGCGTGCAGGCCGAGAAGCGTGAGCAGATGGCCGGGCAGCTGGGTTTCTCGGCCTATGCCCTGGCTGGTGATCAGGATGACCCGCTGGCCAAGGCGATTCATGGACTTCTCGACCATGCGGTCGAGGTTGACCGGCGTTTTGAACTGCTGCTCAGGAAACTCGACGAGGCCGGCGTCGAGCTCAAGGACGAGCTGGTCACGACTGACCATTTCGACCCTCAATACTTGAGTAAAATAGTTGACTAATTGCTGAGTTGTCACTATAGTCTAATAACCTGATCAACTACTAATATCCGTGGAGGAGCCATGCGACTAACTACCAAAGGACGTTTCGCAGTTACTGCGATGATCGACCTGGCGCTGCGCTGCAGCGAAGGTCCGGTGTCTCTGGCCGGAATCAGCGATCGCCAGAAGATTTCCCTTTCCTATCTGGAGCAACTGTTTGGCAAGCTACGCCGCTATGGCCTCGTCGAAAGCGTGCGCGGCCCCGGTGGTGGCTACTGTCTGGCGCGACCAACCAGCGAGATGACGGTTACCGACATCATCCGTGCCGTCGATGAACCACTCGATGCGACGCAATGCGGTGGCCGCGAGAACTGTCACGACGATGAGCGCTGCATGACGCACGAGTTATGGTCGACGCTCAACGACAAGATGTACGAGTTTCTCAGTTCGGTGACGCTAGCCGAGCTCGTCAATCAACAACTCCAGAGAACCGGCGGCAAGGCCGCCGTTGTCCATGATGCGCGCCGGAGCAGGCCGCGGGCACGCGCCAAGGCCGTTGCCCTTGAAAGCTGAGCGTTGACCGCCATGTTCGCGCCCGTGTATCTCGACCACAATGCCAGTACCCCGCCCGACCCGGCGGTACTCGAGGCGATGCTGCCCTATCTTTCGGGGCGGTTCGGCAATGCCTCGAGCCGGCACGAATATGGGCGTGCGGCACGGCGGGCGATTGACGAGGCGCGTGACCAGGTCGCTGCGGCAGTCGGTGCGCATGCAAGCGAAGTGGTGTTTACCAGTGGCGGTTCGGAAGCCAACAATCTGTTCATCAAGGGTGCCGCAGTTTGTTTGAAGCCTGGTCTGCTGGCCGTCAGCGCGATTGAGCACCCTTGTGTGATCAAACCTGCCGAGCAATTGTGCAAACATGGCTGGACACTCGAGAAGCTGACGGTCGACGCCAGCGGCCGGGTCGATATCGGCAACTTCGCGGCGATCATGGCCCGAAAGCCGAAGATCGTTTCGGTGATGCTGGCCAACAACGAGACCGGCGTGTTGCAGGATCTCGAATCACTCGCCGAGTACGCGCGCATGGCCGGCGCCTGGTTTCACACCGATGCGGTGCAGGCGGTGGGCAAGCTGGCCGTCGATTTTCGTCGTCTCAATGCCGCTGGCGTGCATGCGCTGACCTTGTCGGCACACAAGATCGGCGGCCCCAAGGGTGCAGCGGCGCTGGTGCTCGACAAGCGCGTCGAACTGGAGCCGCTGATTGCCGGTGGTGGCCACGAACGCGGACTACGTTCGGGGACCGAGAATGTAGCGGCAATCGTCGGTTTCGGCGTCGCCTGTACCCTGGCTGCAGAGCGCCAAGCTACGCTGGCGAAGCCGCTGCTTGAAATGCGCAGGCGGCTTGAAGCTGGCCTCACCGGCCTCGGCGCGACACTCTTTGGCCAGGCTGCCGAGCGCCTCCCGAACACCGTTTATTTCTCGTTCCCTGAACTCGATGGCGAAACGCTGGTCGGATACCTGGACCGCGCCGGCTACGCAGTCGCCAGCGGCGCGGCCTGTTCGAGTGCCAATCCCGAGCCATCGCATGTGCTGCGGGCGATGGGGGTTGATCCCGGGCTGGCCCGTGGCGCGGTCCGCGTCAGTCTCGGTGGCGGCAATAGCGGAGAACAGGTCGCCGGCTTTCTGAAAACCCTGCAGGCCACTGTCGCCGGCTTGCAGCGGCTGACCGCAATGACTGCTTGAGCGTGCCAGAAGGCGAACTGAAAATCTGCAAGAACCTGAACAACCCGGAGCAAGAGCAATGTTGAAACTGCCTATCTATCTCGATTATTCCGCCACGACGCCGGTCGATCCACGCGTGGCGGAAAAGATGATTCCTTATCTGTTCGAGAAATTCGGCAACGCCGCTTCGCGCTCACATTCTTTCGGTTGGGAAGCCGAGGCTGCGGTCGAAGAAGCGCGTGCAGAAGTGGCCAGACTGGTCAATGCCGACCCCAAGGAGATCGTCTGGACCTCCGGTGCGACCGAGTCGAACAACCTGGCGCTCAAGGGCGCGGCGCATTTCTACTCCGGCAAGGGCAAGCATCTGGTGACGGTCAAGACCGAGCACAAAGCCATTCTCGATACCTGCCGCGAACTCGAGCGACAGGGGTTTGAAGTTAGCTATCTCGACGTCAGGAACGACGGTCTGCTCGACCTTGAGGTGTTCAAGGCGGCACTGCGCCCGGATACGATCGTTGCCTCGGTGATGTTCGTCAATAACGAGATCGGCGTCATCCAGCCGATCAGCGAGATCGGCGAGATCTGCCGTAGCAGGGGAATCATGTTCCATGTCGATGCGGCGCAGGCGACCGGCAAAGTGGCGATCGATCTCGCGACGCTCAAGGTCGATCTGATGAGTTTCTCGGCGCACAAGACCTACGGCCCGAAAGGGATCGGCGCCTTGTACGTGCGGCGCAAACCGCGCGTTCGCCTGAACGCGCAGATGCATGGCGGTGGCCACGAGCGCGGTTTCCGCTCCGGGACCCTGGCAACGCACCAGATCGTCGGCATGGGTGAGGCTTTTCGCCTGGCACGTCTGGAGATGGGTGCCGAGAACGAGCGCATCCGCATGCTGCGTGATCGCCTGCTCAAAGGGCTGTCGGACATCGAGCATGTCTATGTCAATGGCGACATGGAGCGCCGGGTGCCGCACAACCTGAATATCAGCTTCGCCTACGTCGAAGGCGAATCGTTGCTGATGGCGATCAAGGATCTCGCGGTGTCGTCCGGATCGGCATGTACTTCGGCCTCGCTCGAACCGTCGTACGTCCTGCGCGCGCTCGGTCGCGATGACGAACTTGCGCACAGTTCAATCCGGTTCACGCTTGGCCGTTTTACCAGCGTGGAGGACATCGACTACGCGATCAAGCTCCTGCACGACAAGATCGGCAGATTGCGCGAACTCTCGCCGCTGTGGGAAATGGTGCAGGATGGAGTCGACCTGAGTACGGTCCAGTGGGCCGCTCATTGATGAATGAATGTATTGAAGGAGAAACAGCATGTCGTACAGTGTCAAGGTTCTGGATCACTACGAGAATCCCCGTAACGTCGGATCGTTCGGCAAGGAAGAGGAGGGTGTGGCCACCGGCATGGTCGGTGCACCCGCTTGCGGTGACGTGATGAAGCTGCAGATCAAGGTCGGCAAGGGCGGCGTCATCGAAGACGCCAAATTCAAGACTTACGGCTGCGGTTCGGCGATTGCTTCGTCTTCGCTGGTGACCGAGTGGGTCAAGGGCAAGACCATTGATCAGGCGCTGGACATCAAGAACACCCAGATCGCCGACGAACTGGCGCTGCCACCGGTCAAGATCCACTGCTCGATTCTCGCCGAGGATGCGATCAAGGCGGCGGTGGCTGATTACAAGAAAAAGCACGGCGAGCCGGTCCCGGCTTGACAGACCAGTACAGCAGGAGGTTTTTGCATGGCAGTGACGCTTTCTGAACAGGCCGCCCGCCACGTTGCGAATTTCATGGTCAGGCGCGGCAAAGGCATCGGGCTGCGCCTCGGCGTGCGCACTAGCGGTTGCTCCGGGATGGCCTACCAGATCGAATTTGCTGATAACGCGCGACCGGATGACATCGAGTTCGAATCGCACGGCGTCAAGGTTCTGATCGATCCGAAAAGCCTTCCCTATCTTGACGGAACCGAACTCGACTACGCGCGCGAGGGCCTGAACGAAGGATTCCGCTTCAACAACCCGAACGTCAAGGACGCTTGTGGCTGCGGCGAAAGTTTCAACGTGTAATTCGCAGACAAAATGGGAAGGGGAGCGACAGGCTGGTTGGTGAATGTGAAAGCCACGCGCACCACTCCGAACTGAGTGAAGCTGTGCTGCCGGGAAAAAATGGAATTCAACGCCGATCACTTCACCCTCTTCGAGTTGCCGGTCGCCTTTCGGCTCAACGCAGCGGTGCTCGACCATCGCTACCGAGAAATCCAGTCCAGGGTGCATCCCGACCGATTTGCGAGTGCCGGCGAGGCTGAACGACGGCTCTCGCTGCAGTGGGCGACTCGGATCAATGAAGCCTACCAGACGCTCAAGAAACCCCTGTCGCGGGCGAAATACCTGCTGCATCTGGCCGCACACGACATCGAGGGCGACAACAATACCCTGATGCCGGCGGATTTCCTGATCGAGCAGATGGAATGGCGCGAGGCGGCTGCCGAAGCGCGCGCCGCCGGCGAACACCACGAACTCGAGCGTTTGCACCATCGTCTGCAGCGTGACATCCGAGAGCGCTACGAGGAGATCGCCGTCCTGCTCGACGATGGGCATGACCTGGAACAAGCCGCCGACCGTGTGCGGCGACTGATGTTCCTGGAGAAGCTGCTCGCCGAGATCGACGATGCGATGGCGGCCTGCGAAGAATAGCCAACCCACTGCGCCGAATCACCAGCCACAAGCACCAGGAACTTCTTCATGGCATTGTTACAGATTGCAGAACCGGGCGAGTCCACTGCACCGCACCAGCACCGGCTGGTGATCGGCATTGACCTCGGTACCACCAACTCATTGGTTGCAACGGTACGCAGTGGCCTGGCGGCCATCCTTGGTGACGAACTCGGGCGTCCCCTGCTGCCCTCGGTGGTGCGCTACCTGCCTGACGGACACAGCGAGGTTGGCTACGAAGCACAGGCGAAACAGGCTCTCGATCCGCGTAACACCATCGTCTCAGTCAAGCGCTTCATGGGCCGCGGCTTGCAGGACCTTGCCCATCGCGAAGGCATGCCCTATCTGTTCGACGATGCTCCCGGAATGTTGCGCTTACACACCGCCGCCGGGCTGAAGAGCCCGGTCGAAGTCTCGGCCGAGATCCTGCGCACTCTGCGCCTGCGTGCCGAAGCTTCGCTGGGGGGCGCACTGCTCGGTGCGGTGATCACCGTTCCTGCCTACTTCGATGATGCACAGCGGCAGGCCACCAAGGATGCCGCCAGGCTGGCGGGACTGCCGCTACTGCGCCTGCTCAACGAGCCGACTGCAGCAGCGATTGCCTACGGTCTCGACAACGCCGCCGAAGGCGTTTATGCCGTCTATGACCTCGGCGGTGGCACTTTCGATATCTCGATCCTCAGACTGTCGCGCGGCATCTTCGAAGTGCTGGCGACCGGTGGCGACTCGGCACTGGGTGGTGACGATTTCGACCATCGCATCTTCTGCTGGATCCTTGAAGCCGCCGGGCTCAAACCCTTGTCGGTCGAGGATGCCCGGATGCTCCTGACGCGCGCTCGCGAAGCCAAGGAATATTTGACCTTTCACGGCGTTGCCCAGATCAACGCGCGCCTAAATAGTGGCGAACAGGTCGATCTGACGCTGACCACCGAAATCTTTGCCGAGATCACCCAGACCCTGGTGGCCAAGACCATGCAACCAGTCAAGAAGGCGTTGCGCGATGCCGGTCTGTCGGTCGCTGAAGTCAAGGGCGTGGTGATGGTCGGTGGCGCCACGCGGATGCCGCAGGTGCAGCGCGCCGTTGGTGATTTTTTCCGCCAGGACCCGCTGAACAATCTTGATCCCGACAAGGTCGTCGCCATCGGAGCGGCCAAACAGGCCAACCTGTTGGCCGGCAATGGCCTGGCCGGCGACGACTGGCTGCTGCTCGATGTCATTCCATTGTCGCTGGGTCTCGAAACCATGGGCGGTCTGGTCGAGAAGATCATTCCCCGCAATTCGACGATTCCGACGGCACGCGCGCAGGAATTCACGACCTTTCGCGACGGCCAGACAGCGCTCGCCCTGCATGTCGTACAGGGTGAGCGCGAGCTGGTCAGCGATTGCCGTTCGCTGGCGCGCTTCGAGTTGCGCGGGATTCCACCGATGGTTGCTGGCGCCGCCCGCATCCGCGTCACTTTTCAGGTCGACGCCGATGGCATGCTGGCAGTGACCGCCCGTGAAAAGGCTTCTGGCGTCGCAGCGAGCATCGTCGTCAAGCCCTCGTACGGACTGTCCGACGACGAAATTGCCGGCATGCTCAAGGACTCTCTGGTGCACGTCAGAGATGACGCGCTGCAACGTGCGCTCAAGGAAACGCAGGTCGATGCCGAACGGTTGGTCGAGGCAGTCAGCTCGGCGCTGGCCCGCGACGGAGATCTGCTGAGCGCCGACGAACGGGCTCGCATCGACCACGACATCGGCAAGCTGCAGGCGGCGGTACGCGGTGACAAGCGCCGCCAGATCATGCTGGCAATCGACGAACTCGAAGCCGACACCCAGGATTTCGCTGCACGACGCATGGACAAATCGATCCGACAGGCTTTCACCGGCCGCAACATCAGCGATCTGGGCAGCGAGGCTGGCGAGGCAAGAACGGGGGAGACCGTATGACCCAGGTCATCGTTCTGCCGCACATCGAACTCTGTCCTGACGGCGCCGTGATCGACGCCAGGCCGGGCGAGTCGCTCTGCCAGAACCTGCTCGAAAACGGCATTGCCATCGAGCATGCCTGCGAAATGTCCTGTGCCTGCACCACCTGCCATGTCATCGTGCGTGAAGGCTTCGCCGACCTCGAACCTTCCGATGAAGTCGAGGACGACCTGCTCGACAAGGCTTGGGGTCTCGAACCGAATTCACGTCTGTCGTGTCAGGTGATCGTCAATGCAGCGTCGCTGGTGATCGAGATCCCGCGTTACTCGATCAACATGACCAAGGAGGGCCATCGATGAAATGGACCGACATCAACGAAATCGCCGTCGAACTCGTGGAAATGCATCCCGAGGTCGACCCGCTGAAGATCAACTTCGTCGACCTGATGAACTGGGTGCTCGCCCTGCCAGGTTTTGAGGAAGATTCCAGACACTGTGGCGAGAAAATCCTCGAGGCGATCCAGCAAGCCTGGATCGACGAGTTGACATGAAACCCGACGACATGGGCGGCCAGGGCAACGTTCTCGGCGGACCACCGGGAGCCAGCAGCGAGAAACCGATAAACGGATTTTTTCGGGACGGCTGCTGCAACAGGCGCTATGTCGTTTCGTGTGGAAACGGGCGGTGGCCTTGCCGGTTTGAGGGGGCGGAGATGTCAAGGGTGGACGAAGTCCGGGCGTAGCCGTTCCCTCGCTTACGCTTCCTCCGGGCTGAGGGAGGAAATCTGGCGCCCTCAGCATTAGACTTGCCGATTGGCGCGAAATCCGGAAAATGCCGACCATTCGCGTGTACTCCCGCGTCAGCAGAGGAAAAGCACATCATGAACGATTCAATCGGTCGCGACTTCTCCGCCGCAAAGACGGGAGAGCAGCTGATCGACGACCAGCAGTTTCGTGAGCTGATCCGAGCCCGTGGCCGGCCACTGCTCGAACTCGCCCGCGGCCTGACTGACAGAGGCGTCGGCGAGCTCGCCCTGACGCGACTGCTGAGTGGTCGGCTGCTGCTCGAATCGGGCCAGATGGAAGAGCTGCTCGACGAGTATGGGGCTTCCCAGAACCGCCGTTGGAGCCGTTTGCGGGCCCTCGTCGCGGCGCTGCGCAACTTCGCGCGCATCGGTCGGGCACTCGCCCACGTGCAGCGTCGCCTGCCGACCTACAGCTTGCTGGCGGTGGACGCCGATTTTCACGCTGCGACTGGCGAACGCTTGTGCCTCGTGAGCGGCGTCGTCACCACGGTCGCTGCCAGTCTGCTGGAGGAAGCACGGTTGCTCGGCGTCGAGATCGCCGACATTGTCCCGATGCCAGAGAATTTTACCGAACAGTTGCCGTCTGGTCGCCTGGCCCGCAACTGCGACGACCGCATCACCACCGACGCGAGCACCACCGTCACCTATCTGGCAACGGAGTTCCTCAATCTGGCGGCGGAAAGCGAGCTGTTGCGCACCTCGGCCCGCGTGCCACCGCAGGACTATGCGCTCTGTTTCCCGGATCCGGTCAGTGAGGAACGTCTGCGCCAGCTCAGCTTCCGTTTCCACAACCTTCAGTCACTCTACGATACCCACGTTTCCAGAACCTGGATCGAGACCTTGGACCCGGATCTGTCGATCCTGCGCGGTCACGCCAGCGTCATTTATCATCTGCTCAAGATCGCTACTGACCTAGCCCATTACTACGAGCGGCACGTCAGCCCGCAGACTGGCGACGGTCTGCTGTGCGAACGGCCGGTGGTCGATAGCGACGTCATCATGGCCACCCTGTTCGCCTACGCCATGGCCTTCTCGAGCGATTTTCTCGACGGCGGCCAGCGTCTCAGCCAGAACATCCTGCGCCGCTATGCCGAGCCGGGGCGGCTGGAGGTTCCAGTGCCCAGCTACCGGGGCTTCCACGTGCGGCCATCGAATCTGGTGGCGCGCATCGTTGCGCATTACGGCAGCGAGGTGCAGATGGATCTGGACGGCAAGCTCTTCGACGCCGGCTCGCCGCTCGACCTCTTCCGCGCCAACGAAACCATCAATGCGCGCAAGCGGCGCTGGCTGGCAACGGAAATCGCTCGCGTCCATCCCGACCAGGAGGGCACACTGGAACCCTCGGCAATCGCTGCCGCCGTGCTGGCCATCGTGCATCGGCTGTCCGGCGAAGGCAAGGTGATTCTCTACCGCCAGCCGCTCGAGATCTCCGAAGAGATCGGTCGCCGTGCAGGCGGCGTCCTCGAAAACACCGTCGCCGAGGTTGCACGCCTGCAGGCCACGGGACAACTCGACATCCGCACCGATCTGACCGTCACCTTTATTGGCGACAAGCGCGTCCTGGCCGATGTGGACGCCCTGGCCAGGGTTGGCTACGGCGAGGATGGCTTCGGCAATAACGTGGTGCTGCCGAAGATGCTGTCGTATCTGAGGCGCTGAAGGGTTGGTACGGCTGGTTGACCGAGAATCCCCGGAAGTCACCTGCCGGTCCACATGGTGGATTTTCCGGCAGGCAAGGCGACCGTGCCGACCCTTGTCCTGAAGAACTTGCTTCTGCCATGAGACCATTCCTCATCTTCCTCCTGCTGACATGGGCCAGTGTGGCCGAGGCTCTGCCGCTGGAAACCATCAAGCTGCCACCGGGCTTTGCCATCGAACTCTGGGCGCGTGTCGACAATGCCCGCCAGATGGCGCTCGGTGGCGTTGATGCCAACGGCGGCATCCTCTATGTCGGCTCGATGCGCGCCGGCAAGGTGCATGCGGTGCGCTTCGATGCGGCCTATCATGCTCGCACCGTGCTGCGTATCGCCGACGGCCTGCTATTACCGACCGGCCTGGCCTGGAAGAACGGCGCGTTGTACGTCGCAGCGGTGAATCGCATCCTGCGCTACGACGATATCGACCGCCGGCTGGAGCAGCCGCCGGCGCCGGTCATCGTCACCGATTCCCTGCCGAAGGATACCCATCACGGCTGGAAGTTCATCGCTTTCGGGCCGGACGGAAAGCTCTACGTTCCCGTCGGTGCGCCGTGCAACATCTGCGCCCCCGGCGACCCCTATGCCGTCATCCTGCGCATGAATGCCGACGGATCGGGCCGCGAGGTCTTTGCACGTGGCGTGCGCAACAGTGTCGGTTTCGACTGGAGTCCGGAGGACGGCGTCCTGTGGTTCACCGACAACGGCCGCGATTGGCTGGGCGACGACAGGCCGCCTGATGAACTCAATCGTGCCCCGCGCCCGGCCATGCATTTTGGTTTTCCCTACTGCCACGGCGGCGAGCTGGCCGATCCGGAATTTGGCGCGCAACGCAGATGCAGCGAATTCGAACCGCCGGCGCAAAAACTTGGTCCTCATGTCGCCAGCCTCGGCATCCGTTTCTACACCGGCAACATGTTTCCCGCCGAGTACAGCAACCAGATCTTCATTGCCGAACACGGATCATGGAACCGTTCGAGCAAGATCGGCTACCGCATCAGTCTGGTGCGCGTACAGAAGGGCCGCGCCGTCGCCTACGAGACCTTCGCCAGTGGCTGGCTGCAGAATCAGTCTGCCTGGGGCCGCCCGGCCGACGTGCAAACCCTGCCCGACGGATCGTTGCTGGTCGCTGACGATCACGCCGGCGCCATCTACCGCATCACCTGGCGCAAACCATGAAAGCGGCAGCCCTCGGTAAGCCCGTTGCCGAGGCCAGGCACCGGTCTGGTGGCGGGGCAAATCAGCCGGCTGCGCTGGCCAGCAAGACGCCAGCGCAAATACCCGTCCCACCTATTGGAGGCCAAAAAGACGGGATGCCGATTCCGCGCCGGCGTGAACAATCGTTTATCATACGCAGTGAGGAGCGGCTACACCGGGATTCCGGGATGGTCCTCGTTGACCAACACTGAGGGGAGAGTTTCGCCATGAAGAGAAAGACATTGCTGATATTGCGGCACGGTAAGTCGGACTGGAGCACCGGTCAAGAGGATTTTCACCGCCCACTGGTCGAACGAGGTCGTCTCGGCAGCCAGAAAATGGGGGCCTGGATCAAGCACCAGAAACTGGTTCCGGACGCGGTCCTCAGTTCCACGGCCGAGCGCGCGCGCGCCACGACGGCGGCGGCCTGCAAGGCGATGGGGGTCCCGTTGAGCAAAGTGCGCTGGGACGAGCGTCTCTATGCGGCGCCAGTCGAAGATCTGCTGGCGGCGCTGGCCGATTGCCCGAAGAGCGCCCACCGGGTCATGGTGGTCGGACACAATCCGGGGCTTGAAGAACTGATCGATTATCTGAACGAAGGCCAGATCGACGTTCCGGACGATGGCAAGGTGCTGCCGACTTCGGCGCTTGCCCAACTGGGAATGATCGAAGACTGGACGAAGCTTGAGCCAGGCTGCGCTACTCTGGTCTCGGTCACCCGACCCGGACAGGTGCCGGACGATCTGGCCATAGAGAATGAGCCGCAGGGCCCCGTTCCCGACTACTTCTTTACCCAGTCTGCAGTGCTTCCCTATCGTCGGATCGATGACCAACTGGAGATCATGGTCATTGCCTCGCGCAAGGGTACTCGCTGGGTGATCCCCAAGGGCGTCAAGGAACCGGAATTGTCCTTGCGTGATTCAGCCGGCAAGGAAGCACTGGAGGAGGCAGGCGTGCGCGGTCGCCTCGACGACGAACCGATTGGCCATTACGATTACAAGAAATGGGGCGGCGTTTGCCACGTGGCGGTGTTTCCGATGGAAGTCAGCGAAAGCGTTCCCGAAGACGAGTGGGAAGAGAGCCACCGCGAACGGCGCTGGCTGAAGGCCGGGCAAGCCAGGGGCATGGTCGACGAGCGGGCCTTGCGCAAGCTGATCGACAAACTGGCCAAACGGGTCGGCAAACGCTGAAACGAAGGTAACCATACTTTGGATGATGACCTGATCTTCGTCGAAGAGGACGGGCCTGGGCTCGCTAACGACGGGGCGGCCTGTCCGTGGCGAATCCTGGTGGTGGACGACGATCCCGGCGTGCATGAGGCGACCCGCTTCGCTCTTGCCAACATGATCATTCTCGATCGTCCTCTCGGGCTGTTTCATGCCAGTTCGGCAGCCGAGGCAGTGGCTCTTCTGCGGGTCACGGAAAAAATCGCGGTGGTTCTCCTCGACGTGGTCATGGAAAGCGACGATGCCGGCCTGCGTATGGTCGATACCATTCGCAACGAGCTCAAACTGGCCAACTGTCGCATCATTTTGCGCACCGGCCAGCCGGGCCAGGCGCCGGAAGCCGAGACGATCTCCCGCTACGACATCAACGACTACAAGACCAAGAGCGAACTGACCCAGAACAGGCTGTTCATCACCCTGACCACGGCGATTCGTTCCTACGACCAATTGCTGCGCCTGGATGCCACCCGCCGGGGTCTGGAAAAGATCGTCGCCGCCAGTAACCAGTTCATCGCCGAGCAGGGATTGCAAAGCTTTGCCGACGGCGTCATTACCCAGATTGCCGGCTTGCTTGGTGTCGAGCCGGAGGGTCTGGTCTGCTGTGCTGCCTCCCAGGACAGTCCCTTGGTCAATGATCGCCGCGAGTTTCGCATCATCGCCGCGGCCGGCCATTTCCGCTCTCTCATCCAGCGGCGCCTGTGCGAGATCGACGACCCACGCATTCTCGGTCAACTGATGATAGCGCTGAACGAGCGCCGCAGCCTCATTGAGCCCGATAACATCACGCTCTACTTCGCCAAGACCTCTGCAGAGGGTTTCGCCGCCTTTATCGATTCGGCTAGGTCCATCTGTGACGTGGATCAGGAACTGCTCAAGGTCTTTTGCACGAACATCGCGCTCTGTGCGAAGAACATCGAACTGGTGATGAAACTGCGCCGTGATGCCTTCTTCGACCGGCAGTTGGGTCTGCCCAACCGCACGGCCCTGGTTTGCGAACTCGACCAGCGCATGATGGCGAAACAGGGGAGCGGTTGCGCCCTGGCCATCATCGACATCGACCAGTTCGCTTTGGCCAATGATTTGCTCGGTCACGACTACGGCGATGCCATGCTCAAGGCGACCGCCCAGCGCTTGGGTGAGCACCTGCCAGCCAACGTCTTCATCGCCCGCCTCGGTGGCGATACCTTCGCGGTCATGGGTCCGAAAATCGCGGTCAACGGGGAAACCATCCAGGCCTGTTTTCAGACTCCTTTCGTGATCGAGGGAGTGCACCAGCCAGTATCCGCCTGTGTCGGCATCACGCTATTGGAGAGCGGACCACGTTCCGGGATCGAGTACATCAGAGACAGCTACCTGGCGCTGAAACAGGCGAAAACGGCTGGCCTGGGACAGACGGTGCTCTTCTCTCAGGAACTGGGCAGCGCAGTTCGGGAGCGCGCACATCTGCTGCACGACCTTCGCCTGTCTTTCGAGCAGAAGCAATTGTTCCTCACCTATCAGCCTCAGATCGAACTGAGTTCCGGCCGCATCATCGGCGTCGAAGCCCTGATGCGCTGGCGCCGCGAGGACGGTACTCTGGTGCCGCCGGAAAGCTTCATTCCCATTGCCGAGCAATCGGGGCTGATTGTCGATATGGGTCACTGGCTGCTGCAGACGGCCCTCCAGGCCCTGCAGCGTTTTCGCGTCGCCGGTTGTACGGACCTGCGGATGGCGGTGAACATTTCGCCGGTACAGCTTCGCCAACCGGGTTTCGTCGAGTCGGTCAACGAGTCTCTGTTCTTGACCCGGAGCAGACCCATCGATCTCGAACTGGAAATCACCGAATCGGTCGCCTTCGGCGGCCTCGAACCAGTCATTGCCCTGCTCAAGCGCCTGCGTGCTCTGGGAGTGACGGTGGCCATCGATGACTTCAGTACCGGTTACTCGTCCCTGGCGTATCTCGACAAGCTGCCGGCCGACCGTCTCAAGCTCGACCGCAGCTTCGTCTGCGCCCTTGAACGCGACGACAACGGTACTCGCATCGCCCGCATGATCGTCGTCCTCGGTCGGGAACTGGGTTTACAGGTCATCGCCGAGGGCGTCGAAAACCAGAAACTGGAGGAGCTGGTCATGGCTCTGGGTTGCAACGAGACCCAGGGCTACCACTACGGCCACCCCATGCAGGAAAGCGAATTCATTGCCTGGCATGCCCGGTACAAAGGAAACCAGGCTTGAAATGCTCCTGTCTCGACCAATTGCTCGGGGGCAGCACCCAGGTCGACAGCGTGGCCGATGCCGGTACCACCTTTACCATCAGCCTGCCACGCGTCGCACTGGCCGTGCCGGTTGCCGCTTGCGTGCCCCCCGCCCGGAACCATTCATGCGGCCCGTGTTTTGCTGCCGACGCAAGCGCTCGCGGCCAGTCGATTGACGCCATTCACCAGGGCCCGGATTGACGCGGTCACGATGTTCGCATCGATGCCCACGCCGTAACATTCGCCAGCGCTACCGGCGCGCGTCAGTTCCATGAACGCACAGGCGCTGGCATCGCTGCCGCTGCTGCTCATCGAGCGTTCTTCATAGCTGCGCACCTGCACGACCAGACCGGCGCCGCGCAGTGCCTGTACCGCTGCGTCGATGGGACCATTGCCTTCGCCGGCCAGCAGGTGCACCCGGCCGTCGATCTCGACGCTGAGGCGGATGCCCTGGGCGCTACCATGCTCGAAAAGGTGGTGTTCGATGTAGCGCACCGGATGATCGACGCCGAGATAGCTTTCGGAGAACAATTGCCAGATGTCGGCGGCGCTCATTTCCCCACCATGGCTGTCGGTATGCGCCTGTACCACCCGCGAAAACTCGACCTGCAGGCGACGCGGCAGCACGACGCCGTATTCGGCTTCGAGCAGGTAGGCAATGCCGCCTTTTCCGGACTGGCTATTGACCCGGATCACCGAATCGTAGCTGCGGCCGACGTCGGCCGGGTCGATCGGCAGATAGGGAATGCTCCACGCGGCATCGGGCTGCTGCACGGCAAAACCTTTCCGGATCGCATCCTGGTGCGATCCGGAAAAAGCCGTGAACACCAGGTCGCCGACGTAGGGGTGGCGCGGATGGATCGGCAGGCGGTTGCAGTGCTCGACGGTACGTGCGACGGCGTTGATGTCCGAGAAATCGAGACCCGGCGGCACGCCTTGTGTGTACAGATTGAGCGCCAGGGTGACGAGGTCGACGTTGCCGGTACGTTCGCCATTGCCGAAAAGGCAACCCTCGACGCGCTCGGCGCCGGCCATCATCGCCAACTCGGCAGCAGCCACCGCCGTGCCGCGGTCGTTGTGCGGATGCACGCTGAGGATGATGCTGTCACGGCGCGCGAGGTGGCGGTGCATCCACTCGATCTGATCCGCGTAGACGTTCGGTGTCGTCACCTCGACCGTTGTCGGGAGATTGAGGATCACCTTGTCCTCCGGAGTCGCTCCCCAGGCGGCAGTCACCGCGTCACAGATTTCGAGGGCAAAATCGAGTTCGGTGGCAGTGAAGGTTTCCGGGCTGTATTCGAGCACCCATTCGGTCTGCGGTTGTGCGTCGGTGAGTTCCCTGATCAGGCGTACGGCGGCGACCGCCATGTCCACGACCTCAGTCTTGCTCAGCGCAAAGACATTCTCCCGGAACGGCTTCGAGGTGGCATTATAGACATGCACGATTGCCCGCCGCGCTCCTTTGAGCGATTCGATGCTGCGACGGATCAGGTGCTCGCGAGCCTGCGTGAGCACCTCGATGCTGACATCGTCGGGAACATGGCCGCCTTCGATCAACTCGCGAACGAAGTCGAAATCGGTTTGTGAGGCAGAAGGGAAGGCCACCTCGATTTCCTTGAAGCCGATCTTGCAGAGGGTGCGGAACAGGCGCATCTTGCGTTCCGCGTTCATCGGCTCGAAAAGTGCCTGGTTACCGTCACGCAGATCGGTGCTCATCCAGATTGGTGCCGCGCTGAGGGTTCGACCCGGCCATTGACGATCAGTGAGTTTGACCGCCGGGAAAGGGCTGTACTTGAGTGAAGGGTTGTTCAACATGATCGTGGGCTCCTGAGTGTTTGCTGACAGGACAGAATGCTACCCAGGATTGCCCGGCAGGTGTTTGCGTTTTTGTGCGCATTACACTACAAATATAGCAGATAGTTGCTTAAAATATGGTTATAAAAGCAGGTTCTGCGGTTAATCCTCTTCACGGGAGATTTCATGGTCCTTGATCGCTTTGACCGACAGATTCTGCAGGTCCTGCAGCAGGAGGGACGCATCAGCAATCAGGAACTCGCCGACCGTATCGGCCTTTCGCCATCCCCCTGTCTGCGTCGCGTTCGTGCCCTCGAAGAAGCGGGTCTGATCACCGGCTACCGGGCGCTGCTCGATGCCAGGGCACTCGGGCTGTCACTGATGGCGCTGATCCACATTTCGATGGACCAACACACACCCGAGCGTTTCAGTCACCTCGAAGCGGCCATCCGGGAAATTCCCGAGGTCATGGAATGCCTGCTGATTACCGGCCAGGCCGCCGATTACCAGCTCAAGGTGGTGGTCAAGGACATGGATGCCTATCAGGACCTGTTGCTCAATCGCATTACCGGCATACCGGGAGTGACCGGCGTGCATTCGAGCTTCGTGTTGCGCCGGGTGGTGGACAAGACCGCCTTGCCGGTTGGCGGCAAACCGTGAGGTCCACCATTGCCTGGGAGGCGCCTGCCGGTTGCGGGCCACCCGCCTGGCGACGATCGACACGATCATCGACGAACCCCCCCCCTCTTTTCCTGCACTGCTCAGCTCGCCGCCGCGCCCCTGATCGCCTGCCCGGCGCGTTCCCGCCGCACGCGGTCGAGGTATTCGTTGCTGCGCGCGAGTTCGCTTTGCAGGATCTCGTTGTTGCGGCCCATCACCGTGATCGCCTGGCTGCGGAAGTCGTCGATCGCGTCCATCGCCTGATAGGTCTGGGCAAACATCTGCTTGATCTCTTCAATGCCCAACAGCGGGTTTTCGGCGAACCGGGTGGTCTCTGACACATGCGCATTGAGTTGCTCGCCAGTTTGCTGAATCAGGCGACCGATGGTGCCGCTGACGCCTTGCAGCATGTCCATCACCTCGACCTGATTGCCCGTGGCGCGTGCCACCGTTTGCGCCACTGCCAGGGCGCTCATGCCGGTGGTGGCCACACGGGTGCAGCCGTTCATCAGTTCGCGGCCGGTTTTTTTGATCACGTCCAGCGCCAGATAGCCATTGATGTTGACAGCCTGCTGGGTCAACATGTCTTGCAGATTCTGGCGGGCGTAGAACTGCACTTCCTGCTCGAGCGCCTTGGCGCGCAGCGGATCGGTGGCCCTGAGCACCTCGACTTGCTGTGCCAGGCGGGTGTCCAGCATTTCGGCGAAGCGGATTGCCTCGGCCATTTTCTGCATGCCGTCCCAGATCCTGCCGCGCTGTGACTCCAGAGCAACCAGGTCTTTCTGCACTTCGTCGCGCGCAGCATAGAGCTGGCCCATGATGACCTTGATCTGCGTCGCTGCCGTCTGGTAGCGGCGGAAATAGGACTGCAGTTTATTGCCCCAGGGAATCAGGCCCAGGAGCCGCTTCGGCTCCAGCAGATTGCCCTGGTTGCCGGGGTTGAGCTTGTCGAGTTCGCCGCGCAACTCGGAGATGGCCTGAAAGGCCGGCGTATCCTTGGCGCTGACGAAATTCTTTTCGAGCAGGCGGCCTTGCAGCAGCGCGGCCGATACCGATACTTCCTGTCGACCCAGCGCAAACGTTTGATCAAGCTTGTCCTTGAAGTCCTGCGAATGCAGGTCTGCCGACATCAGCACAGCAAGAAAGCTCTCCACCTGGTGTTCGATTTCGCGCAAGCGTTCGGGCTTGACGGTGACCAATTCCACCGCCTGGTCCTGATGCACCGCCGCCATCACCTCGGGCGGGGTCAGTCGAAACGCAGGTTCAGCGGCAGTCCCGGATTGTCGGTCAATACGCATGGCCAAATCCTCCTGTAGGTTGCAGAAAATCCCGGCGCTTTAACGCAGCGCCTGTTTACGCGTACCAAACTTTTCATCCAGAAAGCGCGAATGCGCCAGAAAGGCCTGCGCGTCCTGGCCGGCCAGATCATCGGCCAACTGCCCGACCTTGGTGGACAAGTCATCCAGCGCCAACACCAGGGTGTCGTGGGCGGTGCGGCCATTCTCGAGCAGGCGCTCGCTGGCGAAGTCCTTCGGGATCGACAGATAGGTTTTCAAGGCCTGCGGCAAATAGGCGCTGGCCAGATGGCGCGCATGAAACTCTTCTTCCAGCGACAGCGTCCCCTTGCTGCCTTCCCATTGGCTCAGCAGACCCTCCAGTCGATCACAGAGGCCCAGCACTCGCTGCTGCAGGATATTCGAGAGACGCTGATCGGGATTATGCCTCACCAGGCTGCGAATGCCGCTCAAAGCCGTGTCGATCACCTGCCGAGCATCGCCACTATCGTCAAAGCTCAGTTCGTCCTCCCAGGGCCTTTTGCCCAGCACAGGAAAGCCGAACAGCAGTCCGCCTGCGGTAAAACCTGCCAGATAGCCGCCCAGCGCGAGCAGGTAGGTCTCGGGGCCGAGCAGGCCAGCGCCCTTCAACAACAGCGGTAGCGCGGCCAGGACAAGCCCGCACCCGTTGGGCACACTGCTCAGACCACGCAGGGCGCGGTCGGTCCAGGCGCGCCATCGGCTACTCACTGGTAGGCCCGAATGTCCTTGAAGACGCTGTAGAGCGGCGTATGGCGGGCATCAAAAACGAGCCCGCCAGTGATCTTGACCAGGGCTTTCAACTCGGATTCCTTGGCGTCACCGAAAAGGATCATGAACACCGGAATTGCCCGGGCATCCTCGGGCAATTGGGCATAATCCTGTTGGAAAGCCTGGAAGCTGCGGCCATGGGAGTTCTCGCCATCGGTGAAACCGATCACCGAGTACTGGTAATCAGGATGCAGCTTCTTCTGTTCGGCCATCATCTGGATGGCTTGCAACACGCTGTCGTACAGCGCGGTGCCGCCAGCGGCCCGCAAGGTGTCGGCATAGTCGCGCACGGCGGTCATGACCTTGACCTTGGCGGCTGACTCGGGGCTGGCGGCAAGACCCGTGCCGGCACGTTTGCCGGCTGGAATTTCGAACAGCCTGGGCTGGCCTGGCGTGGTCGAGAACGGCAGCAGCCAGACCTTTTCGCGCTCGTTCAGGCGGGCGACGCGCCCGGTCAGCGAGGCGTCATCGCCCGCCACATAGTGAATCACCTCGATCAGGCGCTCCAGCCGCTTTTCCTTGCCCATGCTGCCGCTCACGTCGAGCACGAAGGTCGACGCCACCGGCTTGCGAAACTCGTTCAGATAGGCCGAGATCAGCCCGTCGGCCAATTGCCGGTTGGGTGAGAAGGGCAGTTCCACGAGCAGGCCGGAGCTGGTAAAGCGGCCCGCCAATGACGCCGCCACTTCGCTGTTGACCGGCCGGCGCAGGGTCTGCTGCGCCAGCCAGGTCTGGGCTTCCTTGCCCTTCAGCCAATCGACCAGCTTGAGATAGTCCTCGCGCCGCGCTTCGTCGAGCAGCATCAAGGGATAGTCGGCCGTGGCCACGCCCTCGCGCGGATAGACCAGCAGCAGCTTTTCGCGCAGCTTGCCGCTGGCGTTGAGACTCAATAGCCAGCTCTCGTAATTGATGAAAGCGTTCAGGCGCGGCCCCTGGCCTTCGATGAACTTCTCCGACAAATAGCTGGAGTTGTCGCCGCTCAGTTTGTAACCCTTCAGGAAGGTGGCGATGGCGTGGCGGTTCACATCCTCCGGCGCCAGCGCCTCGGCCTTGCCGGCGA
>NZ_JDSS02000021.1:183110-184434 GCF_000584955.1 Candidatus Accumulibacter vicinus
CCATCAGGGCCATCAGGGCCATGAACCCCTGGTTCGAGGTGGCGGGGTTGGAGAGGGCATAGAACAGCTTGCCCGCGCCAGCAGCCTCGGTGATGGTCTTCCAGGTCACCTTGGCGGCGACCTCTGGCCGGTCCCAGCCGAGCGCCCGGGCAGCCGATTCGCTGACTCCCACCGCGATCGGCGAGAGCATGATTTTTTCCTGCAGTTTGACGCGGCTCTGGCCCTGGCTGTCGCTGAGCAGGTATTTGGCATTGGCGAACCAGGCTGCGGCGGCATTGGCGTGCCCGGTCAGCACCGCTTCAGTGCTCTCCATCGTGCCGCCATAGCGGAACCTCAGATTCACGCCGGTGGCCTGCAAGGCCATTTTCTCCAGCGCCTGGGCATCCTTGAGGTCACTGGTGGCGAGCACCTCGAACACCGGCGCCGCATGGCTGGCGGGTGGTAAGGCCGGGGCAGGCGAGTCCTGCTTACCACAAGCGCTCAGGATGGCAAGCAAGCCGGCCAGCAAGGCAATCCTCAAGCAGATCTTCATTTCGCCATCTCCCGGGTCAGTACCTCCACCATCTCCGACATCAACTCGTAGGCCGGCGGGTCGATGACCTGGTTGATGCGCTCCTGCACCGCCAGTCCCGAGGGTTTGACGGCGGCCGTGAACAGACCGGGGTCGGCGACGCGCAGACCGTATTCGACCGCAATCCTTTGCAACTCGGGGTTGCCGGCCAACTCGGCCTGCACCGCGCGACCGCGCGTGCTGGTGGCGAGCAGGACAAATTTGTTGACGATCGTCGGTTCGGGGTACATCAGCACCATGTCGGGCTGAATCGCCTTGCTTCGGTGCAACGCATGACCGACGATCTGATATTCGTAGATGAAGGCCAGCGGCGCCTTGCCCATGCCAATCTGCACATAGTCGTCGAAGTTGCCGTTGACGTAGTTCTCCTGGTAACCCTGGCGCTTGAACAGCCCGGCCAACTTCTCGGCCGCGGCACTCGCGCTGGCGCGGTCGGTTACCACCTCGCCCAGCAGCGCATGGCTGACCAGTGCCAGATACATGACCGCCGAATTGCTCTTGCGCACATCGGTGGTGGACACCAGAACCCCCCGGTTGACTGCAAAAGCCTCTGCCGCCTTGAGATCGCTCCAGCGCTTTCTGGCCAGCATCGCCGCTACCAGGCGCTCCATGTTCAGTGCATAAACGCGCTCGCCGCCGGGTCTGGCGATGCCATTGGCCACCAGGATCGCAGCAATCGGCTGCCAGCTCGCCACCACCATCGGGCTGTTGAACCTATTTTCCTCAGTTGAACGATCCAGATCTGTTGCAAAC
>NZ_JDSS02000021.1:184459-185897 GCF_000584955.1 Candidatus Accumulibacter vicinus
GAGGCGGCTTGGGTGGGGGACGATCGGCGGGTCGTTTTAGAACGGGGCGTGGCTCAACGGAGATCAATCTATTGGGCTAGGGGCCAACGCATAGATTCGGCACCGTAAGCCGCGTGAAGAGATGAGGCGACGCTACGGCGCTGGACGGGTAGTGCCCTAGAGCCTGCTGGAACTCGGAATGGGTGAACGCCGCCCGAAAATGGGCCACTGACTCCCATACTGCGTAGTTCATGAATACCGTGCTTCCGGCAATGCCTTGGTGCAACTGGGTTGAGATGTAGCCTGGCTGCTGCTTCATCCAGTTGGCGTCGGCTTCCCACGCTTTCAGGAGGGCGGGAATGTCTTCTTCTGCGACTTCGAAGATGTTCACCAAGACAACGGGTGAGACGTCTGTGTTGATCTGCTGAAAGATCGGAACATTCTGATCAAGTGGTTTGATCTGAAGCATCTGGCATCTCCCTGGATATCGGTCTGCCGGACGAGAAAAGGAACTGAACGACCGGCGCTATGGATTAGGAAAGCCAGTTTCCAGCAGGCTTTCCCATGTACGGTTGGTTCGGCCGGCAGCCATTCTAGCCATGGCAGAAGACGTCCAGCTTGTTGCCATCGAGGTCGCGAAAATAGCCAGCGTAGAAGCCTTCACCGCGCGGACCGGCCGGGCCTTCGTCCTTGCCGCCCAATTCGAGCGCCTTGGCGTAAACTCGGTCAACCTTCTCGCGCGAATCGACGACCAAGGCCACCATGACGCCGTTGCCCACCGTGGCGGGGTTTCCGTCAAACGGCGTCATGACGCAAAGACTCGGTTTGTTCGGAGCCACTCCCCAGGCAATGCCCCGAGGGAATTCCCACAACCGTTTGGCTCCGACTTCGGTCAGCAGCTCGTCATAGAAGGCGGCCGCCCTGGGCAGGTCGTTAGTTCCAAGCGTCACGTAGCCAATCATTTGATTCTCCTCTCGTGGTCAAGAGTCTGTAGTTTAAATCACTTCCCCTTGTCACAGGATCTCGATGGCCCGTTGGGCATATCCCAGCGGCCATTGGTCGCCAGACCGTTAGCGTGCGGATTCACGATGCCGATCGGCAGCATGGCCCAATACGACGAGCGTGCGCGCTTTGAAAATAACCCTATTTTCCTCATTTAAATGACCAAGATCTGTTGCAAACTGAGCGCTGGTGAGGGTTTCCGGCGCAAAGGGAGGGTCACCCAATGGGTGGTTGGATTTTGAGCGAAAAGAGCTGGTCAAGGCGGCGGATAGTGCCTTGCAGGAGAGGGAAAAAACGGCGCTGGAGATGCGGGTTGCGACGCCTAGCGGGCGATTTCACGTTCGCTAGGACGAAGGGGGAAGCGCCACGGCCCTGGGGCAGTTGCCGTTCTTTGCCGAGTTCCTCGAAGTCTCTGGTCTATTCGCCCGCTGGCGGGAGGGGTGCCCGATGGCGTACA
>NZ_JDSS02000021.1:186061-190184 GCF_000584955.1 Candidatus Accumulibacter vicinus
CAAACGGCGCTGGAGATGCGGGTGGCGACGCCTGGGGGGCGATTTCACGTTCGCTGGGACGAAGGGGGAAGTGCTACGGCCTTGGGGCAGTTGGCGTTCTTTGCCGAGTTCCTCGAAGTCTCGGGTCTATTCGCCCGCTGGCGGGACGGGTGCCCGATGGCGTACACCAGCCCCAACGCACCGGAAGTCGTTGACGTTCTCGGCACCTGGCTATTGTCGATCCTGGATGGCCAGCGGCGCTATGCGCACGTGACCGGACTGCGTGGCGACAAAGTCGCGCCACAGATTCTGGGCATGAACAAGATCATCAGCGATGAAAGCCTGCGCCGCGCTCTGGCGCATCTGGCGCCGAATCAACCCCGATACTGCAGCGACGAAGAACGCGCTGCTCGGTCGGCGCAACTGGCGAAGAGTACGGCGTGGATGGACACCGCACTTTCGGAGAGTAGCCGAGAAGCGCTAAGTACGCCCTGGATTCTCGATGTCGACACGACCGTCAAGCTGCTCTACGGCCACCAGGCGGGCGCCGAGATCGGCTATAACCCCACGAAACCGGGACGCCCCAGTCATACGCTGCACACCTACTGGATCGGCAACCTGCGTCTGGTGCTTGATGTGGAGGTGCAAGGGGGCACAGCCAGTGCCGGCAAATACAGCCGGCCCCGGCTACGCCTGCTGCTTGAACGGCTCGCGCCTGAGGAGCGTCCCGTCCTGGTGCGCGGCGATATCGCCTTCGGCAATGAAGGCATGATGGCCGAGATGGAAGAGATGGGGCAGCACTATCTCTTCAAGCTCAAGCAAACGGCGGGGGTCAAGCGTCTGATCGAGCGGCTCTGGCGGCGAGGCGACTGGCAGGGTGTCGGCCAGGGTCTGGACGCCGTGGAAGCCGAACTCCAGTTGGCGGGCTGGACTCGCGCGCGGCGTGTCGTGGTACTGCGGCGACGTGTCAAGTCCAGCCTGGTCGCCGACGCAAGTCATGAGAACCCGCAGCCCGAGTTGCAGTTCCTCGACCATTCCGAGGCCGCCAAACTCTGGGAATACGCCGTCCTGGTCAGCAACGCCGACTACTCGATACAAGCCATCGGCCAGTTGTACCGGGATCGGGCCGATTGCGAAAATGGCTTCGACGAACTGAAGAACCAGTGGGGCTGGGGCGGCTACACCACACAGGATCTGGAGCGCTGCAACCTCTCGGCGCGGGCGGTGGCGCTGATCTACAACTGGTGGAGTTGGTATGTGCGCCTTGCGCACCCGAAGACACGCCTGGAAGCGATCACCAGTCGCCCGATGTTGCTCGCCGGCGTGGGCCGCCTGACCGAGCACGCCGGCCAGTCCCGCTTGCTACTCACGCTTTCCCATGCGGCGGTGGACCAAATCAAAGCGATGATCGTCAATGTTCGCAAGGGTCTTGACCATGTTCTGGCAAGTGCGCCTCAGTTGCCGAAAGCTGCCCGATGGCCGGCGCTTGTCCGCTACATCGTCGATAAAATCATCAACGCCAGACCAAAAACATCGCCTCCTACGCCTTTGGCTCCCCCTTCTCTCGCACTGGGAGCGAGTTAACAGAGGATTCTAGGTTAATGCCTTCTGCCCGAGTTTCGTCAGCGTCGAAGGCGGCAGGCTGCGCGCCGGCCGCGCCATCGCCAGCGACGATGGCGGCTTGGCCAGCGCTCCTGCCAGCGCTTTTTCCACGGCTCTTGCCAACCTTCCCGACCCCGTACTCGCCGACACGCGCCACCCCTTCAACATCCTGATCACCGGCGTCGGCGGTACCGGCGTCGTCACTCTCGGCGCGCTGCTCGGCATGGCCGCGCACCTCGACGGCAAGGGTGTCTCGGTTCTCGACATGACCGGCCTGGCGCAGAAATTCGGCGCCGTCTTTTCGCACCTGCGCATCGCCGACCGACCCGAGGACCTGCATGCCGCGCGCATCGCCACCGGCGAAGCGGACGCCGTGATCGGCGGCGACCTCGTGGTCACCGCCGGCGCCGAAGCCTTGTCGAAGGTTCTTGCCGGCAAGACACGGGCAGTCGTCAACGTCGCCGAAACACCGACTGCCGAATTCACGCACAACCCCGACTGGCAATTTCCGCAGCAAGCGATGCAGGCCCGCGTCGACGAAGCCTGCGGCGCCGGCCGGACCCTTTTCCTCGACACCGCCGCGATGGCCCGCCGCCTGATGGGCGACGCGCTCTACGGCAACCTGTTCCTGCTCGGCGTCGCCTGGCAACGCGGGCTGGTGCCGCTCTCGCTGGCGGCGATCGACCGATCGATCGAGCTCAACGGCGCCGCCGTCGAGCAGAACCGCCAGGCCTTTCTCTGGGGCCGGCGCGCCGCGCACGACCCGGAAGCCGTCCGCCGCCTGCTGCAACCGGCGGGTACGCCGACGGCGCTGCCAATCTCGCGCAGCCTCGACGAGGTGATCGAGCGACGCGTCGAGACCCTCACCGCGTATCAGAACGCGCGCTACCGAAGCGCCGCTGCAATCGACCGCCCTGAGCGAAGCTGTCGCTCGCGCCTACGGCAAGTTGCTGGCGGTCAAGGACGAGTACGAAGTCGCGCGACTGCACGCCGATCCGGCTTTCCGCCGGCAGTTGGCGGAAGAGTTCGAAGGCGACTTCACGCTGCGCTTCCATCTCGCGCCGCCGCTCCTCGCGCGGCCGGACCCGCAAACAGGCCGAATCCGCAAGCGCAGCTACGGCGCCTGGATGATGACCGCGTTCGGCTGCTTGAGCCGGCTCAAGGGCCTGCGCGGCACCTTCCTCGACCCCTTCGGCAGGACCGACGAAAGGCGCATGGAACGGCAACTGATCACCGACTACGAGGCCGATGTCGAACTGATCCTCGCGCAACTCAAACCCGACACGCTGGCCACTGCCATCGATCTGGCGAGCGTGCCGGAACGGATTCGTGGCTTCGGGCACGTCAAGACGGCGTCGGTGCGGCAGGCCCGCGCCAGACGCGACGGCCTGCGCCGGCAACTGCTCGCGGCGCCAGCCAGCGGCCAGGCGAACGCGGCGTGAGCGAGCGTCGGAGCGTCATCGCCCCATCGGTCGGGTCAGGCCGCAGGCCGCAACCCGACAACCCCGTCGAGTTACGCTGTGCTAACCCGACCCACCAGGCTGGTCTTTCGGCAGCAGGCTCGCAGGCAGCAAGAAGCGGTCGGGTCGGCCGGGCAAAGGGACGAAGCCGAAATGTGTGTAGAACGCCGCAGCCGCTTGATCCTTGGCGTCGACGACAATGCCGGCGACGGCCAGCACCGCGCCGGCCTGCACGACTTTCGCGCAAGCGTCGGCCAGCAGAATCGACCCCAAGCCCTTTCCTTGAAACTGCGTATCGACGGCGAGGCGACCTATGAGGGCGATCGGCACCGGATAGCGAGGCAGCTTGCGTGCCAGCGCAGACGGCAGATCGCCGCAAGCGACGCTGCCGGCGCTCAGGGTGAAGAAACCCGCCAATCGCTCCGGCTGATCGTCGGGCGTGGCAACGAAGACACGCGCCACGTCTTTCCGCACATCTTGCGACGCATAGCGGCGAATGTACTCGTCGAGCGGCGGGCTGCCGCAGTGGAAAGCAGCGACATCCTGTGCGGCGTCGAGCGGGTTGATCCGATAAGCACTCACTTCCGGAGGCTGCTCGCATGGCGCTGGAAGGCGCGCTGCAGTGCAGCGTTTGGCCCGTCAAGCGCGTCGAGAGCGGCGAGAAAAGCCGCGAAATCCGCCGCTTGCAGGGTGATCGACGCGTGGGCCTCGACCACTCGCTCGGCTGAAGCCACGGCCTGCGTGAGCACGAACTCCGAAATGCTGACATGCGAGTAAGCGGCCGCGCGTTCGAGCAGTTCGCGCGCACGCCTGTCGCAGCGGATGTTGAGGCGGCTTTCCTTGATGGCGGTGCTGGTCATGGCGGATTTCCGGAAATGAACACCAAGAATGTACGCCGGATGTGCGCACGCTGCAAGACGCCTGATTGCAGACCCTACGCACACGCCGTCCTTGCGGCGCGCCGACGGAACTCGTTGAGCTTCGCAAGAGCTCAGCTCAACCTGCCGCCGCTGTCAGACCCCGAGATCTCGGCCGAAAGGATAGGAAATCCAACGGCCCCATCGAGAGTATATGAGCCTTCA
>NZ_JDSS02000021.1:190194-201025 GCF_000584955.1 Candidatus Accumulibacter vicinus
CGGCGAAGTCTGGGTGGCATTGATGCCAGCCTTCCAGGCCTCGTCGGCAATCTGATTCGCCGCCAGCACACCGGATGGAAAGTAGAAATCGGCCACCCCGCCCGCCGAACCACTACTACGCATCGCCGCAGCACTGAGCTGGGCAGCCATGTCGCGGCTGCCGACCCGGGTCACCTTGACCGGCAGCTTGCGCTCGCGCAGGATCTTTTGTACCCGGACATCCGCGAAAAAGGGCTCCACGTCGACGGACACCAGGCCGCTCATTTCCTTCACGCTGTCCACCGCGCCACGTTCCTGCGCTTCTGACCGATGCAATTGCTGCGCCTGGTGTTCCTGCGTGGCATACCAGAGCGCTCCCCCGAACAGCGCCAGCACCAGCACCGTGGCGAGCAGCCTCTTGCCAGCCTGCATCACATTTCCTCCTGCTCTGGCCGGGATCATCCGGGCGACCGAACCGTAACCGCTGGTGGGGGTTCAGCGCCAGCGAGTGTTGATCGGCATATTTGCAAAGCGCACGATCAAGCCGTTCGGTTTCTGGAAAAAAGCGCGCCTGCTGGGCGCCGCACAATCTTCCCAGGGGATCGCGCAGAACACCGTACTGCCTGCGACGTGCAGGTCTTTCTTGCTTGCAGTGCCATCGACCAAGCGCACGCCCGGCGGCATGGCCCGGTCATGGCGGCGAATCATTCGCCTCGATAGGTCACCTGGCTCAGGATCTCCGGGCTGCCTTCAATCCTGGTAACCTCCCTGTTGCGCGACCAATAGACGTAATATGGCCCGGCGCTTGCCCACCAGTAGCGCCAGTACAGGACGTCGAGCCAGGGTGTCTCGTCGCTCTGCGGGTAGCCGGCAGCCATGATCACCTGTTCCCTGGTCATTCCCCGCATGACGCGACCAAGCCAGATGGCCTCGCGGATTACAGGCGGAAAGGTGGCCAGGCGCGTCCTCGGATCGTCGAGAACGACCACCTTGTTGATCCATTGCTCGGTGGTTTCCTGGCCCCGGCCGTAATCCAGGCCCATGCGCATGGGTTTGCCGGCGACATCCACATAGGCGCGATAGCGATAACGGTCTATCTTCTTGACCGTGATCGGTGTGCCGACCGGGATGAAGGAAAGCTGCGCGTAGTTGGAGTCGCTGATCCAGTCGCCGCTGTAATGGAGGTTACAGCATGCATAGCCGATACGCACCGGGATCGTTTGTTCGGTCTGCGTCGCCTGTTCGTCGCCGGGCCAGGTGCCCACCGGGCCACCGGCGCAGCCGGCAAGCAGAACAACGAAGGCGGCTGCGGTCAAGCGTCCGAAAGATCTGAAAAGCGCTTTGTTGGGCATGCTTGTTTTCTCCTGCGTCTCCTGGTCGGTATCCGGATCATATCACCCCTTCCCATGTCGGCGTTGCGCAGCGGAATTCACTGCCAGGAACCGGCCTGACCGGGCGCCGGGAACGCCTGATTGACGACGTCGACGCAACGCTATCCACTTGCCGCCCGGGGTTGCGGACTGACTGCAAGCCGACCGGCTGGCGCGGATGCCGCGGAGGAGAGATTCGAGAGTCGCTCGCAACTTTCATAGTAAGGGGCAGGCCTGCTGTCATGCCTGCCCGGCTAGCTGGTTTTCAGACGCAGTGTCCCCAGGTAGTCACGCTTGCCCAATGGAACACCCTTTATCCGCAGGATGTCGTAAGCGGTCGTGGCGTGGAAATGGAAATTCGGCAGAGAAAATGACAGCAGGAACTCTTCGGTCGTGAATGGGAAACGGGCATTACGGAACTCGAAGATCACCGTGCCACCTTCATAGGCATTGATCGCCGCAGGCATCAGGTTCTTGAGCGCGTCGCCTGCGCCGACGATCAGCGCTTGCAAAGCCAGGTAGTCATGTGCCGGGAGGTCGGCCGGCGGGCGAAAGACGCCGTTCTTGATGCCCTCGATTGCACCCAGGGAATGGTGAACGACAGACTGGACCTGGAAGCGAAACGGCAGCATGTCCGGATACAGGCGAGTCTCGACAATCTCCTCCGGGTCGAGATTCTTCTCCCGGCAATAGGCAAGACCCCGGTCCAGAAAGCCGCTGACCGCTGCCAGCGTTTGCAGGTAGCTCTTTACACTTCCGTCATAGAGCGAAATCGCCATGGTTGTTTTCCTGGTTGGTGCCTGGGTTGAAGTCCGGCGAGGAAGCTGCCGGCCAACGTCGGCGGGTGAAGGGAAGATTGAAGGGGATCAGCGTGCTGGTCGGGAATATAGCAGATCCAGCCGGCGATCGTCGCCGACAGATGGGCCCCCCGGTAAGGAATGACGCTCGCCGCGTCGAGACGGCTGCCCTCACAGGGCTGCCGTTCGTCGACTCTGTTCCTGTTCAGCTGTTTTCGGCCTCCAGGGCTTCGCGGACGTTTGGGCGGTGCCGGACGCGTTCCTGGAAGGTCCGCAGCATCGGCCAGCGCGCGATTTCCATGCCTATTCGATTGCACCAGGTGAGGACGGTAAACAGGTAGGCGTCGGCGACGGTGAATTGGTTGCCCAGGAGGTAATGCCTGCCCGCAAGGCGGGCGTCGACGTAGCCCAGGCGGGTGGCGATGTTTTCCTGGAGGCAGAGCCTGTAATCCTCAGGGGTATCCGGCTTGAACAGTGGTGTGAAAGTCTTGTGTAGCTCGGCACTGATGAAGGCCAGCCATTCCTGCAACTGATAACGTTCGAGCGTGTAAGGCCGTGGCGCCAGTCCGCTCTCCGGAATGCGGTCGGCAATGTACTGAACGATGGCCGAAACTTCGGTGAGACGGACGCCATCGCCGATTTCGAGCACCGGCACGTAGCCCTTGGGGTTGATGGCGTTGAAGTCGCTGCCGTCGGCCAGCTGGTGCTGGCGGATATCGACGCGCACCAGTTCGAAGTCGAGGCCGCATTCACGCAGAGCGATGTGCGCGGCCAGCGAGCAGGCGCCGGGGGCGTAGTACAGCTTGACGTCCAGGCTGCCGGGGAGCGGCTGTGGCGTCGACAGGGGTTTCTGGTCTTCTTCAGGCGACCAGGGGATGCGGGTGACTTCGATGGTGAGGAACCCGCTGTTGTTGCCATAGGAAAACGGGGAGTCGTTGGCGAAGAAGTACAGGAAACCGGCTTCGCCGATTTCGATTTCGCAAGCATTCGGGGTGGCCATCAGGTTGCTTTCGTCGTCGATGCGCGCGACGCCGTTGATGGCGCTTTCGACCAGTCCGGTGAGCACGTTTTCCGAGTCAGGGTTGTTCGCTTCCAGATCGGGTCGCGGATGGATGGCGGCCACCAGCGAGAACCACGGGCGTTCTTCCAGGCGGCGGCTGCCCTTCGCAAGATCCATGAACCAGGTGGTGGATTCGTAGCCGTCGGCACCTGCGGGCGTGCCTTTGTCGATCCACGCTCCGCTGGCTTCAATGCGGTATTTCTCGCCGACATCGACTTCGATCCCCGAGGCGTTCCACCATTTATGCGCATAGGCCGGAAAGCGTGTCGAGCCGTCAATTGGAAGTTTGCGGAAAGGGAGGGGTTCACGTTCCGGTTGCAACTGTTCCTCGGGGGGCGCTTCGTCCGTCCGGTAGAACGTGCTGCTGGCAGAAACGTCCTCAAGTGCCTTGGGGCGATAGTCGGCGCGCTCCTGCAACCGCAACAGCACGCTGGGGTGCAGTTCGGCATCATCAGGAATCTTCCGCTCGCCATGTGGGCGTGACCGCCAGACCAGGTTGTGCGTTTCGTCGTGCCGGTCCTCCAGGGCGTTCGGCGCCAGGGGCTCAGTGAGTTGTGCAGGCAACAGCCGCAGGCCGGCGTCAAGGTCGTTGACCTCGTTGATCATCCATTCGAGCGCGATGTCCGAGAGGCCGCAGTGTTCATAGCCGCCACCAATGTCCGCATGCACACCGGCAAACCAGACCTGCTTGATGCCCTCGCGCTCGTTCCATAGCGTCGGCCGGAAGTCGGCCCGTTCTTCATCCACCGCCAAGGCCTGGCGACCGTACTCGACATGCCTGCTCAGTTCGCGGTCGGTGAACTTCATGAAACGCAGTTCGTCGCGGTCGAACATGTGCAGGCCGCTGAACTGTGGGACGCCGAATTCGCCAACGGTGTCCCAGACACCGATCATCCGGATCGGCATCTTGTCGTGGTGTTTCCAGAAACGCCCACCGCGCTTCATGCCACGACCTTCCTTGTAGGCCAGCCAGATGTTTTCGGCCATGTCGGCGGCGTTGTCGTCGAAGGCATCGGCTGCCCAGATCAGGCCGGTGCGAGCGATGAAGGCGCCCAGGCTGCGGGCTGCCCAGGCACCACGCGAGAAACCGAACAGCCAGATCTTGTCACCGCTCTGGTACACCTGCGAGACCAGGACATAGGCGTCGATCATGCAATCGTGCAGGCCGATTCCCTGCGTGCTGCCCAGGAGACTCTGCGTGCGTCCGCCGTTGCCGACACTTTTCAGATAAAAGGCGGCGAGCTCCTCATTGCGTTTGCTGAGATGGGAACGGATCGGCCCTTGTTCTTCGACAAACTGTTCCTTGCCGGGCAGCGTCTCGAACAGGCGATACACATTGGTTTGTTCGATAGGGTCGTTCCAGGTGCCATCCATGCAAACAACTATCTGTTTGGTCATTGTTTCTCCTCATTGTCGCTGCGTTGGTGACCTCGTCGTACGCCAGGGTTGCCGTTCCTGTGCGCCGTGCCTTTTTTGGGGATCCAATAGGATAGCCTGCTTGTGGGTCGCTGGGGAGGCCATCGGCGACGGTATCTGACCCTTTCGCAGAGCGTATCTCCTCCCTCCCTCTTTTCCCTGCGCGGTCCGCACCTTATACTGCGGCATGCCAAATGTGCGAAATTGTCGAAGATTTCAGTCGGACGCTACCGATCAACCCCTCTTTCCCGGGAGTTGCCATGAAACCACTGTTTGCCGATGCTGCCCCCGCCAACAAGTCCACCCCGCTGGCCAGTCCGACGGCGGAGTTTCTACCGGCTACGGAACCCTTGCCGGTCAATCCTCCGGTGCCTGTACCGACGCGTGCGGTGATGCCGCTGGCGGCAAACCTGAGTGCGCCGTCAGCCAGGGTGACCGTCAGCGAGTCCGACCTTACGGCGCTCGGCGACAAATCCACCCGACGGGTGGCGGCGATTTCCGAGCAACTGCTCGGCATGGTGCGCGGGACTGGTGCCGACCAGTTCGGCGTCTCTCTGAGCCAACTCGTCGCGACGGCTCAGCAACTCGACCCCAAGCTCCTCTTCGACAAGTCGCTGCTTGGCAAGCTCAAGGGGTTCTTCATTTCGGCCAAGGAACAGGTCAGGTCGCAGTTCCAGTCGGTATCCGGCCAGCTTGACGCACTCGTCGGCGAACTCGAACGTTCGGCACGTACCTATGAGCAGCGGATTCGCGAGCTGGACGAAATGTATGTTGCCAACGGTGAGGAGTACAGGGCGCTCGGCGAGGCCGTCATTCAGGGGCAGGGGTTGCTGGCCGCGCTGCACGAGGAACTGACAGGCACCCCCGAGACGAGCGACCCGATGCAGGCACAGGCCATCGCCGATCGCCGTCAGCTTGCCGTGCGGCTCGAAAAGCGGATCGACGATCTGAAGCGCGCACAGATGATCGCCATGCAGACTGCTCCGGAGATCAGGCTGTTGCAGAACAATTCGCGGATGCTGATCGCGAAGTTCCAGGATATCGTCGCGGTGACGATTCCCGCCTGGAAGAAACAGTTCTCGCTGCATATTCTGCTGCAGGAGCAGGCGAAGTCGGCCGAACTGGTGACCGCGGTCGACGATGCGACCAACGCGGCCTTGCGCCGCAACGCCGACCTGCTGCGCCAGAATACCACCGAGATCGCGCGCGCCAATCAGCGGGCACTGGTCGAGATGGAAACCCTCGAACATGTGCAGAAGCAGTTGCTCGGCGCTTTCGAGGACGTGCAGAAGATCAACGAGGAGGCCGCAGCGGCAAGGGCGCAGACCGATGCCAAGCTCGGTGCCTTGCGCGAAGAACTGATTGCCGGCTTCCAGAAAACCCGCTAGAAAGGATTCGTCATGTCGCTGATCGACCTCAAGAAGAAGACCCGAATCGTCCTCGAGAAGCGTGCGCTGCCACAGCCGCCACGTTGCCGGGTGGGGCTCTGCATCGATATTTCCGGTTCGATGCACAACGAGTACCAGGACGGTCTCGTTCAGGCAACGGTTGACCGCCTGCTCGCCATCGCCGGTACCTTCGACGACAACGGCGAAATGGAGGTGTGGACCTTCAACCAGAAATACTCGACACCGCCGGTCGCGCAAGCCGCCGATTTTGGCAACTACGTCAAGAAGGCAATCCTCGACAACCCGAACGTGAACAAGTGGGGAGGGACCAACTACGCGCCGGTGATGAATGCGGTCCTCGACACCTACTTTCGCGGCGAACGCGTCGTCACTTCGAGCGGTTTTCTCGGCATGTTCAAGAAAACCGAGCAGCACGCGCCCAGAGATACGCATATCCCGGCGCTATGTTTGTTCATCACCGACGGCGACAACAACGATGAAGCCGAGGCTGAGAAGATCCTGCGCGAGGCACGTCAGTACCGGATTTACTGGCAGCTGGTCGGCATCGGTACCGATACCGATTTCCGTTTCATCAAGAAAATGGCCGACGATCTGCCCAATGCCGGCTTTTGCCACTTTCCGAATCTCAAGATCAGCGACGAGGCGATCTACGAAGCGCTGCTGACCACCGAACTGTGCGACTGGCTGCGCAAGCTCTGATCCGCAGGCCGCGGCGAACGTCAGGCAAGGCATCCAGCAGCGATTCGCCTATTCGTTTCATTTCGAGCAAAGGAGTTTTACATGGCCGTCAATCTGAAGAAAGGGGAGGGGATCAACCTGACCAAAGCCGCGCCGAAGCTGCGCATCGTTCGGGTCGGAATCGGCTGGGACATCACGCGGGTTCTCGGGCAGTGTGACCTCGACGTCTGCGCCTTCGTCCTCAAGACGGTCGGTGACGCACCGGTCTGTCTGTCCGATGGGCACTTCGTCTTTTTCAACAATCTGCAAAGCCCCGAGGGATTTGTCACGCATACCGGTGACAACCGTACCGGGGTCGGTGAAGGTGATGACGAGACGCTGAGGATCGACCTTGCCGTCGCTCCTGCCGATGCGGTTGAGGTTTCTTTCATTGTCACGATGCACGAGGCGCTTGCCCGCCGGCAGCACTTCGGGATGGTTCAGAACGCCTATCTGAAGGTCTACAACGACGAGACTGGCGAGGTTCTCGCCGAATACGATCTCGACGAGGAGTTCGCCGGGCAGACCGCCGTCCAGATCGGCTCGTTGTTCAGGGCCGGCAATGAGTGGCAGTTTCAGGCGGTTGGTGCAGGCTATCAGCGTGACCTGCTCGACTTCGTGCGGGGTTATGGCCTCGAAGCCTGATTCACGGGTTCGGCCGCTGTTCCAGGATACCGCGGCGGCGTCCGTAGGGCCTGTTTGTCCGCAGTTTGCGTCGGATCCGGCCGAAGCGGCGCCTCGACCGGCTGAGCCAGGGGCATCGCTGCCCGCGCGTCAGGTGCAACCGCTCGACCTGCCGCCGGCACAGCCGCTGCAACGGGTCACGGCTCGTATCGCGCCATTGAAGCTGCCCGAGCGCGTAGCTTTCTCCTCACCACTACCCATGTCTACGCCAGTACCGGTCCAGGCGATGCTGTTGCCGGAGCGGGCACCGCCTGCGGCCGCCGTGCCGGCGTACACGCCCGCGTCGCTGCTCTTTGACGAGGGTCGGGGCTCCGACCTCGAACGGCTGAAACGCCAGGCCATTGAAGCCTTGCCGGCGATATCCGCCAGGCAGCTCGAGTCGCTCGACCAGGCGATTCGCGAGTTGTTGCCGGTCGAAGTCGCAAACCTTGCCGCCTGGGGGAATCCTTTGCTGCGCCGCATCGAAGCGATGACCATCGAACTGCAGCGACTGACCGCAGTGGTCGTGAACTGGAACGTTGGCGATCTGATCGAACGGTGCAACCGGGCGATGGGTGCTGCGGGTCTATGGAAAATCTTCAAACGCAACTCGCCGGGATCGTTGAAACCCGCACTCGAGCTGATTCTCGCGCAGGTGGCACCGACGCTCGACGCTCTCGACGTTCTGGCCGGTCGCTTTGTGCCCTGCCGTGATGACCTGCTTGCATCGCTGCTGCTGTTCAAGATCGCGCCGCAGGTGCTCGCGCTACGCGACATCGAAGCCGAAGCGCTGTCGCGTCGCGGCCACTTGCTGACGCTCTCGGCCCAGCACTTCGATCTCCTCGAACCGCAGCTCGAGCAGCTCAGGCGTCAGGTGATCACCTGGCAGAGCGAGATCGAGCAGCTTGTCCGGGTCACCATCCCGGTCTGGGAACTCGCTCACGGCAAGGCCGGCGGCTGAGATGGCCGATGCCGGCCAGGCCCAGGGGTTGGTTTGCCGAACGCTGTGATTGGATTCGCTCGGCGATTGCCGGCAAACCTCTAGAGGGTCGCGCTACGGTCGCTGTTGACAAAGCCGAGCAGGGGTTCGCTGATGCCCTTGCCGAGGGCGAGCACCTTGAAAAGCTCTCCCATTTCCGCTGGGGAGACCAGTTTCTGCGCCGCGTTGGCGAGCGGCAGGTAGCGCATGGGGTCGCTCACCGGCGTTCTTGCCAGAATTTCGGTCAGGCCGCAGTTGAAGAGAAAGCTCGACTGCGTGGTGTAGCCCAGCAAATCCAGTCCGGCCTTGCAGCCGGCTTCGACGATGGCGGTAAAATCGATATGCGCTGTGATGTCCTGCAAGCCCGGCAGGTAGAAGGGCTCGCCGTGCGCGTGGTGGCGGTAATGGCACATCAGCGTGCCGGCATCGCGCTGCGGGTGGTAATACTCGCGCCGCGGAAAGCCATAGTCGATCAGGAGCAGCGCACCGCGTCCCAGGATCGCTGCCCATTGCGCCACCCAGGCCGGCGCCAGCAGTGCGATTTCACTCAGATAGCCGGGTGCGATCGCACATTCTTCGGCCAGTGCCTGTGCATGTTCGAGCAACCGGCCACCCGCTCGGCGATCGCGCCAGATGAACTGTCCATCGTTGACCGCGACGCCGCGCTCGGCAATGGCCTCTGCGGTCCAGGTCACGAGATGGACCGGCATCGCATCAAGCACTTCGTTGGCCAGCACCAGGCCGTCGAAATGCTCGGGCAGATAGTCAAGCCAGTGTACGCAGTGCAGGTAATGCGGCGCACGCTGACCAATCGTTTTGCGCTGGCGGGCGCGCAATTCACCGGACACTTCGAGGATCTCGTAACGCTTGGGGAGCTGACCGCGCTGCGCGAGTTCGAGCAACAGGTCGGCGGCGAGCTGCCCGCTGCCGGCGCCGACCTCGACGATGTGCGGAGAAGTCAGGTCAAGCAGTTGCGCGACCTGCGCAGCCAGGGTCTGAGCGAAGGTCGCGCTGATTTCGGGTGCGGTCAGAAAATCTCCGCCGGCGCCAAACTTGTACGCGCCTCCCGCATAATAGCCCCGGCCCGGCGAGTAGAGCGCGAGGTTCATGAAGTCATCAAAGCCGACCCAGCCCCCTGCGGCTTCGATTCGCGCCGTAATGTCGCGGCTGAGCACCGCGCTGCAGGCCAGTGCCTCGGCCGTCGGGATGGGCAGCGAGGCTGCGATCCGGGTAGTCAATGCCTCACTGTTCGCACACTTCGAAGCGGACCTGACCGTACATTTCGGGATGCGTCGTCGCCAGCCAGTGCTCCGCCTCCGATTCCGCACGCGCCCAAGTGGCTGCGCGCAAGGGTACGAACTGCTTGCGGTCGTCGGCTTCGGGCCATTCGAGAGTGTAGCTGTGGAAACCACCGTGCCCTTGCAGGTGGATTTTGCGTGTCATACTTGGCTGTTCGCGATGCAGTCGGGCAGTCGCGTCTGTCAGCCGCAGCCGGTACCGCGGTCCCTTGCCCTGGTACTGAACGATGAATTCCTGCTGCTCGGCGTCTTCGTCGATGATCTGCCACTCGGCACAACCTTCGATGATCGCCTCGATCGGGAGGTCCGCTTCATCACGAATGACCTCGGCGTTAACGGTGTGGGTTTGTTCCGCCCGGCCTTCGAGCAGTTCGTGCCAGGGCAGGCCTTGCCGGGTTGGCGGTGCAAACGGAAGGGCGTGCTTGCCCTGGCGAATACGGGCGAAGAGCGAGGATTTCCGAATGTCTTCGAGGTCAATCGACGGAAATGTCGAGCGTGGGTCGGTACGAAAGTTGCCCGCTCCCATGTAGCCGACATTCCACAGCGTTTTCAACCATTCGGCGGTGTCGAGAGCGAGCTGTGCCAGGTGATCGTCAAGCTCGGCGCTATGTGCTTCGGTTTCACGCCGGAGTGTTGCTTCCCCAGCCAGCAATTCGGCTTCGCGCGCGCGCGTGCGCAGTAATTCCTGCAGCAGGACGCTGACCCATTCTGCTTCAGCGGCCGGGAGTTTGGCGATGCGCTCGCTCATCATCATCAGATCGTCGGCGTCGAGTGGGGTGTCCAGATGGCTCATCAATGATCTCCCGATGTCAGTTTTTTCACAGTTTACCGCGGCGCCGAAGGAAAGGAGCGTTTTTCGGAAGGCGGTGGCAAGAATCCGCTAGAATCAACCCCTGGTTGCTTTCCTGATCGTTGGGATAGCATGGGGATGGGTGTGTAGGGGATGAGCGGAAAAACGATCTTGGTAACCGGCGCCGCCAAGCGGGTGGGCAGTGTCATCGCGCGCGAAATGCACGCAACCGGAGCCAATATCATGGTGCACTACCGCCAGGCTTCGGCAGCGGCCGAGGCGCTGGTTGCCGAACTGAATGCGCTCAGACGGATCTTCCCCCAGCCAGCAAGCGCAGTTATGCTGTAACTATC
>NZ_JDSS02000021.1:201075-210449 GCF_000584955.1 Candidatus Accumulibacter vicinus
CAATTAATCAATGACTTACCTCAAGGGCTCCGGGAAGGTCCGTCAGACCCTGTTCAGCGGCGTGTCTGCAGGCCGATCTGCGGGATCTCGCGACCTTGCCATGGCTGGTGGCCGGCACCGTGGATCGTTTCGGTCGCCTCGATGCCCTGGTGAACAACGCCTCAAGCTTCTTTCCGACACCTTTCGGCAGCATTGACCAGGCGGCCTGGGATGACCTGGTGGGCAGCAATCTCAAGGCCCCCCTGTTTCTGACCCAGGCTGCCGCGCCACATCTGCTGGCTGCGCGCGGCGCCGTCGTCAACATCACCGACATCCATGCCGAAAGACCACTCGCCGGTTATCCACTGTACTGCGCAGCGAAAGCGGGTCTGCTGGGGCTGACGCGTGCTCTGGCCATTGAACTGGGGCCGCTGGTACGAGTGAATGCCGTTGCTCCGGGGCCGATCCTGTGGCCTGAGGAGGGCTTTTTTGACAGCACCACGCGTGCAGCAATCGTGGCACATACCTTGCTGGAGCGCGCCGGCTGTCCGCAGGACATCGCCCGAGCGGTACACTATCTGCTTGAAGATGCGACCTACGTGACCGGTCAGGTGATCAATGTGGATGGCGGTCGCAGTGCGCATCTGTAATTCATCATGCCATTGGAAAGGGCCTGTTTGGAACCCTCGAATACCCTGCTGCGCCTGAGAAGGCGCCTTGAGAGCAAGGCCGGCAAGGCGATTGCCGATTACCACATGATCGAGGATGGTGATACGGTTCTGGTCTGCATTTCCGGCGGCAAGGACTCGTACACGCTGCTGTCGCTACTGATGGCCTTGCGCGAGCGTGCGCCGGTCGGTTTTCGCTTGATTGCCATGAACCTCGACCAGAAACAGCCGGGGTTCCCGGCTGACGTGCTGCCGCGCTATCTGGCGAAAATTGGTGTCGAGTACCGGATCGTCGAGCGGGATACCTATTCGGTGGTCAAGAGCAAGATTCCGGAGGGCAAGACGACCTGTTCGCTGTGTTCTCGACTGCGTCGTGGCATCATTTATCGTACAGCCAAGGAAATCGGCGCCAACAAGATTGCCCTTGGCCACCATCGCGATGACATCGTGCACACGCTTTTTCTCAATCTTTTCTTTGCCGGACAACTCAAGGCCATGCCGCCCAAGCTGGTCACCGACGACGGCGCGCATGTGGTGATCCGGCCACTGGCCTACTGCAGCGAAACGGACATCGCGCGTTTTGCGCGGGCTATGGACTACCCGATCATTCCCTGTAATCTCTGCGGCTCGCAGGACAATCTGCAACGCCAGAAGATTCGCGAAATGATGGCTGATTGGGACCGGCGCTACCCCGGACGCACCGAATCGGTATTTTCTGCGCTCCAGAAGATCGTTCCCTCACATCTGGCCGACCAGGCCTTGTTCGATTTCAGGGATCTGCGTCCCGGGACAGAGCTGACAAGCATGGCAGGAGGCGATTCGGTATTCGACCCGCAGCCCCTTGGCGATCACTGCTCATCGCCACAGCCAATTCCGCTACATGTCCGGCGATGAGCAGTCATTTCACCGGCGATGATGAACGGTTTGCCGAATGGATGCGGCAGGCCGATTCTCAAGGGCAAGACAGGGAGTATGATGCATGAGCAGCAAGGAAAGAATGCGGTCGATCGTGTTTGTTGCGGTCGCCGGGAGCCAAAGACTATTCGAGAAACTGGGTGGTACCGAGGCCCTGCACGCCGTTGACCGTTGCATGAAACGCATGCGCCGGGGCATCGACGGCTTTCACGGTCAGATCATGAAGGCCGGTCGGGACGACCTCACCGCGGTTTTCGCCAACGCCAACGATGCCTGCCAGGCGGCCATCGCCATGCAGCGGCGGGTCGCCGACCTGCCTCCCGTTTCCGGCGTTCAGTTGGCGATCAAGATCGGTTTTCACCACGGTGCAGTGATCGAGGAGAATGGTGAGTTCCTCGGCGATTGCGTGAACACCGCCGAATCACTGGCGGGGCTGGCCAGCGCCGGGCAGGTGTTGACCAACGGCGCAACATGGGCGCTGTTGTCGCCGCATCTGCAGTCATCGGCACGCCTCCTGAACAACCTCTCGATCCCCGGACAGCCTGCGGAACGGCAGGTCTTCGAAGTGCTCTGGCGAGAGCATGCGAGCGATTCTGCCAAAGTGATCGTCGATCATCTGCAGGTCCCTGTCAAGGAGCAGGAGTTGCGGCTCTGCATACGTTATGGCCGCTTTGTGACAGTGCTTGACAAGCAGCGGACCCGTCTGCTGATGGGCCGTGATGTGAGTTGCGAGATCGCAATTCACGATCGTCGTGCTTCGCGCAACCACGCCTTGATCGAGCGGCGAGGCGAGCATTTCGTAATCAAGGACACCAGTACCAACGGCACTTTCGTGACCATCAACGGTGAGCCAGAGCTGTTACTGAAACACGATGAGTTGGTCTTGCACGGCAGTGGCGTCATCGCTTTTGCCGCCCCAATGGGCAGTCCGGGCGCAGACATCGCCGAGTTCGAGCATCTTTGAGCAGGTCTGAACGCTGTTTCTGCACGTAATCCACAGGCGACAGGTCGCACCGGAAATCTTTTCCAGAGCGACTGGCGATTACACGGGCATGGTGCGGGCGACGACCAACAGTGCGACCTGCGCGGCGCCGTGCAACTTCAGCGTACGTGCCAATTCGTTCAGAGACGAACCGGTGGTCATCACATCGTCGACCAGGAGGAGTCGCTTGCCAGTGAAATCAGACGTGCAGTGAAAGGCCCCACGCACATTCCTTGCTCTTTCCCGCCAAGGCAGGTCAGCCTGGATGGCCGTGTGACGGATGCGGCTGCAACTGCGTTCGTCGATCGGAATCCGGCAGGCCTTGCCGACCGGGCGGGCGAGTTCAAGCGCCTGGTTGAAGCCGCGTTCGCGAAGGCGCATGGGGTGTAAAGGTAAGGGGATGATCAGGTCGGCAGCGCCGATTTCGCTGAGCCAGGCCAACTGGCGGCCGAAGTAGCTTGCGAGTGCCAGACGATGGCCATACTTGAATGACTGCACCAGCTTGTCAATCGGGAAGGCATAGCGAAAAGCGGCGGACGTGGCATCGTAGTACGGTGGCCTGGCGAGGCAGCGGCCGCAGACTTCGCCATGCGAGTTTGGCAGTGCACAGCGTGGACAGGCTGGCAACGGTGGTCTCGGCAAATCCGCCTCACAGGCTCGGCAGAGGAGGGTTTCGCCGCTGCCGGCGCCGCAAAGCAGGCAGTCTTGCGGCAGCAGGTGTACCCACGATCTGCGAATCAATCCGGCGCTTTGAGTTAAGATTGACATCTTTCAAGTGCTCGCAAGTAATTTGTATTGCCGAGCCTTAATTTACCCCAACCCTTAGGTTTACAGATCATGAACGCAATTCCTCAAGCCGCCGCGCTTACTCCCGAACACACCGCTGCTGCAGCCCGCACAGCGCGCTGGACTGTCGCCGAAGTCGAGGCGCTATACCAGCTCCCTCTGATGGATCTGATCTTTCGCGCACAACAGGTGCACCGCGAGCACTTTGACGCCAACGAGATTCAACTCTCGACGCTGCTCTCCGTCAAGACCGGTGGCTGTTCCGAGGATTGCGGCTATTGCGCGCAGTCCGCACGCTACAAGACCGAAACCGAGCGCGAAGACTTGCTGCCTCTCGACGAAGTCGTCGCCGCAGCACAGGCCGCCAAGGACAAGGGCGCCTCGCGTTTCTGCATGGGCGCTGCCTGGCGAGGTCCGAAAGACAAGGATCTCGCGAAAGTCAGCGAGATGATTCGTGCGGTCAAGGGCCTCGGCCTGCAGACCTGCGTCACCCTGGGCATGCTCAAGGACGGGCAGGCCAGTGAACTCAAGGAAGCTGGCCTCGATTACTACAACCACAACCTCGATACCGATGCCTCTTTCTATGGACAGGTGATCACCACCCACAAGCATGCCGACCGTATCGATACCCTGGGCCAGGTGCGCGAAGCCGGGATCAAGGTCTGCTCCGGCGGAATCATCGGCATGGGCGAATCGCGCCGCAACCGTGCAGCGCTGATTGCCCAGCTCGCCAATCTCAATCCGCCGCCGGAATCGGTGCCGATCAACAATCTCGTCCCGATTCCCGGTACGCCGCTGGCCGAGGTGGCGCCGATCGATGGTTTCGAGTTCGTGCGTACCATTGCTGCCGCGCGCATCACCATGCCGTCCAGTTTCGTTCGCCTGTCGGCCGGCCGTCAGGCGATGGCCGAAGAACAGCAGGCCCTGTGTTTTCTGGCCGGCGCCAATTCGATCTTCTACGGCGACAAGCTGCTGACCACCGGCAACCCCGAAGCCGACCGTGATCAAGTATTGTTCGAGAAGCTTGGGCTGCGGCCGATCTAACTGCCCCGGGTCGTCGATGAAAGCGCAGGCGCAGTTCGTCGAGCCGCGCCAGGTGCAACGAAATTTTGCGCGGGCGGCATCGACCTACGACGAAGTGGCGGTGCTGCAGCGCGAAATTGGCAGGCGCATGCTCGAACGCCTCGACTATGTGCGCATCGAGCCGCAGCGAGTCCTTGATCTTGGTTGCGGTACCGGCGCCAGTCTCAGCGCATTGCGCGAACGTTATCCCAAGGCATTGCTATTGGGCGTCGATCTTTGCGAAGCGATGCTGCAGGCCGGGCAGGCGCAGCGCTCGCGGCTGCGCTGGTTGCTCCCTTTCCTGCGCGGCAGGCCGCCACCGCTGCTGGTCGCAGATGCCGCCAGCCTGCCCTTGCCAGGACAGTCGATCGGTTTCATGTGGTCGAACCTGATGCTGCCCTGGCTTGACGATCCCCTGGCCGTGTTTCGTGAAGTGCATCGACTGCTTGCAGTCGAGGGGCTCCTGATGTTTTCGACTTTCGGACCGGATACTCTGAAGGAATTGCGCGCCAGCTTTCGCGATGGTTACGTTCATACCCAGCGCTTTACCGACATGCACGACTACGGCGACATGCTCGTCGAGTGTGGTTTCGCAGATCCGGTGATGGATGCAGAGGTGCTGACGATGACCTACGCGAGCTTCGACGATCTGCTCAACGATCTGCGCCACAGCGGTTCAAGCTGTGCGATGCGCGCTCGACGGCATGGCCTGATGGGACGATCAGCCTGGGCCGAGGTACGCGCCGCCTATCAACAACTCGCGAATGCCGGACGGCTGCCGGCGACCGTCGAAGTGGTTTATGGACACGCCTGGAAGGCACCGCCGAAAAAGACGACCGACGGGCGGGCAATCGTCCGTTTTGACCCCAAACAGCGCGTGCGCTGATTTGATCTGGAAGGGGCAACGGACACCGTCATCATCAAATCTCTATCCATCCCATTCCATCCCAAGATACAATCGCGGAATTCTTGCCGAAGGCATGCTTCCAATCAAACATCCGCTCAGTACCCTTTCCGCTACCTTCCTCGTCGTGGCCAGCATGTTGGGTACGGGAATCCTTACCACTACAGGAATCATACTTTCTCTGCTCAAGGCGCCGGAGGCGGTGATCCTTGTCTGGGTGATGGGGGGGATTCTGGCCTGTTTCGGCGCCTTCTGCTATGGGGTCATCGTCAAGGCTTTGCCCAAGAACGGGGGGGAGGCGATCATCCTGCGGGAATTCTTTTCCCCGGTCCTTGGGGAGATTGCTGGCTGGACGTCCTTTGTCGTCGGTTTTGCCGCCTCCAACGCGGCCACCTCGCTGGCCCTCGCTGCTTATCTGGATGCCGCACTTCCCCATCTTGCGCTGTCGCATGAGCTGGTAGCCTGCAGCACTCTCGTCTTGGTGACTGCGCTGCACAGTGTCGTGGGGCCGTCAGGCATACGAATCCAGACCTTGCTGGCCATCATCAAATTTTCTCTTCTGGCCGGCCTCGGTCTTTATGGATTGATGTTGGCCTCTCCCCACACGCCGGCCGATGTCGAGTCGGCATCCAGAATGGCGGGTTTCGGCCCCGACTGGGGCGTCGCCATGATGCTGGTCATGTTTGCCTATAGCGGTTGGAATGCTGCCATTTACGTCGCCGAGGAAGCACCCAACCCGGGGCGTACCGTGCGTAATGCAATGGTCATTGGGGCGATCATCACTCTTCTCCTTTATGTCACCCTCAACCTGGCGCTGCTCAACAGCCTGCCGACCACTGAAATAGATGGCGTCATCCCGGTTATGGCGATCCTGGTGAAATCGCTCTTCGGCACACAGGCCTCAGCCTGGTTCTCCGGAATCGTCGCCTTCGCTCTGCTTTCCTCCCTCGGCGCATCCGCTTTCATCGGGCCGCGGGTGCTGGCGACAGTGCTCTCCTGGTTGACGCCCCGGAAACCCACCTCCTCGCCCTCCGCCGAGGTTTCTCCCCAGTTTTTTTGGCTACAAGCAGGGCTCTCCATTCTGATGGTGATTACCGGCACCTTCGAGCAGATCCTCACGATAATGGGGTTCCTTCTCGGCGTCTTCCCGGTACTCTGTGTGCTGGGCATGTATCGGATCAAGGAACAGACGCCCGCTGTCGCCCGCTATCTGTTTGCTCCCTTGTTTGTTGGTGTCATGAGCATCATCCTGATCCTGGGTGCGGTGCAACGTCCCGCGGAAGTGAGCATTGCGCTGCTCCTGGTCTTCGCTTTTTCTCTCCTGCGCTTCGGCAAGTACCGATTCGCCTGATTCACTGGTTTCCGGAGATTCCTGCCCATGCCTCGTTCGCTACGCTGCCATCGCCATCTGGTTCTGATTGGGCTTTTCCTGGCGTTGTTGGGCGCAGGCGGATCTGCCCCTGCCCGTACTGCCGATTCGCTGGCCCGTGCCTACGCTGGCCTGCCAGACCCCCGGCAAGCCACCTCGAACGGCGTTCCGGAAGCCGGTGCGGCCTATGGCAAGACGGTGGACCAGTCGTGGATTGCTTACCGCAATAGTACTGGCCAACCGGCGGCAAACTGGGCGGCCAAGCATATCGCTGCACCGGCCGGTGGCACGGTTTTCTATCCCTTCGCTGGCCCAGACCTGGTGACGGTTGCCCAGTTATTCCCTGCCGCTGAGCGCTATGTGCTGGTGGCCATGCAGCCTGCCCAGCCACCGGTAGACCCATTGCAGTTGTCGGAAACCGCACGCCAGAGTTTCTACCGGAAGTTCAGTGGCGAGTGGCGGAAGTTCGGTCGCCTCGGTTTCTTTCGCACCAACGATCTGGATGCCGATGCCCGCGACAAGCAGGTCAGAATAGGTCTGACGCCTATCTTGATGGCCTTTGCTGCCCGCCTGGGATATACAGTGGTCGAGGTCTCTCCGATTGCCATGAGCCCGGAAACCGGCGAATTCGAGCCTCTCGTGAACGCGCGCACGGATGCCTGGAACGCTGTCCGGCTCACCCTCTCCCGGGCTGGGAAAACCGTGCGGGTCGATTATGTGCGCATGGATCTTTCCAATTCCCACCTGGAGTCCCACGAATTGTCGCGGGCCTGGATGGCACGCATGGCGCGCCATCCAGTGTTTCTCAAGGCCGCCTCCCATTTGCCCCAGAATGCCGGTTTCTCGATCATACGGGATGCTCTGGTGACGAATACCCCACTACTTGTACAGGATGAGACGGGCGTTGACTATCGCGAGTTGGGCAAGATCGGCGACGTGGCCTTGTATGGCCATTTCGAGCGGCCCCATCCCCTGTTCAATCCGAAATCCCAGCAATCCTTGGCTGCCGCCTATCGTGTCGGCAAGACCAGCGGCGAACTTCCCTTTTCCTTTAGTTACCAGAAGGGCAGCAATCAGCGATGTCTTCAGGTGGTTCGGCGGCGGGTCGTGGGAACTACGGCACAAGGTTACTGAAGACCCGGAGAGAGAAGTTCCGGACCAGAGTGTTGAAATCATCCGCAGCATCGAAGAAAAGCGCGTGGCCGGCGTCCTCGTAGACTTTGATTTCTGCCAGATCGGGTCCGCGCTTCCGACTCAGAGCAGCGGCCTGGTCACGCAGACGGGGCGTCACCGCGTAGAGGACCGGAACCTCTTGCCGGTTGACGATATCTCGCCAATAGGTACGCGGATAGGGTTGGGCGATCAATTCCATTGCAGCTTTGGGGGGGACTCCCAGGGCTGAAGCCAGTACCGCCTGACGTAAGGCTGGTGGCAGTGGCCGGCGGAAGAGGGAATCGCAGAAACCGGTGAGATAAGGGACACGTCGCTGCGGATCGGCCAGATTCTCCTGGCGTCGGGAGGGTCGAGGCGGCGGAGGGTTGCCCTCGCCTATCGAGTTGTCAATCAGGATCAGACCCCGCAACCGGGCCGGTCGGCGCTGCTCGATAAAATCCAGGGTTTCCAGGACACCCAGTGACCAGCCCGCCAGGATGAAATCGCCCACACCAGTTGCCGCTAGCAACTCATCCATATCCCGGAGGCGAATCTCGGGGCGATGGGATCCTTGGGACACCTGGGAAAGTCCCTGCGAGCGGGGGTCGAAGGCGATCACGCGGAACTCCCTGGACAAACCAGCCAGCTGCGCTTCGAAAACGGCCGCAGGCATCAGCCAACCAGGAACAAACAGCAGCGTGCGTTCACCTGAACCTGCCTCCAGGTAGTGGAGCTGCAATCCATCGGAAGTCTCAAAGTACCTGTCCATGGCGGCTGCCATACCCATCGCGCTGAAAATTCCTAGCGATACAAATACCCACCCCTGCCTCAGAGCCAATCTGAGGGCTGTCCTGTTAAGGAGATGGCCAAAGTCTCTCATGATGTCCTTGTGAGCCGCCTTCAGCCAGTCTGCTGGAGCGGGATGTTGAACGAAGCCGTTGCGCGGAGGATGCGGTGGCGATGCGCTCGCATGACAATGTGACCTCCCCCCCTCGACCGAGGGCCTTCCTCCTGAAGAAAGTGGAGGTCATCTTACGATGAGCACATCACCGGAAGCAACCCAGGGCAATCGCTTGCACAGAATTCATAATACTGTCTTGAGTCCGGTCGGAGAAAGCCAAAGTGATCAATGACTCGCGATAGCTCTCGTTTCGGTCGGCATGAAGACGGCGGCGGTTCAAGCCCATCTTGCAACCCTCTTCTTTGCGCAAGGGGGTCAGGACGAACTTGCGCAGAACGGAGAGGTTCCGCGCCGAGTGTCCCACACGGGCACGACACTGATCCTCGCGGAAGACCACCCCAAGCGTCCAGTGCAAGCCATTCTCGATGCCCCAGTGGCTACGGGAGGCCTTGGCAAACATGTTGACCGTTTGCACACCGCAGGAACCGATCGCGTAGCGCTGATCGACACTGGCCTTGTCGCCGATCTGCCGTATCGACTCGATCATGCCGACGCCGCCGAGTTTCTTCCACGCCGCACGCATGGACTGGCCCATCCCGCGGACGTCATTGATCCAGGTGTAGCGGCGGGTCTCGATTCGGCCATGATCCTTCTCG
>NZ_JDSS02000021.1:210459-212658 GCF_000584955.1 Candidatus Accumulibacter vicinus
CGACCGTGAGCCGACCAAACCCGGCTTGGGCACCTTCGTCAAAAAACTCCCGAATGGCCTCTGCCAGGTTCTTCTGGTTGTCCTTGACCTGCTGCACGTCATCCCCTCCGCGGGCCACGATCTTCTCGGCCAGTTCGGTCTGGCAACCCAGCGCATCCATCGTGACGATACATCCCTTCAAGATCAGGGCATCGAGCAGCGCCTCATCCCTGTCAGTTCGTGTCCTTGCCGCAGGGGCCTTCCTGCGCCAGGCTCAGGCCACTTTGCACCGCATACGCCGTGACCATATGCAGCAACTCGTTGCTCCCTTTCTTGCCGGAACCGCGCAGGGTCTTCCCGTCCATGGCCACCCCGCCTTCGATCAGACCGGCCAGCCCACTGATCCAGTCCCGAAAACGCGCCTCGAAGACCCTCGCGTCCAGCACCCGAAAGAGGTCGCCAAACGTGTCGTGGGATGGCGTGCCTCCTTCCAGCGGCCAATCGAACCGCTCACTCAGCCACTCCTTGCGATCCCTGCACCAGTCGGCCACCTCAACCCAATTGTGGGCTCCGCACAGGATGGCGCATACCGCCATGACCAGAATCTGCGCCAACGCGTAGCGCTTCGCCGGACCTTTACGTCTGTCCGGTCACCCGGAAAAGGCCCCCATCAGGGTCATCCCACCTTCCTCCCAAAAGGGAAGAGTAGACGGGATTCCTACAGAAAATACAATACCATGTCATAAGTAACTGATCGTAAACAAATATTCTCAAGGGGTTACGATATTTGCGTAAGCGATTGCCCTGTTCTTGACCACAAGCCGTAGATAGCTTTATAATCAAAAGCTCTAAGGTGATGTAGCTCAGTCGGTTAGAGCGATGGATTCATAACCCATAGGTCGGTGGTTCAATTCCACCCATCACCACCAAAGAAACAAAGACTTAGCCTCGGTCGAAAGCCGGGGCTTTTTGCTGGGGTTACGCCGGGGTTACATTTGCCGTAATCAAGCCGGTTTCTTGGCCATCAAATCTGATGCGCCATCGCCACCATCGCCGCCGGCCACCATGTGCCGGTGACGGACACCTTGCCGGACACCATCGCCGCCCCAACGAAAAACCCGGCGCACGGCCGGGTCTGGTCTGGCCTCAATCAAGCTCAAGCGCCCTTCGATCTGACGGAAGAGCCCCCAACTTCCTGCAACCTCTGCAACATGCTTTCGTGCTCGCTGCCGCAATAGTTCTCCAGGTCGACGGCGATGTAAGCCCCGGCAGCAGCAAGCTTGGCGACGCGCAGCGCAAAGTTCTCGCCTTCGACTTCGCGCTGGATGCTGATAAAGATCTCACGGAGCCAGCCGAAGCCCTCATCGGCCATCTTGATGGGGCCGAGAACATCCTCGGGGTATTGGCCGAAAGCTTCCTTGACGGCGGCGATCAGATCGTCGGGGTTCATTGCCCGCCCTCCGCAACCGTCTGAACTGCTTCCCTTCGGGCTTCAATGAACGAATTGACAACCGTGTCGACCAGGGCCTTCGCCATTTCCGCAAGGTGGCGAACGGCAAATATCGCGTTGACGTCCAGTTCTTCCGGGTTGCTGGCCAGGCTGATAGCCGTATCCAAAAACATCGAAGCGCCATCCAGCGCGGATTCGTTCGATATGCCCTGGCGGACGCTGAAGAAATCGGCAGGGTAGCCGGCAGCTGAGAAGAGCGGCAGGGGTGTGTTCTCAGACATGGTGCGCCCCTCCCACCGCCGAGAGGAACCCGGCCAGGGCAGCCGGCAGTGTGTCGGAAGCGCCGTACAAGGCATCCTGCAAGGGGTACGTCGCCTCGATCAGCATGCGCGTGCCGGTGTCTGTGGCGACCAGCTTGCCGGCGTTGATGACGTCGAGCAGCGCCAAGGCGGCCAGGGCCAGGGCAGTAGCGCCTTCGGGTTCGAGGGTAGCGAGTTTTGAGGCGTAGGGGGATGGGCGCACTTCGGCGCCGGGGATGTTGGACATGGTGATGCTCCTTTGTCTGAGACTCAAGGCCCGCTGTTCAAGGCGGGAGGGCGGATGTTGAACACACGGACAAAGTCGTGCCGCCGTCCTTACGGATAGGCGCATCCGCCCGTTGAGAGACAACAGGCGCAAAAAATCCACGTGTCGTCGTGGATACCGCTTTGCCTTTGGTGTGTTCAGCACCGTACCGGCAGTATCTGCCAGCCACCAGAGCACGTCAAGGG
>NZ_JDSS02000021.1:212668-219723 GCF_000584955.1 Candidatus Accumulibacter vicinus
ATGCTTTCGTGCTCGCTGCCGCAATAGTTCTCCAGGTCGACGGCGAGGTAAGCCCCAGCAGCAGCAAGCTTGACGATGCGTGGCGCGCAGTTCTCGCCTTCGGCTTCGCGCCGGATACTGACCAGAATCTCATTCAGCCAGCTGAGGCCCTCCGCAGCCATCTTGGCGGGACCAAGAACATCCTCAGGGTGTTGGCCGAAAGCTTCCTTGACGGCGGTGATCAGATCTTCGGTTTTCATGGGCGCCCCCCCATCTGCTCGAAAAGTGAGCTTCCCCCGAAATTTCGTCTTCCCAGGGTGACGTAAAATTTAGTCACTTTGGAAGCGAAGAAATGAAGATACCGAAACCGGTATTCACGCCGGAGTTCAGGGACCGGGCGGTAAAGCGGGTGAAGGCAGGCGAGACCGCTGGTGTGGTTGCCAAGGAATTGGGGCTGGTCGAGCAGACCTTGCGCAACTGGGTGAAGGCAGCGGCGAGGGGCAACCCAAACGAAGCGGGCAGCCGGACGGTGACGCCAGAAGAGATGGAACTGTCGCGGCTGCGAGCTGGTTCAACAGCTTCAAGAATGAGCGGGTGCATGGCGTACGTCATGCCAGCCATGCCGCCCTGAAGGCCACCAGCTTTGAGTACATCGAGGTTTTCTACAATCGGAAACCAGCATGCGAGTCTGGGCTATGTGTCGCCTGTTCAGTTCATGGAAGAGTGGCTCAGCAGGCAGGATCAGGAAAAACAGGTAGCATGAACCCCACCCTTTCGAAGACGAAAAACCGAGGGAACCTCATCTGCCGCTGCATCGATTTTCCAGCCGCTTTCAACAGCTCAGAATCATTCGCGCAATAGAGACAAATCCTGCGGGGGAATTCCATATGTACTACGGGGAAAAATTCAACGCCTGGACACATCTGGTCGGGGCCATTCTGGCGGTCGCTGGGACGGCCGTGCTAGTGGTCCTGGCAGCACAGAGCGGCGATGCGTGGAAGATTGTCAGCATCTCGATTTACGGCGCGACGCTGGTGTTGCTCTACAGCTTTTCGGCGCTCTACCACAGCTTTCGTGGACGTGCCAAGGACATCTTGCGCAAGCTGGACCACCAGAGTATCTATTTGCTCATTGCCGGCAGTTACACCCCGTTCTGCCTGGTCACCTTGCGCGGTCCCTGGGGCTGGTCTCTGCTGGCCGTCGTCTGGGGGCTGGCGCTGCTCGGTGGTGTACAGGAACTGCGCATGCGCAGCGAAGCCCGCATCCTGTCACTGGTGATCTACATCGTGATGGGCTGGGCGGTAGTGGTGGCGCTGGTGCCGCTGTTGCAGGCGCTGGGGGTGGCCGGCTTCACTTGGGTGGCGGCGGGTGGCGTGTTCTACACCAGCGGGATCGCCTTCTATGTACTCGACACCCGCCTCCGGCATGCGCATGGTGTCTGGCACCTGTTCGTGATGGCCGGCAGCGCGGCCCATTACTTTGCGGTCCTGTTTTACGTTCTTTGATTGGCGAGCGAGGGACAGTCGGTGAGGCGCCTGGACCGGTTCAGGCTGAAGTTCAGGGCGTTTTTATCGGGTTGCGACGCCGGTTCTTCCAGAAATTGATCGACAGATGGATCATGAAGCCGACAAAGGTGAGGAAGCCGGCGATCTGGAAATACATCGAGTAGTTGGTCCGGTATCTGCCGGTCACGGGATCGTAGATCGAGCAGAGGATTCTGACGCGCTGCATGATTTCATTGAGTGTGCCGACCTCGGGCGGGATCGCCGAGTGCGCGATCAGAAGCTTGAGCGGTTCGGCGATGTCCTCGGCGGTGAACGTCTCGCCATAGACCTGGCGAACGATCTTGCCGTCGGAATCGACCAGGGTCACCTGGTTGAGGTGGTCGAAGCCGGCCGCGGTGGCCACAAAGCTGAAGCCGAAATTGCGTGTCAACTCGCCGACGATCGCCGGGGCAGGGCTCAGGAATTCCCAGTTGGGCAGACGGATGCCGTATTGTCTGGCGAAGTCCCGCAAAGCGGCCGGCGAGTCGAAGGGCTGATTGAAACCGATGCTGATCATGTTGAAGCGGTCGGCGCCCATCACGCTGACCGTATTCTCGACGGCTTTCTGCAGGTTGCGGGTGGTCGTCGGACAGACCTGGAAGCAGGCGGTGTAGATGAAGTTGACCAGCAGCGGCTTGCCTCGATAGCGCGACAGTTCAACCGGTCGCCCTTGGCGATCGAGGAGTACGAAGTCTCCGACCGCTTTGCCGATTGCGCTTTGCGAGAGTTCGAAAGCCGCTTTTTCGTCCAGGGCGGTGAGCACCAGGCTGCTGTTGATCCCTTGTGGGCGAGCGGTGAGCTTGGGCTTTTCGGGTGTTGCGTCGTCGGCGAGCAGCGGTGGTGCTGCGAGCAGGAGGAGAAACACGAGTAGCAGTGCGCGCGCAAACTGGCCATTCACCGGGGTGGGCCGTACAAAATCAGAAACCGGATTGCGTGTCAAGGATGGCACCGAACAGGACCAGGGTCAGCTGGATCAGTGATGCATGAAAGCAGATCATCGCCGACTTGCGGCAGGGGTCGCGAGTCAGGCGCCAGGCTTTCTGAATGAACAGGAAGCCACCGGCAAAGGCGCCGACGAAGTAGATCATGCCAAGCCCGAAGGCCAGGGGCAACAGGCTGGCTGCGACCAGCGCCAGGGTACTGAAGAAGATTGTGTTTGCTGCTTGCTGGTCGCCGACGACGACTGGCAGCATCGGCACTCCGGCGGCGGCGTAGTCGTCACGGAATGCGATCGCCAGACTCCAGAAATGCGGCGGTGTCCATAGAAAGAGAACCAGTGCCAGCGTTAGCGGGATGGCGCCGGGCTGTGGGTCGGCTGCGGTCGCGCCAGCGAGCACCGCCCAGCTCCCGGCCAGCCCGCCGAAGACGATGTTCAGCCAGGTGCGCCGCTTCAGCCACACAGTGTAAACGACGGCGTAGAAGAAAGCGCCGAGGAAGACAAACAGTGCTGACCAGGCATTCAAGGCGACCCAGGCGGCACCGACCGAGAGCGTCATCAGGGCGGCAATGACCAGTAGCCAGACCGGTCCGTGCCGAAGTTCGCCAGTGACGAAGGGCCGCTTGCAGGTTCGCGACATCAGCAGGTCGCTGTCATGTTCGTAATACTGGTTGAAGGCTCCGGCGCTGGCTGAGGAAATCAGCACCGACAAGGTCAGCACGAGTAACTGCAGCAGGCTCAGGCTGGGTCCGGAGCTGACCGCCAGACCAGCGAGGGCGGTAAAGGTGATGACGACGCCGATGCGCAGCTTGAACACGCCGAGAATGGCACGGAGGGGAGAGGTGCTTTTCGATGCGCGGGCGGATGGCATGGGTGGTCGATAGCGGTAGCAGTCAAGGTAATGATCGGGTGGCCTGGGAGGTGTGCGGACCGGCTTGAATCGGACCTGTCGTAGCCAGGACCGATTGAGGCAGGCCCCCACGCCGAGGGCGTGGGGGGAGGTGCCAGATCAGCTGAGCAGCCAGACTTCGGAAAGGTACTTCCAGTTGACGAAGTAGTAAAGGACGAAGCAGACAAACAGCAACAGGGCCAGGACGACGGTTCCGGGAACCGGGACGTGGTCGCTACCATGTGCAACAGCGGAAGCTGCCTGAGTGCTCGACGGGATCGGCGTTGGCCGGTCGGAAACCTTGCCGCCGTCGAGTTTCTTGCCGAACAGCAGCGAACCGACGACGAGCAGAATCCACAGCCCGCCGCCAATCACGGCGATGACGCCGAAGATCCCGGTCAGACCCATCATCAGGTAGGCGGCACCTGGCCATTCGTACTGGAACGGTGCGCCGGAGAAGGCCATGTCCCAGTGCCGGCGGGAGACGCCGAGCGTACCGGCACCCATCATCACCAGGCCGAGCACCGACATGCTGATGCCGAACAGGTAGGGCTGGATCTGGCACAGTTTGGGGAGAATCATTTCGCGCCGGAAGAGGACCGGTACCAGCAGGTAGGTGATCGCCATGAAGGCCAGTGTCGTGCCGGTGACGACCGTGGTGTGGAAGTGGCCCGGGACATAGAAGGTATTGTGCATCAGCATGTTGATCTGCTCGGTACCAAGCACCACCCCCGAGATGCCGCCGAGGAAACCGAAGCTGACCAGCGAGATGAACATGCCGGAGAACACCGGATTTCCCCAGGGCGCCTTGCGCAGCCATTCGAACAGGCCGTTGGTGTAACCCTTGCGCCGCTGTGCCGCTTCGATCGCACCAGGAACCGTGAAGCCGTGGATCATCGAGGCCATCACCGCGAAGTACATGAAGTAGGAAGTGTTCAACACTTTCCACTCGGCGCTCATGCCGGGATCGGAGAGCAGGTGGTGCGCACTGGCGAGTTGCAGGAAAAGGATGTAGAGCAGGAAGGCAAAGCGCGATACTTTCTCGGACAAGGGCTTGGCGCCGAAGATCACGGCGGCGGTCAGGTACCAGACGGAGACGTGCGCGGCAACGTTGATCTGCTGCGAAGAGTGCCCCAGACCCCACCACACCATGCGGTACAACTGCGCGTCGATTTCCTTGATCAGTCCGACCGACCACAAGAAGGTCGGCAGCAGGATGCCGGCGCCGGCGAGGATCGTGAAGGTGGCGATGATCGCTGCGGTCAGCGCGCCAAAAGTCACCAGCGGCAGCGAGCCCTGATAGGTCTTGTCCTTCTTGGCGACGACCAGCGTGCCGAAGAAGACGGCGACGCCGAGCAGTGCGCCGACGGCGACCAGGATGATCCCCAGGTAGAAGTGGGGAGCAGCCTGCATCGGCACATAGGAGGTGAACATCACGCTCGATTCGCCCTCGAAGATCGCGACATTGGTCATGATGCCGCCGATGACCATCAGCCAGAAACCGAGCCAGGCGATCTGCGGCGTGGCCAGTCGACATCTCAGCAGTGTCGATGAGGCGAAGTACAGAACCGCCATTTCGAAGAACAGGATCCACAGGATCAGCATGTCGATGCCGTGCGCAGTGAGGATCAGGTAGAACTGGTCGGCCGGCAGCAGCTTGATCGCCGGCCAGCGGGTGAGGATCACCAGCAGCGCCGTGATGCCGCCGACGAGCAGCCAGAGAACGCCGACGACGGCGTTCCAGCGCATCAGCTTCTCGGCCTGGTCCTCGAACTGGAGTCCGGAAATGGGACAGGTACGGTAGGTCGTTGCCATCTATTCTTTCCCCCTTATTTCACGTAGATACGGCCGAGCATCGCGTGGTGACCGATGCCGCAGTATTCATTGCAGACGATGGCGTAAGTGCCTTCCTTGGTCGGCGTCATCTTGACGACGTGCTCGTAACCCGGAATGACCTGGATGTTGATATTGACGGGCTGCAGCGAAAAGCCATGGTTGTAATCCATCGACGAGAGGTGGATCTTGTAGGTCTGCCCCTTTTCCAGTTCGAGAATCGGATACCATGCCCACAGGCGGGCGATCAGGTAACCGTCACCGCCAGCCGGCACCTTGACCACAGGAATGTTCTGGTCGGTCTCGGTACGGATGGTGTTTTCGGCGATGAACTTTTCGGCCTTGGCAGCAAACATTTCGGGGCTGGTCTTGTAGGCCTCGTTGGAGAGGTTCTGCTTCCCGTAGACGTGCCAGTAGATCATCATCACGAACATGACCATCCCCCAGACGAAGGCGATCGCGATCCACGCCCATTCGACCTTGTCGATGGGTTGCTTCCACCAGAGCCGTTCCGACGGCGGCAGAATTGCACTCATATTTGTTTCTCCCTGATGTGAATGGCCGACCTACCGGGCAACCGGTGTGTTCATGATGTCGATGATGCCCCACAGGATATAGAGCAAACCGGGTGAGGCCACGCCGAGAAACAGCAGCAGGAAGTGGTTGTCCAGCAGCTTCTGCATGAACGGAACGTCATCATCGTTGTTGACGGCCATATTTATATCCTCCATCAATGATTTGCGCTTGTAGCGGCTGGTAAGTTGCGGATAAGGTCGAATTTCTTGGGCCTTCCGGGCACAATTGACCGCAGGATACCTGCAGCCGGGCGGCCATTGATTTGATACACGTCAAGAACCGGGGAAACCCGATGATGGTCGGCAAAGCCAGCAGCCATCAGCATTGCATGGTTTGGGCGGCGACCAATGGTCGCAATCGTCGCAATCGCCGCAAGGCTTGGGGAGCGTCGCAAAGAGCATATAATCCGTGGCTTCGCTTTTTACCCCGGTGATCTGTCATGGATAAGGTTGCTCGCCGACAAGTTGCACTCTGGCTGCTGATTTGCAGTGCCATGGTCTTCGCCATTCTGGTGGTCGGTGGCGTCACACGTCTGACCCATTCGGGCCTGTCGATCGTCGAGTGGCAGCCGATTGTCGGTGTCATCCCGCCGCTCAATCCGGCGGAATGGGACGAGACCTTCGAGAAATACAAGAAAACCCCTGAATATCAGAAGGTCAACCACCAGATGACGCTCGCAGAGTTCAAGAGCATTTTCTATTGGGAATACTGGCACCGCGTTCTCGGACGCCTGATCGGGTTGGTTTTCCTGCTGCCATTCATCTACTTTTTGTTGCGGCGCCGGATCGCGCCGTCGCTGGTCCCGAGGCTGCTGGGGATGTTCGTGCTCGGGGGGTTACAGGGAGCGATGGGCTGGTACATGGTCAAGAGCGGCCTGGTCGACGACCCGCGCGTCAGTCACTATCGGCTGACCGCGCATCTGTCGCTGGCCTTCCTGATTTTCCTGGCGATGTTCTGGGTGGCGCTGGGCCTGCTCAGCGAGCGCAGCCGGGGCAGCCGCGACGTTGCGCTGCAGGGGCTGCAGCGGACCGGCTTCTGGTTGACGGTCCTGGTTGGCTACATGGTCATTACCGGCGGCTTTGTCGCTGGCATTCGTGCCGGCAAGGCCTACAACAGCTTTCCCCTGATGAACGGGCATGTGTTGCCGCCGGAAAGCTTCGTCATCGATCCCTGGTATCTGAATTTCTTCAACAATATGGCGCTGGTCCAGTTTGACCATCGTCTGGGCGCCTGGCTGCTGGCCTTTCTGGTGCCGTGGTTCTGGTGGAAGATCAGGAACGCGGTCGTGTCTTCTACG
>NZ_JDSS02000021.1:220116-222997 GCF_000584955.1 Candidatus Accumulibacter vicinus
TCCAGTGGGCCTGGGGGCTGCGCATCAAGGCGGAGCGATGGTCGTCCTGGGCTTGCTGCTATGGTTGAATCACGAACTTCGTGTGGCGCGCGCGCCGGGCGATTCGGTTTGACGCTGAACCGGGCCTGGTTTGAGGAAAGGCGGCCGCGCCGTGGCTGGCAGTCCTCTCGCTGCCGGACCAGCCTAAACCGAAAACGAGGAGCCGCAACCGCAGGTCGAAGAGGCGTTCGGGTTCTTGATCACGAACTGCGAACCTTCCAGCCCTTCCGTGTAGTCGATTTCGGCGCCGACCAGATACTGGTAGCTCATCGGGTCGATCAGCAAGGTGACGCCGTTCTTCTGCAACGCGGTATCGTCGTCGTTGGCCACCTCGTCGAAGGTGAACCCATACTGGAAACCTGAACACCCGCCGCCGGTGACGAATACCCGAAGCTTCAGTTCCGGGTTGCCTTCTTCTTCGATCAATTCTTTCACCTTGCCCGCCGCGCTGTCGGTAAACACAAAGGGCATCGGCATTTCAGTCGCTACATTCATTACATCATTCTCCAAAATCTGATATCTGCGCCGATTCGGGCCAGGATCGGTCAGTTGCGGCCAGTTTGCGTACTACGGTTCTGATGCCTGCGCGTTTGGACAGGCGCTTGTCAAGCAGCATGACGCTTTGCAACGTCAGATCAGACATGTCTGCTTTCGAGGAGTTCCAGCGGTTTCAGGACTCTGATCGCAGCAATGCCGATGCCGCTGATCATAACATTTTTGTCGTTGGGCCTTGCGGATCGGTTCAGTCTCAGGGAAACACCGCCAGTTGCCGGAGACCTTCGGTTTCGGGCAGGTCGAACATGATGTTCATGTTTTGCACGGCTTGGCCTGCGGCGCCTTTGACCAGGTTGTCGATGACCGAGAGCACAACCAGAATGTTGCCCTCCTGGGGGCGATGCACCGCGATACGGCAGGTGTTGGCGGCTCGTACCGAGCGCGTATCAGGATGTGAACCGGACGGCAGGACATCGACAAAAGGCTCGTTCTGGTAGCGCTTTTCAAAGATCGCCTGAAAGTCCGCTGTACTCTTGATGCGGGCGTAGAGAGTGGCATGAATGCCACGGATCAAAGGGGTCAGGTGGGGAACAAAGGTCAGTCCGACCGGGCTGCCAGCCATTCTCGACAGGCCCTGCCGAATCTCCGGCAGATGGCGGTGTCCGGGGACGCCATAGGCCTTGAAATTGTCGGCGGCTTCCGAGAACAGGGCGGGGATCTCGGCCTTGCGCCCAGCCCCGGAGACGCCCGATTTCGCGTCCGCGACCAGATGATCCAGTTCTACCACACCGGCCTCGAGGAGCGGCATGAAGCCCAGTTGCACTGCCGTCGGGTAACAGCCCGGATTGGCGACCAGGCGAGCGTTGCGGATGTCGGCTCGATGGTATTCCGGCAGACCATAGACTGCCTGGGCGACCCATTCCGGACTGCAGTGCTGCATCCCGTACCACTGGTTCCACTCGGCCACATTGCTGAGGCGAAAATCAGCGGCGAGGTCAATCACGCGCACGCCGACGTCGAGCAGAGTCGGAGCCTGTTGCATCGCGACGCCGTTCGGCGTGGCAAAGAAAACCACATCACAGGCTTGCAGATTGGCGCTTGCCGGATCTTCGAACTGCAGATTCAGTCGTCGGCGCAAACTCGGAAACATGCTTGAGACCGCGGTACCGGCATCTCCTCGGGAGGTGATGGCAACGAGCTGCACTGCTGGATGCTGCGCCAGAAGCCGCAGCAATTCGACGCCGGTGTAGCCGGTGCCGCCGACGATTCCAACCTTGATCATAAACAGTCTCCGCGATAACTGGCAATGAAAGTGTCCGGCCCACGAGAACACAAAAGCCGCCCACAGGCGGCTCCGCGGTCCAACCGGATGCGGTCAGCGCTTCGAGAACTGCTTGCGCCGGCGTGCCTTGTGGAAACCGACTTTCTTGCGTTCAACTTCACGAGCGTCACGAGTGACAAAGCCCGCTTTCGAAAGCGCTGGCTTGAGCGACATGTCGTAGGCAATCAGTGCCCGCGTAATGCCATGCCGAACCGCGCCTGCCTGACCGGACTCGCCGCCGCCAGCAACATTGACGAGAATGTCGAAGCCAGCCGTCTGCTCGACCAGCTGCAGCGGCTGTCGAACAATCATTCGTCCCGTAACTCGCGAGAAGAATTCATCGACCGGTTTGCCATTGACAATAAACTTGCCGCTGCCGGGCTTCATGAAGACGCGCGCGACGGCGCATTTCCGACGTCCCGTGCCATAGAAGTAATTTTCAGCCATTGTGACGACCCCTTAGAGTTCCAGAACTTTCGGCTGCTGGGCAGCATGCGGATGGGTGGCGCCAGCGTAGCACTTCATTTTCTTGAGCATGGCGTAACCGAGCGGTCCCTTGGGGAGCATGCCCTTCACGGCCTGTTCAAGGACACGGCCCGGGAAGCGCTGCTGCATCTTGGTGAAATTCGTTTCGTAGATGCCTCCGGGATAGCCCGAGTGGCGATAGTATTTCTTGTCCTCAGCCTTATTGCCGGTGACGCGCAACTTCTCGACATTGGTGACGACAATGTAGTCGCCCGTATCCACGTGCGGAGTGAATTCGGGTTTGTGCTTGCCGCGCAGGCGGCGAGCAATTTCGGTGGCAAGGCGACCCAGCACCTTGTCGGTGGCATCAACCAGAAGCCATTCGCGTGACACTTCGTGCGGTTTGGCAGAGAAAGTCTTCATCAAGAACGCCGTCCTTATTTGCCTGATAACGGAAAGCCCGACATGGTATGGTAAGTCGGTGACCGGTGTCAATCGCTGTTTCGCACGGTTCAGCGCCGGACTGCTCGTCCCCGCTGCGGGCATATGCTTGCCCGGCCC
>NZ_JDSS02000021.1:223302-230005 GCF_000584955.1 Candidatus Accumulibacter vicinus
CGCTGCGGGCATATGCTTGCCCGGCCCCGTGACGCCATGTTCATGTGGCAAAAAAAGCGCGGCTCAAGGGAGCCGCGCTAAATCCACACCAAAGGAGGAGGGTGGAGGAGACATGGGAAGCAGCCTGGAGGTGCTTGACCAACTTGACTGCAAAGTCATTGCGTTGAAAGAATTATGGATCATCCTAGGCTGGAATTCAAGTATTTTTTGTGCGTTGCGCCATTTTTTTGCAAGGATGGCCTGATTGGCGTATCTATGAATAGAAATAATTTATGTTCAATATGTTAGTGTAAAACTATCACATGTATTTTATAATACATAATGTTTAAAACCGCTATTTAAGCGCCAAACCTTGCAGATATGCTGCAATGCAGCATCGTGCTTCGCAGGATCTGGGCAACGCTTCCGGCTACAATCAATGTCCGGGCAAAGGTTCGGGGTTCGTTGCAGTGCTGGTTCGGCACACGCTGCGCGAAGTTCGTCTATTCGTCACCGACGACTACAGGTCATGTGTATCGAGGCCTGAGTCTCATGACCGTCTGAAAAAGGAGTAGCGCATGGAATGCAAGGTAAAGTGGACGGGCAACGGGATGTCTTTTGTCGCTGAAACGGGGAGCAATCACGCCGTGGTGATGGATGGCGCTCCCGAGGCCGGCGGACGGAATCTGGCGCCGCGGCCGATGGAATTACTGCTTGCCGGGACGGGAGGGTGTACCGCGTTCGACGTTGTCCTGATTCTGAGGAAGGGGCGCCATGCCGTGACCGGATGTGAAGTCAGCCTGCAGGCCGAGCGTGCCGAGACCGAGCCAAGAGTCTTTACCCACATCCATTTTCACTTTCGCGTGAGCGGGAAGCAACTCAAACCGGAAGCGGTTGCGCGTGCCATCGAGTTATCGAAGGACAAGTACTGCTCTGCCTCGATCATGCTTGGCAAAACTGCCGAGATTACGCACGACTTCGAGATCGTCGATGCCTGACGGTCATGATTTTTTTCAGACACCTCCGATCATGGAGGCCATGATCGTTGCCCGCTTCCCAGACCTCTCCTACGTAAGTCGCTGACGCGAGACTCTCATTAAATGTAATAAGCAGTACGAGTCATCGTTCGCGCCGCAAGTTTCATGAGCATGCTAGCCGGCGACGGCAATTCACGTGCGCCAAGACGGACGGCGGTTTCGGCGTGCGCTATCTCGTCGAGCCGCATCTGCGCCACGATCGCTCGTGATTTGGTATCCTGGTTCGGCAACTCGCTCAGATGATGGTCAAGGTGTGCCTCGACCTGCCTCTCGGTTTCGGCGAGAAATCCCAGGCTCCAGGGGTCGCCCAGCTTACCTGCGGCAATCCCGATGCTCAGCGCACCAAGGTACCAGACCGGGTTTAACAGGCTCGGGCGTCCACCGAGTTCAACAAGACGGTGCTCGGTCCAGGCCAGATGTTCGGTTTCCTCGTTCGCGGCCTTCACCAGTGCTTGCCGAAGGGTCTGATCACGACAGATCAGTGCCTGCCCCTGGTAAAGCGCCTGTGCGCAGACCTCACCAACGTGATTAATGCGCATCAGGGCACTGGCATGCGCACGCTCCCGGTCAGACAATTCCGCTTCCGGCTCCTTGCTTCCCGGCACTTCACGAATGGTCTGTGCCGGTGCGAAAAGCGTGCGCAGGGCTTTGTCAAATTCGATGACTAATCGGTCTGAAATCATCCGTTGCCTTTGCTGTCGCGGTTCAAGTGCATCAATGATCGATACTAGCGGCGCATCATCGAAGGGTGGCCACCACGCCGCAACGCTTCACGAACTTCGTCGGCGTTGCGTATCGAGATGCCAATGGGGCAGAAATAATCGGTATAAAGTTCGGCGTGGTGTCGATTGAGCGAGTTGTCTACAATTTTGACCCACTGATCGCTGCGCGCTTTCGACCAGGTCTTGTCTGCGCGGCCAAGAGCGTAAATCCGACGTTCGGCGGTCGAACAGTCCATTGCCTCATAACTCACATTCTGTGCGCCGGAAGGGCTGACGATCACCAGGGTATAGCGGAATATACCGTCGCTGCCGATGCTCAGCGACTCGCTGTCAATCATGAATTTGTTGTCGGTCATCGCACTGACCACAAAAGGGATCAGCTTGTCGGGTTGCGGAAATGCGGGCAACGGCACCTCACCCTGCATCTCGCGCTTTTCTTCGACTTCGCGGTTGGCAGTGGCCGACCAGCCTGCCGAAGGAAGTACCGCCATTGCCAGCCAAAGCCAGCCGACCAATGTTCCGCCCGACATGTGCCGGCGGGTTCGCCTGCGATTACGCTGTACCTGCCGGGAGCGATTCATTCCTTGCCGACAATTTCAGCAGGCGCAGGACTTTGGCCATGCGGGGAAGCAGGGCGTCCACGACGGTGATCCGAATTGAGAAAACGAGCGAGTTCATTCAGGGCCTGCTCATAGACCCGGCGCTTGAACTCGATTACCGCGTCAAGTGAAACCCAGTAGGTGTTCCACCGCCAAGCATCAAATTCGGGATGGTCGCATGAACGCAAGGAGACGTCGCAGTCTCGCCCAATCAGACGCAGCAAAAACCAGATCTGTTTTTGCCCTCGGTAACTGCCACGCCATTCGCGTCTTACCCAGTGCGTCGGCACTTCGTAACGCAACCAGTCTTTGGTCCGACCGAGAATGTACACGTGCTCGGGCAGCAAGCCGATTTCTTCATGCAACTCCCGGTACATCGCCTGTTCGGGCGTTTCTCCCCGCTTGATACCACCCTGCGGAAACTGCCATGAATGTTCTCGGATACGCTTGCCCCAGAAGACCTCGTTTCTGGCGTTACAAAGAATGATGCCGACGTTCGGGCGATAGCCTTCACGGTCAAGCATTTCTAGAACCTGCAAATCGATTAGTTACCGCATTTTTCCACATTTTGTTGCTCTTGCAAAGCATTGCGTGGCTTCCACAAATCGGCCACGATCTGCGAGGCATCGGCGTCCAGGATGTCGGTCTGGATGAGCTTCCCTCTGTTCTTTACGCCCCCTGTGCTGTCGAGGGATTTGACGAATTGCCGTTCTTCGACCAATACTTTCTTCGTTTCTGGAGAGCACACCATGCTGAACACCCTGCGCGCAACTCTTTTCCCCTCGGGCGTTGTTTCCTTCGATGAATCGGTGCAGATCACCGAACCGACCAGGGTTCTGGTGACGCTGCTCGACGAGCACCCGTTCCCAGCCACGACCGACCCGTTGAAATGGCCCATGTATGACGAAGACGGCGATGTCTGGGAGGAACTGCTGAACTTTCGCCCCTGGCAGCCGATGTCGAATGCCTCGCTGGAAGAGGAAACGAGCTGACACGCAGTATGGCGGGCAAGGGTGCGACCGCTGTCGCAGTACTGTCCGGCCGGACAATCGCAACCTCGTTGCGGCGTGCTGGCCAGGAAATCCACGGCCAGCAGTACCTTGCTCATCGTAAGCGGCCGCTGACCAGGGAACTCGGCATGTGCACACAGGGCATGTCATCTTGAAGCTGCGCCGAAGTACGCCGTTGGCGCACGCAGCAGCCTGACCTGCCGCAGTTCGCGTATAATCACAGGTTTTCAAGCGTTTTCTGAGGGTTACTCATGCCGATCTACGCCTATCGTTGCGGTTCCTGTGGCTTCGAGAAAGATCATTTGCAAAAACTGAGCGACGCGGCATTGCACATCTGTCCCCAATGCGGTCAGGCCACCTATACCAAGCAGCTGACCGCTGCCGGTTTCCAGTTGAAAGGCAGTGGCTGGTACGCAACCGACTTCAAGGGGGGTAAATCGCCTGCGTCGACCGAAAAACCGGAAGAAAACGAAAAACCAAGCGAAACAAGCACCCAGACATCCCAGGAAAAAGGGCCTACCTGCGTGACCGGAGCGACGGCGTGCGCCGACCACTGATCAAGCGCTATTTCATCACCGGCTTGCTGATCTGGGTTCCTCTGGCAATCACCGCCTGGGTACTGGTGCTGATCGTTGGGGCCATGGATCAGTCCTTGCGCTTGTTGCCGGAAGCGATACATCCGCGCACGGTGCTGGGTTTCGACATTCCGGGTGTCGGGGCGGTCCTGACCTTGCTGATCATCTTTCTCACCGGGCTCCTCGCTGCCAATTTCATCGGGCAGCGGCTGGTCGCCTGGTGGGAGTTGTTGCTGGCACGCATTCCGGTCGTCAATTCGATCTATCATAGTGTCAAGCAGGTTTCAGACACGCTTTTTTCATCATCCGGAAACGCTTTTCGCAAAGCATTGCTGATCGAATATCCGCGGCGTGGCTCCTGGACAATTGCTTTTCTCACCGGTCAACCGGGCGGTGAAGTGCTTCGGCATCTCGATGGCGAGCATGTCAGCGTCTACGTGCCGACGACACCGAATCCGACTTCGGGCTTCTTTCTGATGCTGCCGAGAACGGAAGTCATCGAACTCGACATGAGCGTGGACACCGCACTGAAGTACGTGATCTCGATGGGCGTTGTGGCTCCACCTTTACGACCGCAGACCGCGAACGCTTCCAGCCGGCCATAACCTCAAACAAGTCACTCGGAAAACAGCATGCGTACTCATTATTGTGGGCAAGTCGATTCACAGCTTATTGGCCAGGAGGTCACGCTTTGCGGCTGGGCGCATCGGCGCCGCGACCATGGCGGCGTGATCTTCGTCGATCTCCGCGACCGCGAGGGTCTGGCACAGATCGTATGCGACCCCGATCGTCCGCTGATGTTCAAGGCCGCCGAGTCGGTCCGCAACGAGTTCTGCCTGCGGATTACCGGCAAAGTCCGCGCCCGACCTGAGGGCACGGTCAATCCCAACATCGCCAGCGGTGCGATCGAGATTCTTTGCCACGAGATGGAAATCCTTAATCCGTCGGTGACACCACCGTTTCAGCTCGACGAAGAGAACCTGTCGGAGAACATTCGTCTGCTGCACCGGGTGCTTGACCTGCGGCGTCCGCAGATGCAGAACAACATGCAACTTCGTTACCGCACGGCGCGGGCCTTCCGCCGCTTTCTGGACGATGCCGGTTTCATCGACATCGAAACCCCGATGCTCACCAAGAGCACTCCTGAGGGCGCACGCGACTATCTGGTTCCCTCGCGAGTGCATCCCGGCCAGTTCTTCGCCCTTCCCCAGTCACCGCAACTTTTCAAGCAGTTACTGATGATTGCCGGGTTTGACCGTTACTATCAGATTACCAAGTGCTTCCGCGATGAGGATCTGCGCGCCGACCGTCAACCGGAATTCACCCAGATCGATATCGAGACCTCGTTCATGAGCGAGGGCGAAATCATCGAACTGATGGAAGCACTGATCAGGGCGGTGTTCAAGGAGGCGATCGCTGCCGATCTGCCCAATCCCTTCCCGCGCCTGAGCCATGCTGAAGCGATGCATCGCTATGGTTCAGACAAGCCCGATCTGCGCGTGACTCTCGAACTCGTCGAAGTCGCCGACGCGCTGAAGGATGTCCCTTTCAAGGTCTTTGCCAGTGTCGCCAACAGCGAGGGAGGTCGTATCGCTGCCTTGCGCATTCCCGGTGGGGCCAGCCTGACTCGTGGCGAGATCGATGCCTACACCCAGTTTGTCGGCATCTATGGCGCCAGAGGGCTGGCCTACATCAAGGTCAACGATGTCACGCAGCTCAACGAGGCGGGCCTGCAATCACCGATCGTCAAGAACCTGCACGTGCGCGCATTGCAGACGATCGTCGAGCGGACCAGCGCGCAGTCGGGAGATCTGATTTTTTTTGGTGCCGACAGATGCAAGGTGGTCAACGACGCGCTCGGTGCCCTGCGCACCAGAATCGGACATGAAAAAGGCTTCGTCAATGGCCATGCCTGGGAGCCGGTATGGGTTGTCGACTTTCCGATGTTCGACTATGACCCAGAAGAGAAGCGTTGGACGGCTTGCCACCACCCTTTCACCAGTCCGAAGGACGAGCATCTGTCATTGCTCGAAAGCGATCCGGGACGCTGCCTGGCCAAAGCCTACGACCTGGCACTCAACGGTTCCGAGCTCGGTGGTGGATCGGTGCGGATTCACCGTGCGGCAATCCAGGAACAGGTTTTCAGGGCGCTCGGTATCGGTAAGGAAGAGGCGCAGCTCAAGTTCGGTTTCCTGCTCGATGCCCTCAAGTACGGTGCTCCTCCCCACGGTGGTCTGGCTTTTGGCCTGGATCGCATCGTGACGCTGATGGCCGGAGCCGAGTCGATCCGTGACGTGATCGCCTTCCCGAAAACCCAGCGTGCGCAGTGCCTGCTCACCGACGCACCGAGCGGTGTGGACGAAAAACAACTCCGGGAACTGCACATCCGTCTGCGCCAGAGAGTCGAAACGCAGGTCGAGATTGGCAAAGGGTAATTGCAGGTGCTGAAAGTCGTGACCCTTCTGCGGCTGTTGCTGCTGGCCGCGCTGTTCGGTGGTCTGCCTGGCGTAGCCCAGGCACGTGAACCCAGGTCCCTGGCGAGCATTGCGTTCGCCGATTTGCCACCCGAGGCCGTACAGACTCTGCGTCTGATTCGGCAGGGCGGACCCTTTCCCTACCCGCGCAAGGATGGAAGCATATTTGGCAATTTCGAGAAACACTTGCCCTTGCAGCCACGCGGCTACTATCGAGAGTACACGGTGCCGACGCCGGGTAGTCGCGACCGTGGAGCGCGACGAATCATTGCCGGAGAGGGACGCGACGGCGATGTCGCGTCCCTCT
>NZ_JDSS02000021.1:230030-245575 GCF_000584955.1 Candidatus Accumulibacter vicinus
TGATCATTACCGCAGCTTCCGCCGCATACGCGAATAGCCATGAGCCAGAACGACTTGCAGAACCTGCTTGAGGATGCAACACAGGCCGGTATTTACCATCTGCCTTTGACTGGTCACAGGGTCGTCAAAGCTGCTGCGGAAGCGGCCGGCTTCGCCTGTTTTGACATCAGTTTTGACGACTCTGACCGCATCGACATCGTACTTTCGACACTCGGACGAGATCTCGATTTGCCCGAGTGGTACGGACATAACCTGGATGCCCTCAAGGATTGTCTGACCGATTTTTCGTGGTTTGAGGCCGCCGGTTATGTCCTGATCATCACCCGGGCTGAAATCCTGCAAGCCCAGGATCCGGCGTCTTTTCATGCGGTAAACGAGGTGTTTGCCGCGGCCATTGCCGAATGGCGCTTGCAGGATTTACCAATGTGGGTATTTTACGATCTTCGTGTTGACGGACTGGCGGCTCTCCCGATTCTGGCATGAAGCAATACAAGCAGCCGGTGTCGGTGCTGGTGGTGATCCATACGCGGGACTTGCAGGTACTGCTGCTCGAACGCGCTGCCCATGCAGGCTACTGGCAGTCCGTGACTGGCAGCCAGGAAGAGGGCGAGCCATTGTTGACCACTGCCGTCCGTGAAGTCGGAGAGGAAACCGGGATCAGGGTACTTGCCGAGGGCCTTGTGGATTGGCAGCTCAGCAATCGCTACGAGATTTTTGCCGAATGGCGCCATCGTTATGCTCCGGGTATCCTGCACAATACCGAGCATGTCTTCTCTCTGCTGCTTCCGGCAGCACAGCCGGTCACCCTTGCTGTCGAAGAGCACTTGCGTTACTGCTGGTTGCCGTGGCGCGAAGCGGCTGGGAAGTGTTTTTCGTGGAGCAACCGCGACGCGATTCTCATGCTTCCGGAGCGGATGCCTGAGCGCTGAGCCGTTGCTCCAGACAGGCCGGGCAGTAACAGCCGGCGGCAGCCGCGCTCGCTTCGAGGGAGAGCGTCGGTTTTTTCATACACCAGCAACTGGGGAGACCGGCTACCGCACCGCAGACAAAGGCGGTGCCGCAGTCCGTACACCTCGTCGTCATGGGGTTTCCCGGGAGTATGGGCATGTTCCGCTCATTCCTTACCCAGAAGGCCCTCGGCGATCCAGCGCTGGAGAAAAGCGGCAGCCGTCTGCGCCGGTTCCGGTACTCCGGATTCGGCAATCACCGTACAACAGTCGGCGAAACTGGCCCCCTGGGTCAAGGCCCGCAGGGCCGCTGCTTCGCAGGTATCGGAAGACCGCCAGCAGCAATCGAGCGTCGGCCGCCAGATCAGCAGTACATGTGCCAATGGTTTCGGTTCCTCGCTAGTGGTTGCGGCATCCGCATCGAGCGCTTTCCAGATCGGCTCGACACACCACGCCAGATCGATCATCTGCAAGGAGGGAAGGGGGGTGAATCGCCGTTGGGGCCAGTCTTCAAGCTGCAACGCAGCAAGATCGTCGGCGGTCAGGGCGGCGGCATCTGCAGCATCGAAGGCCGTACGCATTGCCCAGTCCATCCGTGCCAGGTCAAGCACCGCCGGATGTGGTAAACGTTCCGGGGCAGCAGCAAGAAACTCCACCAGCCTGTGGCCGAACCAGCGAATCGAACGGAAATGCGATGGATGCGCATCGATATACGCGTGCGCCAGAACAGCAAAGGCGTCATCGCCGAGTGCCCGCTGCAGAACCAGGAAATTGTCTCCCAGAGCCGCCGTCAGGCGGGCACGGTAAGCCTGCAGGTAAACGCCCATTCCCCCTCCCGCCAGCAGCGCTCCCTCCGCAGCAAATAGGCCCGGAGTGGAATGGTCACGCAGAATGCTCTGCTGGAAGCGCTGCTGCAAATCGGCCAGGGTGCTCATGCTGCCTGTTCGGTCTGGATGCGCTGTGCCAGCGCACGAACGCAGTCGAGTTCAGCGATGAGTTCCGCGAGTGGTGGAATGTTGTCGTCGCGTTCGATCATCGTTGGTATCGAACCAAGTCGTTTAACTGTATATAGGTACAAATCAAAGACTGCCTCGCAAATCGGTTGATCATGGGTATCGATGAGGTAACTGCCATGCTCCTCGTGTCCGGCAAGATGGATCTGGCGAACTGCAGTAAGCGGCATGGCATCAATGAAGGTGTGCGGATTGAAATGGTGATTGACGCTGCTCACGTAAACATTATTCACGTCGAGCAGCAACTCACAGCCAGTACGCCTGACCAATTCGCGGATGAACTCCCATTCGCTCATCTCGTCGGCGCGGTAGCGTACATAGCTGGAAACGTTCTCCAGCAATAGTGGTTGGCCGAGAGCCTCCTGTACCTGTGCCACGCGTGGCTCGAGTTGCCGCAGGGTGGCCTCGGTGTAAGGCAGTGGCAACAGATCGTGGAGGTTCAACGATCCGGTTCCGGTCCAGCACAGATGGTCCGAAACCCAGGCAGGCTCAACGCGGTCGACCAGCGCTCGCAACTGCCGCAAGTACGCAGAATCAAGGGCATCGCAGCTGCCAATCGAGAGCGAAACACCGTGCATCACCATCGGATAGTCGCGGCGGATGCGATCGAGATAGTAAAGGGGTTTACCCCCCGCGACGAGATAGTTCTCGGAAATGATCTCAAGCCAGTCCACATGCCATGGAGACTCGACAAAATCCCGATAATGTTCAGTACGAAGGCCTAGGCCGAAGCCGTTAAGGGTCTTGCGCATTGCCCCTCCTTCAGGTTGGCACCGGGGGCGTGACCGTTGGCCGGTGGCAGCCCGGTCACAGCCCGGTCACGCCGCATTGCAGCAGCTTACTTGACTACCTTGCCGCCCGCATCGGTGCATTCCTTGGCGCTGGCCTTGGTTACCCAGCCTTGGCCCTTGCAGGCATTCGTTCCTTTGCACTCGCTCTTGGCTGTTTTGCATTCGGAATGACCCTTGCACGAATTGATGCCGGCACAGTGTACCGAGCCTCCTTCCGCGGCGTGAACGCTGGGCATCATGATGCTGCCAGTGGCAAGAAGGGCTGCCGCAGTAGCAGCGATAGCGACACCAGACAGTTGATTTGACATTTGATTTTCCTTTCATTGGATGGATTGGGTCAAAGCTGGCCGTTCTTTAACCAGTTCTCTGACATTGCTTAGACGTTTTCACTGCGGAATTACTTACAGCAAAGGGGGAAAATTTTTCGCCGCAGTTCTGGTGTAGGGATTGGGCCAGACGAACTATCCTGTCAATTAGCACTCTCAGGCATTGAGTGCTAAAATAGAATCCATAACCAGTAACGTGAAGGAGGAATTATCCTATGACGCAAGCCTTGGCTTTTCCGACGGCTGCTGCAGTCGGCAGCATTGATGCTTATATCCAGGCGGTCAGGCAATTTCCGCTACTCAGCGAGGAAGAAGAGTTTCGTCTGGCTACCCGCTTTCGCGAGGAGGAAGATCTCGATGCGGCACGGCAGTTGATCCTTTCGCATCTCCGTTTAGTCATTGCCATCGCGCGCGGGTACCTCGGATACGGCCTGTCACACGCCGATCTGATTCAGGAAGGTAATATCGGCCTGATGAAAGCGGTGAAGCGTTTCGACCCTAAGCGCGGAGTGCGCTTGGTTTCGTTCGCCATCCACTGGATCAAGGCGGAGATTCATGAGTACGTCTTGAAGAACTGGCGGATGGTCAAAGTGGCAACGACCAAGGCGCAGCGCAAGCTGTTCTTCAATCTGCGCGGCATGAAAGCGAATAGCGAGGGCCTTAGTTCGTTGCAGGTGGCGGATATTGCGCATCGCTTGTCCGTCAAACCGGACGAGGTGATCGAGATGGACACTCGACTATCAGGTCATGATCTGGCGCTGGAAGGCAACAATGACGATGAGGACGCGTTTGCTCCGATTGCCTATCTCTCCGACCATTCGAGTGAACCACTCCATGTGCTTGAATCCCGTGCGCGTATGTACTTGCAGAATGATGGACTGCAAAGTGCGCTGGCCGTTCTCGATCCGCGTAGCCGTCGCATTGTCGAGGCGCGTTGGCTGACTGATGACCACTCGGCAACCTTGCACGAACTTGCGGCGGAATTCGGCGTCTCTGCCGAGCGAATTCGCCAGATCGAAGTCAAGGCGATGCAGAAGATGCGGGCGAATTTGACTTCCCTAGTGGAAAAAGATTGACCTGAGAATCTGGTTCTGAGCCTCCCGAGGCGCAGGGAGTGGTAAGCCATTCCTGTCGTCAAAGCTTGACCAGTTTCCCGAGTTCGCGGATGAAGGCCGTGGGGTCAGGATTGTCAGGGTAGCGAAAGACCACCAGGCCACGTCGGTCTACCAGATTGATATGGCGGCTTTGATGTCCCCCAAGAAGGTCCATCAGCTTGGCGTCTGTCGCGTAAACCAGAACCAGGTCAGGGTGAGCCGCCAACAGGGTTGCGGCGGGTGGCGTGGCATCGGTGATCAGCCAAAGGCGGTCGATCCGTTCCATATTGCGTCCCTGTGCGGTGCGCGCCTGCCGCGTCAGATAAAGTGTGTGCTGGCACCGTGCATCGCAGTCGCCGGGCGCCGCAAAAATCACCAGCCACTTGCCGCTGACTTCTCGATGCTCCAGCTGCTTCCCATCGGAGCGTCGCAGGAATTCAAACGGGAGCGCTACGGGCTCAAGTGGCAGACCAACCGTTGCCTTGACCTCCGGTGGTGAGACATAGCGAAAATACAGCGCGGCAAGAAGCGGCAACGCGCCTATCGCAACGATCGCTAGCAGTATCAATCGACCCTTGGTCGGGTTCGAAGCTGTGGTAACAGAGGCGAGTGATTGGCTCACAGGGACATCCTCTCCCGCCTGTTTCTCGGAGGTCATTGTACTGTCCTTGCAAGGACGCCGTAAACTGCAGCCATGAGCGCGAATACCAGCCACATTGCCGCATAGCCATAGTGTTTGATCGCGGGATTGTCGGGCGTGGCCCAATCACGGACCAGACCATCGCCGTTCGCAGCCGTTTGCATCAGAATCACCGGTAATGCGTCCAAGCCACTAAGCTGGCGATAATCTGCTTCCCGTACATGTTGCCAGACGGGTCCTTCCGGCGAGGTATTCTGCAATTCGAATATTCTGGTTTCAAAGTTGTGAGCCACTCCGGTAATCTCGATTTCACCTGTCGGCGAGGCAATGGATGGAACCTCGGAGCGTAGTCGCGGTGCAGGGATCCAGCCGCGATTGACCAATACGACGGAGTGGCTACCCGACAATTGTAAAGGCGTGAGCACATGATAGCCGGGGCGACTGCGATAGATCTTGTTATCCAGAAAAATCGTTTTCTCTGTAAGCCAGTGACCGCGTGCGGTCACCGCCCTGTCGATCAGACTCTCGAGGTCGCGCTGCTGAGCCGACAAAATAATGGGTGTTGAGATGAGGGCGGTCTGCTCGCGCGCGAAGCGTTCGCCCCGAGTCTCCGCACGCCAGAGTTGCAGGCGGGACATGGCGAGGCACGTCAGAACGACCAAAATGATCAGCAGCAGGCGCAGAGGCGCGCGCTTGAGGAGGGGAAGATCGACATCGGCAGAACGGCTGTGCTCAGGTTGTTGTCGTATGCGGACCATGCGTCCTAGACTAGGGTAGACTGTGGCATTTCAGAAGGAGAATCCATGCGCATCTTTGTCATGCTGATGCTGGTCGGGATCATCGCCAGTCTCGGCAGCGCTCTGGTCTATATCTATCGCGATCACGGCCCAGACAAGAACAGAGCGGTCAAGGCACTATCCTTGCGTGTCGGTCTTTCGTTCGGACTGTTTCTACTATTGATGGCCGCGCACTGGTTCGGCTGGATTGTTGACCGCCTGTAATTGCAGCGAGCGTGGCGCACCGCTTGGTGCGCCACGGGGTCAGTTGGAAAGAGTTAGAGCCAATAGACGACGACGAACAAGCCGAGCCAGACGACGTCCACAAAGTGCCAGTACCAGGCAACGGCTTCAAAGGCAAAGTGTCGCTCGGGAGTGAAATGTCCCTTCATTGCCCGCAAAAGGATCACGATCAACATTGTCGCACCGAGCGTCACATGAAAACCGTGGAAACCGGTCAACATGTAAAAGGTTGAACCGTACACACCTGTGGTCATCTTGAGGTTGAAGTGGCTATAGGCTTCACGGTATTCGTAAACCTGCAGGCCCAGGAAGAGCAGGCCAAGCAGCACGGTCAGGAACAGGCCGATGATCAATTGCTGCCGCTTGTTGGCAACCAATCCCCAGTGCGCCCAGGTCACCGTTGCCCCCGAACTCAGCAGCAGCAGGGTATTGATCGCTGGGATGCCCCATGCATGCATCGGTGTGAAGGCATCCTTGGCCGCAGGACCAGCTGTTGGCCATTGATTCTTGAAGCCTTCCCAAAGCGCTGCCTGCTCGGCACTGGCCAGGTCAGGAATGGACAGAACGCGAACATAGAAGAGCGCGCCAAAGAAGGCTGCGAAAAACATCACCTCTGAGAAGATAAACCAGGCCATCGACCAACGGAAGGAACGATCCACCTGCAGGTTATAGCGCTGGCCTTCCGATTCACCAATCACGCGTCCAAACCAGCCAAACAGCATGACCGTCAGAACGGCAGACCCACCGAGCAAAAAGTAACCGCCGTAGGCAATCGAGTTAAACGTCAGAATGGCGCCGGTTGCCAGCAAGAGCAACGCAAGCGACCCAACTACCGGCCAGTGCGAAGGCTCGGGAACGAAATAGCGGCTAGCTGATGCGGGGTAACTCATCTTGATTCCCTCCAAATCATATTTGTCGTTATGGTCCTGTTACTTTTTTCTCATGCGTCCGATCAATGACGACTGATGTAAATTGCCACGCTGACCAGTGCAAGCACAAATACCAGCATGAAAGCGAGCGCTGTGATCAACAACTTCAACGGCGACAGCGGTGGCGCATCGTGCGCGTACGGCTTGTGCCCACGTATCCCCAACAGCCCCCAAGCAACCGTACGAATGGTACGAAACAACCCGCCCTTCGGTTGTTGTTGTGGATTCACGACCACATCATTCACGTCCGGTTTTCCTTGCGTGTTGGCGATGAATTCGCGCTGCCACCCGACGGTACGGGTACTTCGAAGAAAGTATATGAAAGTGTGACCGTACCAACGTCATCTGGCAGTTTTGAATCAAGCAGGAAGACGACGTTCATTTCGCGGACCTCGTGCGGAGCAAACGTTTGCTGCTTGAAGCAAAAGCACTCCAGCTTCTTCACATAGCTTCCTGCATGCTGCGGGCCATAGCTAGGAACCGCCTGTCCGATCACCGTGCTGTTGCGCGTATTTTCGACCCGATAGACCACGTGTACGATCTCGCCAGTCTTGGTCGTGAGGCTGTTCATTTGGGGACGAAAGAGCAGCCCACTCTCATGACTGTTGGCATCAAACTCCAACGTCACGGGTCGTCCCGGGAGCGATGGCATTGCAACCTGTTCCGCACGGTCAATGTCGTACAGACCGGTCCATTCGCAAAAGGCCCGGTATAGCCGCGGCTGCGCGGCGACAAACAGCAGGCTGCCGGCCACTACAGTCAGCATGACCGCAGCGATGCGGGCGTTACTGATTGCCTGTGGTCGTGTGTTGGCAGCGGTGGCTGCAAGTGGGCCGGGTTCAGGGTTCAACTGCTGGCGATCCATTGGCGGATGATGAAGCTAAGAAAGACGGCGGTTGCGAACAGGGCGAGGCCGATTGCAATGCGGCGGCTGCCCTGTTCTCGCGATGACGGGTCGCGGGTCATGTATGTGCCTCAGCCACATTGAACGCCGGAGGATCTTCAAACGTATGGTACGGAGCAGGCGAGGGCACCGTCCACTCCAGTCCGTGTGCGCCATCCCAGGGCCGGCTTCCTGCCTTGGCGCCGCCCTTCAAGGCCTGGAAGACGACGATCAAGACCAGCAACTGGCTCAAACCGAAGCCGAAGGCGCCAACGCTGGACACTACGTTGAAGTCCGCGAACTGCTGCGAATAGTCGGGAATCCGCCGCGGCATGCCCGCCAGACCAAGGAAGTGTTGCGGGAAAAAGGCGATGTTGAAGAAGATGATCGACAGCCAGAAGTGCAGTTTCCCCAAACCTTCGTTGTACATGTGACCGGTCCACTTTGGTAACCAGAAATAGAGGCCGGCATAGGCGGAGAAAAGCGCTCCGGCGACCATGACATAGTGGAAGTGGGCTACGACGTAATAGGTATCTTGCAACTGGATGTCCACCGCCGTGATCGCCAGTACCAGGCCCGTCAGTCCGCCAATGGTGAACAGCACGAGGAAGCCGAGCGCAAACAACATCGGGGTTTCAAAGGTCAACGACCCTCGCCACATGGTGGTAACCCAATTGAAGACCTTCACCCCTGTTGGCACGGCGATGAGCATCGTCGCATACATGAAGTAGAGTTGCCCCGTGAGCGGGATGCCTGTTACATACATGTGGTGCGCCCAGACAAAGAAGGAGATCAGGCCAATCGCGGCAATTGCATAGACCATCGAGGCATAGCCGAACAGATGCTTGCGCGAGAACGCCGGGATCACATGGGAAACGACGCCGAAGGCGGGCAAGGCGATGATATAGACTTCAGGGTGGCCGAAAAACCAGAAAATGTGCTGGAACAGTACCGGATCACCACCGCCGGCCGCATTGAAGAAAGTGGTCCCGAAATGACGATCGGTCAGGAGCATGGTCACCGCACCAGCCAGGATCGGCATGGACGCGATCAGCAGGAAACCCGTGACCAGCCACGTCCAGCAGAACAGCGGCATTTTCATCAGGGTCATGCCGGGTGCACGCAGGTTGAGAATGGTAGTGACGATGTTGATCGAACCCATGATCGACGACATGCCAAGGATGTGGACGGCAAAGATGGTCATGTCCATCCCGATCCCCATCTGTACCGACAGTGGAGGGTAGAGGGTCCAACCCGTTCCGGCAGCGCCGCCGGGCACGAAGATCGACACCGTCAGAAGGATGGCGGCTGGTGGCAGCAACCAGAAACTCCAGTTGTTCATCCGCGCGAATGCCATGTCGGAGGCCCCAATCATCATCGGGATCATCCAGTTGGCGAAGCCGACGAAAGCCGGCATGATCGCGCCGAAGACCATGATCAGGGCGTGCAGAGTCAGCATCTGATTGTAGAACTCCGGGGACACGTACTGCAGTCCCGGGGAGAACAGTTCGGCGCGAATGATGAGTGACATCGCTCCGCCAACAAGGAACATCACGAAGCTGAACCACAGGTACATCGAACCGATGTCCTTATGGTTGGTCGTGGTCACCCAGCGCTTCCAGCCGCTCGGATAGTGGGCGTGGTCGTCATGATGATGATCGCCGGCATGTCCGGCAGTGTGCGTGGCTTGCATAATCAGTTTCTCCTGAGGGCCGGTAGCGCGATCACTTACCGCGACGCGCCTTGACTTCGGCGGGTTGAATGACTTCGCCGAGTTTGTTGGTCCATGCGTTCCGCTCGTAGGCGACAACGGCCGCGATATCCGTATCACTCAACTGTGGGCCGTAGGCCGCCATTGCAGTGCCCGGTTTGCCGTTGATGACGATGTCGAGATGACCTTCTTTCGGGCCCTTGACAATCTTCGATCCGTCCAGGGCGGGGAACACGGGCGGCAATCCCTGCCCGTTCGCCTGGTGGCAGGAAGCACAGTTGGCCGTATAGACCTTCTCGCCACGGGCAACCAGTTCATCGAGCTTCCAGATCTTGTTCGGATCGTCCGTTGCCGCAGCCATCTGTTGCTTCTGATCGGCAACCCAGGCGGCGTACTTTTCATCGGAGACCACTTCCACCACGACCGGCATGAAGCCGTGGTCCTTGCCACAGAGTTCGGAACACTGGCCGCGGTAAGTGCCTTCCTTGTCAGCACGAAACCAGGTATCGCGCAGGAAACCAGGAACCGCGTCGGTCTTCACGGCGAAGGCTGGAACCGACCAGTTGTGAATCACGTCGGTCGCCGTCGTGAGAATGCGCACCTTTTTTCCGACCGGTACCACCAGTGGGCGATCGACTTCCAGCAGATAGTGCTCGCCCTTGGGGGCCTTGTTTTCGATCTGGTCGCGCGGAGTGGAAAGCACACTCATGAATTTGACTCCGGCAGCGTCACCGGTGAGGTATTCGTAGCCCCACTTCCACTGGTACCCCGTAACCTTGACTGTCAGATCGGGCTGCGAGGTGTCACGCATGTTGACCAGGGCAGAAGTGGCCGGGAAGGCTATCGCGATCAGAATCAGCGCCGGAACAATGGTCCAGGCCAGTTCCACAGTGGTGTTGTCATGGAAGTCAGCCGCCTGGTGGCCCTTGGACTTGCGGTGAAAGACCAGCGAATAGGCAACAACCGCAAAGACTCCGGCAAAGATGATGAAGATTATCCAGGTCAGCAGGGTATGGAGGTCGTAGACGCGCTTGGCTGCAGCGGTCACGGGTTCTTGCAGATTGAGTTGCCAGGCAGCGTTCGCGGCGCCACTGAGCATGCCGAACATTCCAGCAAGCAGCCCGGCGTTAGCCAGTCGCAAACGATTCAGGTGGCGGTTCTTGTTTGAGTCTCGTGACATCTTTTCCCTCTCCCCATCAAGTGCATTTGCCACGCGGAACCGCATCGGCGAATGCATTGACGCATTCAAAAATCGACCAAAAAGGGCTCGTGCGAGCCCCGTTCCAGTTTTTCACCAGCCGCGAAGGCTATCACAATATAATTGATATGGATCAATTGGCCGCTAAAAAAATCAAGGAAGACAACAATGACATTGTGATCAACGACGACACGGTGAGCGAAAGCGTGCTCTCGTGCCGAAGGGATGTCGTTCTTCAGAAGCCACGGCGCAGATTTCGCAGTTTGGCGGGAGCGCCTGCGCTAGGGAGCAGTGTCAAAGGACGCATTGGCTGCGATGTGCCATGAGCAGCCGCGAACATGATGTTGGGCGACCTGTTGCCAACAAAGTGTGGCCCCGTGCTAGAATTTCGCGGCCGATACCTTGATTTGTATCAAGTCCAGCCAGGTTGTTCGGGGAGGCTGGCCATTGAGGAGGGGATTGATGAGCCTGATTGCAACCCGGACAGGGGCAGGGCGGACGTGGGTGGTTCGCCCGAACCACTCACTTTCGGTGGCTGAGCGCAAGCGGGTGTTTGTCGCCATGGCCGTGGTTTCGGGCACGATCGCGTTGGTTTTTTCGTATTTTGGCGCTTGGCCGATTCTGCCGTTTACCGGCTTCGAGCTTGCGCTGCTGTGGTGGGCGTTGCGATGTAGCGAGAAAACGGCAGAAGATTTCGAGAGAATTGCGCTGGCGTCAGGGCAACTGACGATCGAGACCCGCCGTGGCGCGCTGGCAGAGCGTCACGAGTTTCGGCCATACTGGGCGCAACTGCAGTATTTGAAGCCTCCGGGACAACGAAGTCATCGCTTGCTGATCCGCTCGCATGGCCGGGAGGTCGAACTCGGTCGTATGTTGACGGAAGAGCAGAAAAGGGTGCTTGCCGCAGAGCTGAGACAAATCCTCGGGGCTGCCTGGCCCGACAAGAATCATAAGGAGACAAATTGAAGGCACTTCATCGTTTTTGTCAACGAGCGAGCGTTCCACTATCGGTGGCGCTGCTTCCATCGCTTGCCCATGCCCAGTACGGCGTGGACTTCCCAATGCCTGTGGGCGCGATCAGCCGTCATACGCTCCAGATACACAGCTATTTCATGATCATCATCACCGTGCTGTTTGTCGTTGTGCTTGGCATCACGATCTACTCGATGTTCGAGCACCGCAGGAGTGCCGGCCAGCAGCCGGCAAAGTTTGCAGGGCCGACCGGAACGGTGCAGTGGCTGTGGGCAATGGTACCATTTGCCATTCTGCTGTTCATCGACTACATCCTGATCGGCATCCACTTTTTCAACTGATATCACAAAGCCTAGCCGGGCAGACCGGACATGCAAGGGGGGACCCGCCAAGGATCGCGGGATCTGCCGAAAGACCAGGGGTCGGAGAAAACAGTAAGATATGGCCGCTATCAGCACAAGCACCCGTCGTTCGGCCGGACAACGCCTGGGGGCTTTCTTCGAGTTGTGCAAGCCGCGGGTCAACAGCCTGATCGTATTTACGGCCATGATCGGGATGTTTCTCGCCACGCCATCATTTCCGCCATTCGCGCTTTTTGTCTCGGCGTCAGTGGGGATCGCGCTGGTCGCCGGTGCTGCGGCAGCGATCAACTGTCTGATCGAAAAGCATATTGATTCATTGATGGCGCGCACGCGCGCGCGCCCGACGGCGCGTGGAGAAGTCTCGTCCACGGAAACCCTGACCCTGGCGACCCTCGTCGGCGGCCTCGGATTGTGGATCCTGCACAGCTTTGTCAATCCCCTGACGATGTGGCTGACGCTGGCCACCTTCCTCGGCTACGCTCTGGTTTATACGGTGCTGCTGAAGCCGGCAACACCGATGAACATCGTCATCGGGGGGGCTTCCGGTGCCATGCCGCCGCTCCTGGGCTGGACGGCGATCACCGGTCAGGTGGGTCCGGAGGCGCTGATCCTCTTCCTGATCATTTTCATCTGGACGCCGCCCCATTTCTGGGCGCTCGCGTGTTACCGTTGTGCCGACTACGCCAAGTCGGGCCTGCCGATGCTGCCGGTAACCCATGGCATCCGCTTCACTTGCCTGCACAGCCTGCTGTACGTGGTCATGCTCACCGCTGCAACGGTGTTGCCCTACACCCTGGGAATGAGCGGCCCCTGGTATCTGGCCAGCGCACTGATCCTCGATGTGATTTTCCTGGTCTACAGCGTCACCTTGTGGCGTGATTACAGCGACAAGCTGGCGAGGCTGACTTTTCGCTATTCAATCATCTACTTGACTCTGCTGTTCGCGGCCCTTCTGGCGGACCATTTCCTGCGTTGAGAGGCCCGGCGGCGAGTGCTGCCAGCAGTTTGTCGTGGATGCCGCCAAAGTCGCCGTTGCTCATCACCAGCACCTGGTCGCCAGCGCATGCGGCGCTGGCAATGCGTGTCACCAGGCGGTCGAGATCATCGTCGATGATTACTCTATCGCCCAGCGGAGCGAGTGCTTCGGCAGCGCTCCATCCGAGATTCGCGGCGTAGCAGAAGACCAGGTCGGCGTCGCCAAGGCTGGCAGGCAGCAAGGCCTTCATCACCCCGAGCTTCATGGTATTCGAGCGTGGCTCCAGGACCGCCAGAATGCGGTCGCTGCCGATCTTGCTGCGCAGGCCTGCCAGCGTCGTCGCAATTGCCGTCGGGTGATGGGCAAAATCGTCGTAAACGTGGACACCTCCAGCCGCCCCCCGCAGTTCCAGACGACGCTTGACATTCTTGAAGCGTGACAGCGCCGCCAGGCTTCTGACAAAAGGTACCCCGGCATGCCTGGCCGCAAGCAGGACGGCGACTGCGTTGCTGCGGTTGTGCGTTCCGGTCAGGCTCCAATACGTACTGCCCACCAGTTCGTCGCCGTGCAACAGCCGCAGCGACCCGTCGACATCGCTCCCTTCTGCGCGCCAGCCGGTGGTGTCGTTGAAGCGCTCGACCGGCGTCCAGCAGCCTTTGGCCAGGACACGCGCAAGGTTGTCGTCGGCGGCGTTTGACACCAGCAGTCCATGGCGCGGTAGAGTACGAACGAAATGGTGAAATTGCGTCTCGATCGCCACCAGATCAGCAAAGATGTCGGCATGGTCGAATTCGAGATTGTTCAGGATGGCGGTCCGTGGGCGGTAGTGAACGAATTTGGAGCGCTTGTCGCAGAAAGCGGTATCGTACTCGTCGGCTTCGATCACGAAAAACGGCGCGTCCGTATTACTGCCGGATAGTCGCGCTGAAACCCCGAAATTTACCGGCACCCCCCCGACCAGGAAGCCTGGACTCAGTCCCGCGTCCTCAAGGACCCACGCCAGCATCGCGGAAGTCGTCGTCTTGCCGTGCGTTCCAGCCACCGCCATCACCCAGCGCCCCTTGAGAATATTCTCGGCCAGCCACTGCGGGCCTGAAAGGTAAGGCAGGCCACGGTCAAGAATTTCCTCGAGCAGGGTGTTGCCGCGCGTAATGGCATTGCCGACCACGTAACAATCGGGTTCGAAAGCCGTTTGCGCGCTATCATAGCCTTCAATGATCTCGATTTCTGCAGCCTCAAGCTGTGTGCTCATTGGCGGGTAAACCCCGCTGTCACAGCCCGTGACGTGATGCCCCGCGGCACGCGCCAACTGCGCAAGGCCTGCCATGAAAGTGCCACCAATGCCGAGGATATGAATATGCATGTCCCGAATCCAAGTTAAAATCAGGCTGAGGAGACGCGATTGTACCCTTGCCCGAGATTTCGCGCGCCCTGACCAGACCCCTGCCATCGCCAGACCACTGCGGGATTCATCCATGAGCGGCCGACAGGATCGCCAGCGCAATTCACAGCAACGCAGCCGTGTGGCTGCGCTCGCCGCCCGTCTGATGGCCCAGGACGGTATCAGTGATCTCACTCTGGCGAAACGCAAGGCGGCACGCAACCTGGGCTTGCCGGAGAGCGTGGGCATGCCTGACGACAGCGAAGTCGAGGCCGAGCTGCGGATCTACCAGCGCCTGTTCCAGAACCAGGAACAGCAGGCTAGAAGTCTGCATTTGCTGCGCACTGCGGCGTCGCTGATGGCGATCTTGCAACGCTTCAATCCCTATCTGACCGGATCGGTGCTCGATGGCAGCGCCGGCCGTTATGCCGAGATCGACATTCAGTTGTTCCCGGACAGTGCCAAGGACGTCGAAATCTTTCTGCTCAATGAGGGAATGGCATTTCGCCATCGTCTGCCACGCACCGATCGTGCTGAGGCCGTGCTGACGATTCTCGGTCATGATGAAGTGGTCAACCTCGTCATCTACCCGCGTGACGAGGAGCGCGTCAGCTGCAAAACGCATGACGGAAGAATTCGGGAACGCGCTCGACTGGACGCCGTCAATAGGCTGTTGGCGGCCAACTGCATGCCCGACAGATGAGAAACGCGGTGCTGATCGGCCTGTTTGCCGCTGCCCTGCTGGCTGGAATCTACACCGCGTCGCAACGTTCCGGTCCGCCGCTGCAGGCCTGGCCAGCGGCGACGACCGAGGCGCTGGCACGCCTGTTTGCCAGCAGTCTCGAAGACGTGCATGGGCAGTCTTATCCGTTTTCGCGTTGGCAAGGAAAAACGCTGGTCGTCAATTTCTGGGCTACCTGGTGCCCGCCTTGCCGGGACGAAATGCCGGCGTTTTCGCGACTGCAGGGTCGCTATCGGCCACAAGGTGTGCAGTTTGTCGGCATTGCTCTCGACAGCAAAGACAATATACGCGCTTTTGCCGAAACCTATCCTGTTGGCTACCCGCTGCTGATCGGTGACGCAGCTGGCGTCGACCTTGCCGGGCAGCTCGGGAACACCGTGCTGAGTCTGCCCTATACACTGGTGATCAGTGCGCAGCGTGAGGTTCTGCTGCGCCGGCTCGGTCCCTTATCCGAGAGCGAGCTGGATCGCATCCTGCAGCAGCAGGTGGCGACGCGCTGAAGACGTGTTGCTGGACCGTCACACCCAATCGCTATAAGCCTGCTCGGTCCGTATGCTATAG